>JBDTDR010000001.1:0-13013 GCA_039922955.1 Candidatus Tumulicola sp.
CGCTCATGCCGCCGGACTGCCCGGGTTCTTGCGTAGCCATGTGTGTGAAACCTCATGTAGAGCTTTAATTGGGTACAGGACTACCTTTCCCATACGAGCGCTCGGTAAACTTATGAATCTCCCAGGAACGGCTGGAGGGAGCGGGGCGCCCCTGGCAGACGGCGGCCGACGGCAAGGCCGGGTCGGATCACGACGCCGCCAGGCGCTCGTAGAGCGCCGCGGCGCGCGCGCGCAGATCCTCAAGGTCGCCGTCGTTTTCGATCACGTACCCGGCACGCGCGCGGGCTTGCTCGGGCGGGACTTGAGCGCCGATGCGGGCGCGCACGCGCGCTTCGTCCACGTGGTCGCGCGCGACTACGCGCGCGATCCGCTGCGGTTCCGGAGCGACGACCAGGATGGATTCGTCAACCAGGTCGTCGTAGTTCGTTTCGAAGAGCAGCGGCACGACGTGCACGACGAGCTGCCCCGGCGTAGCCCGCGCCTCGCGCTCCGCTGCAAGGCGGCGAACGCGCGGATGAAGGATCGCGTTGAGGCGCTCGCGCTCCGATGGATCGGCGAAAACGATCTCCGCCAGCGCCGCTCGGTCGAGGCCGCCGTTTCGGACGGTCGTCGGCCAAGCGCGCGCGATCTCGGCAAGAGCGCCGGCATCGCGCGCGACCACTTCGCGGGCGAGCGCGTCGGTGTCGATCACGAGCGCGCCGAACGTCTCGAAGAGTTTTGCGACCGCACTTTTTCCGGCACCGATTCCGCCCGTCAGGCCCACGCGCACGGCGCGGCTTATTCCGCTGCTGGCGGCTCCGTCGGGAGCGCGTCCGACGGCTCTTCCGGAGCCCTTGCGGCTGCCGGCTGTTCGGCTGCGAGCGATTCGGCCGGGGGAGCGTCCGCCGCTGCGACGACGTCGATTTCCGGAACGACGAACTGTTCGATCTCTTCGGCGGGCACGTCGGCGACGTGTTGGATCGAAGCCGTGATGCGCCGCGTGGTGTGGTTAATGGTGAGCAGCGTCACTTCGATTTCTTGACCGGGGCTGTACTGAGCCGTCGCATCGAACTCCCCCTTCGGAACCATCGCGAGGATGCCCGGGATGATTTCGACCAACAGGTAGTTGGGGGTGACCTTCACGACTTGCGCCGTGAGTTTGTTGGTCTCGTAGAGCTTGTCGGCGTGTTCGTCCCACGGGTCGGGCAACGCGTGCTTGAGCGAAAGGCTGACTTTCTTCGCGTCGGAGTCGAACTTCATGATCTCGACCTGCACCGCGTCGCCGATCTTGACCACTTCCGAGGGATGTTTGATCCGCGCGTACGAGAGCTCGCTGTTGTGAATCAAACCATCGATGCCGCCGAGATCCACGAAAGCGCCGAAGTCGGCGAGTCGCACGACCACCCCTTCGCGGATTTGCCCGACTTCGAGCGTATCGAGCAGCTCCTGTTTCTTGGCCTGCAGCTCTTCCTCGAGCACCAGCCGCTGCGAGAGCACGACGCGATGGCGTTTATGATCGAGATCGATCACCTTCAGCCGCAGGCGCTGGCCAACGAGTTCGTCGAGATTGCCGACCGGCTGACGCCGGATCTGCGACGCCGGCACGAAGCCGCGCATCCCGAGATCGACTAGCACGCCGCCTTTGACGACCTGCGTAACGGTGGCTTCGATTACCTCGTCGTGCTCGTGTGCTTCGATCACCTTTTCCCACGTCTTAAGGGCGCGCGCGCGACGCTCGGATAGGAACAGCGTTCCATCCATATCGTCGATGCGATGGATCATTACTTCGAGGGTGTCGTTGACCTTGAGCAGCTTTGGATCGATGGCGAGGGACAGCTCGCGGAAGGGAAGTACGCCCTCGGATTTACCGCCGACGTCGACCAGTAGTTCGTCCTTGTCTTTTTGAACGATCACGCCGGTGAGAACTTGGCCCTCGTCGAGGACCTTGAGCGACTCTTCGTAGAGTTGCTGTTCGAGCGCGAGCTGATCTTCTTCTGGGTGAGCGGGAGCGATTTCAGTCGTAGAGATGTTGAGATTCCTACCTTACCTTATATATTTTTTACAAGCGTCACCGTTGACATTTGCGGCACCACCAGGTTCCGCGTTGGCCCAAAACCGTTCGCACGATCGGAGCGCCGCATCGTACGCAGGGTTGGCCGAGCCGGCCGTACGCCGAGAGGACGTTTTGGAATCCGCCCCGGTGCCCCTCGGCATCCACATAATCGTCGACGCTCGTCCCGCGTAAGGCTATTGCGCGTTTCAAAACGGCGACTATGGCGTCGCGTAACCGGCGAATCGCTGGCTTTGACAACGCCCTTGCGGGCCGGCTCGGACGGATCCGGGCCTCCCACAGCGCCTCGCACGCATAGATGTTTCCTATGCCCGCAATGCGCCGCTGATCGAGGAGCAAAGCCTTGATCGGCGTCGTCCGCCCCGCAAGCATACCCATAAAGGCTTCGCCTGTAAAGCCTGACGAGAGCGGCTCGATGCCCAGCTCGCGATCCCATGCTTCGGCCGGTTCGACGAGCCGCATGCGCCCGAACGTCCGCAGGTCGGCAAAGCTTAGCCGGGTGCCGTCGGAAAACCACAGCACGACGTGGGTGCCGGGAAAGTCGGTGTCGGCGGCTGCCTGAACCACCAGCCGGCCGGTCATCCGAAGACTGGTAACCAGGCTTCTCCCCGAGCCCAGCTCGATGATCGCGTACTTGCCCCGGCGGCGGGCTCCGGCAATGCGCTCGCCGACGAGCGCGCTGCCGAACGCGACGCCGGGAGGCGCCACGGCGATCTTCGCAAGCCGTACGTCGGCTCGGGCGATTTGCTTGCCGACCATCGTTTCAGCGAGACCGCGCACGATCGTTTCGACTTCCGGCAGCTCAGGCATGAAGGTCGGGGACCGCGAGCCGAATTCCCGGGGCGATTCCGTCCCGCGCCGCTTCGCCGGCGGCGAGTTCGATGACGTACTTCGCCACGCCGGCCTCGCGCGGAACGCTGGCGTCGGGAAGTTTCGCCGAAACCGTTGCGACGCGGGCGTAGACGTTGCGAACCGTTCCGTCGGGCGCGACGAAGATCATGTCCAGCGGCACCAGCGTATCCTTCATCCAAAATTCGACCGGGCCGTCTTGTTCGAAGACGAAAATCATCCCCGCATGCGGCGCAAGCCCCGTGCGGTCCATCAAACCGCGCTCCCGCTCCGTTTCCGTGCGCGCCACCTCGAGATGCAAGTCGGCTTGGGGCGCCCGAACCACGACCACCGGCAGTCCGGTTTGAGCGTTCGAAGCCGCGACCGTAGCGAACGCGAACCCGGCCGCCGCCACGAGCGCGCTAAGCACGTCGCACGTCCTGCGCTTCGAGCAGGGTTTCAACGTCGTACCAGTTACGACCGGATTTGAGCGTGACCTCAAGCGGGACCGAGAGCGGGATCGCCCGCACCATGTGGTCGCGCACGAGATCGGCCACGGCGTAGCGTTGGGTAGCCGGAACTTCAAAAATTAGCTCGTCGTGAATTTGCAGAAGCATGGTTGCGTCGAAGTCCGACTCCGCGAGGGCGCGCTCGATTCGGACCATCGCGAGCTTCATGAGGTCGGCCGCGCTGCCTTGCAGCGGCGCGTTGGTGGCTTCGCGTTCGGCGGCCGAGCGCAGCATGTAATTTCCTGACGTGAGCCCCGGCATATAACGGCGCCGCCCGAGAATGGTCGACACGTATCCTTTGCGCCGCCCTTCGTCGATGGTGCGTTCGATGTAGGCACGAACCGACGGGAAGCGAGCGAAGTACGCGGCCGTAATCTCCTTCGCCTCGGCACGGCTGATTTCGAGGCGCTGCGCGAGCCCGAAGTCCGACATCCCGTATAGCAAGCCAAAATTCACGCTCTTGGCCATGCGCCGCTGGTTGCCGTCGACGCGGTCGCCGGCGGCGACGCCGAAAATTTGCCGAGCGGTGAAATCGTGAATGTCCTGGCCTTCCTCAAAGGCGCTGCGCATGGCTTGGTCGCCCGAAAGATGCGCCATCAAGCGCAGCTCGATTTGGCTGTAATCGGCCGCCAAGAGCACGTAGGCGTCGTCACGGGCGACGAAAGCGCGGCGGATCCGCCGGCCGAGTTCGCCCCGGACCGGGATGTTCTGCAAGTTCGGATTCGTCGAAGAAAGCCGGCCGGTCGCGGTCACCGTCTGATTGAAAACCGTATGTAAACGTCCGTCGCGCGCGTCGATCAGCTGCGGAATGACGTCGATGTAAGTGTTCTTCAGTTTCGTGACCTCGCGCCAATCCAGAACCAGCGAGCAGATCGGGTACTCGCGTGCCAAACCTTGCAACACCTCGACGCCGGTCGCCCAACCGGTCTTGGTTTTCTTTCCTCCGGGAATTTGGAGCCTGCCGAAGAGGATCTTCCCAAGCTGCTGGGGCGAGCCGATGTTGAACTCCTCGCCGGCGAAATCGAAAATGTGTTGTTGCAGGCGCGCGGCCGCTTCTTCCACCTCGCGTCCGATCGCGTCGAGCTCGCGCGGATCGATCGCAACGCCGGCCGATTCCATGTGCGCGAGCGCCGGTGCGAGCGGGACTTCGACTTCCTCGTAGAGACGGAGCTGTTCGCGTTCTTCGAGGAGCGGGCGCGTCGCGGCAATCAACTGCCAGGCGGCGTCGGCATGCGCGCTCGCCGCGGCGGGAAGCCCGGCCCCCAGGTACGTGGTTGCCGCATCTTCGATGTCGGCAAAGCCGCGGGCGGGATCGAGCAGATGCGCCGCCAACATGGCATCGTCGGAAAAACGCGCGTTGGAAACGCCGCTCTCGCGCAAGAGATGGAGCGCGCGTTTCGCATCGTAAGCGCCGGTCGAGGTGTCGCCATCGAAGAGTTCGCGCAGCGCGTCGCGCACCGGTTCGTGCGCGAGTGCGCCGACCGCGAACTCGATTCCCGTTCCCGGCTGCGCGCTCGCGCCGACCGCATCGTCCGCAACGGCGAAAGCCACGCGCCGGTTCTTTGCAAGCGCGCGGAGTTCTTCGCCGAGACGCGCGAACTCGGGCGGGTCGACCGCGGCGACGTAGCTGCGGTACGTTCCCGCAAGTTTTGCTTGGTTCTCGAAAAGTGGGAGATCGGCCGGCGGCGCAAGCTTGGCTACCAGCGACTTGAATTCGAGTTCCGAGTAGAGCTGATAGAGATCGCCGTCGGCGGGCGCTTCGTATCGGCTGGCTTCCCAATCGACGTGCAGCGGCAAGTCGCGGCGAACGATCGAAACGGCGCGGCACAAGCGGGCCAGCTCGCCATAATCTTCGATGAGCTTTTGTAGCTTCGAACTGCCGGCGCGAGTGGGATCCGCCACCAGCGCGTCGAGCGAACCCGCCGCCTGCAAAAGTTTGGTCGCCGTCTTTTCACCGACTCCGGGAATTCCGGGTAGATTGTCGGACGGATCGCCCTTGAGCCCGCGGTAATCCGGAAGTTGCGACGGTTCGAGCCCAAAGCGCTCGCGGACGGCTGCCGGATCGTAACGCCCAAGATCGGTAATGCCGCGGCGCGTCGTCAAAACCGTCGTGCGTTCGCCGACGATCTGCAGCAAATCCAGGTCGCCGGTGACGACGAGCGTTTGCTCGCCGGCGTCTTCGGCTTGGCGCGCCAGCGTTGCGATCACGTCGTCGGCTTCCTGGCCTTCCATCTCGACGATTGGAATGCGATGCGCGCCGAGAATGCGTCGAACCAGCGCGAATTGGCTGCGCAACTCGTCGGGCATCGCCACTCGCTGGGCTTTGTACTCTTTGTAGAGGGCGACGCGGTCCGCCGGCATGCCTTTGTCGAAGGCGGCGATGACGTGGGTGGGCTTTTCGTCGGCGACGATCTTGTTGAGCATCATCGTAAAGCCGTAAGCCGCGTTGATCGGCACGCCTTTGGTCGTCGTTAAGCCGGGCAGCGCGAAGAAGGCGCGGTACACCAGGCCGTACGTATCGAGCAGCATCAAGCTCATCGGAGTTTAGCGTACCACGACGTCCGACGAACCGGCGCTCACGCTGCCGTCGTCGGAGATCCGGAGCACCGAGAGCGTGTAGCGTCCGCTCGCGGCGGGCATCTGCACGGCAACGGCGTCCCCGCTCGCGCGCGCCACGCTCCACGAGACGGCGCGCGTCTCGGCTTGAGCGAGCGAGCTTTGCGGGGGCGGCTGCGTCCGCCGGACGAAACCGAGGACCTGCGCGTGATTGCCGGTCGAATCAACCCACGGATGCCAGGTGACGGCGGCGGGCGCGCTGGTTTGCGTCGCCGCAACCCCGATCGCGAGCAGCGCCGGCGCGGAATCGAAGAGCGCGCTGCCGGAAGGTTCGCCGCGACTGATCCGCACGACCAGCGTTCCAAGCCCGGCCGGCGCGCCGCGGAAGGACACCTTGGCCGCCTCGCCGGGTGCGAAGCTGGCATCGCGATCCAGTGCGAGCGACACGAGCTGCGGGCGGCCGGGCGCTTCCAATCCCAGGGCCACCGTCGCCCACTCGATCGCGCCGTCGGCGACGAAGGCGGAACCGACGCGCAGCTCGCCGGTTGCGTTCACCGCGCGGAAATGCGCGGTGGCGTGGCCGCCGTTGGTCGGCACCACCGACGCCGCGCAGCCGAGGGCGCTCTCCAGCGTGATCAGCGCGTCGCCGCTCGAGCCCGGTGCGGAGGCATCGACCGCAACCTCCTGGCCGCTGCGATACACGGCTTTATCCAACGCGACGCGCACGTTTTCGCTGCTTCGATCCGCGGTCGCCGCGCCGGCGGCACGCGCGTCGACTTGCACGGCGGCGGCGTCCGTCGCTCGGCCGGAGTCGTCAACGCTCGCGAAGATCAGATTCGTCCCGAGCTGCGGCGACGTGAAACTCCCGCGCGCGTGGCCGTCGGCGTCGAGCGTCAGGAACTGCTGCGCAACCGACGCGCCGTGGGTGAGCCGCGCGGTTACGGTTGCGCCGGCGAGCGGCTTCCCGGTGGCCACCTCATCGGCGTAAACGTCGAATCCGATCGCCGTTCCAAGCGTCTGCTCTTCGCGATCGAGCTTCAGCCGTATCGCCGCACGCGCCGTCGGCACGACGATCCGCGTGTCCGCCGTGGCCCCGCTCGATTGCACCCGCACGCCGTAGGTCGAGCCGAGTTCGTCGTTTGGATGTGGGATCAGGACCGTCGCCGTGCCGTCCGCGCCGGTCCGCACCGATCGGTCCACCCAAATGGTCGTCGCCCACGGCGTCGTTTCGGGCGCGTATCCAACGTCGACGTGCGGCGAGCGCACGACGGTGAGATGCACGACGGCGTTGCCGTCCGAGGAATGAATCAGCACCGGGACGTCGCGCGCCGGATCGCACGATCCGCTGCACTGTGCGGCGACGTCGAGCGACAGGCCGCCGGCATTTGCGTCGACGTGGACGGTCGCACTGCCGATGCCCGTACCGGCTTGCGCCAGCACGGCATAATCGCCGGCGGCGGCGCCCGGCGGCAAGGCAAACGACGCGCTGAAGGCGCCGCCGCCGTCGAGCGGCACGCGCTGCTGGCCGATCGCGGTCGCACCCAAGCGGAGCGATACGGTCGCGCTCCCGGTGGTCGGGCGCAAGACGTTGCCGAA
The DNA here is from genome assembly GCA_039922955.1 of Candidatus Tumulicola sp. Lineage (GTDB taxonomy): Bacteria > Vulcanimicrobiota > Vulcanimicrobiia > Vulcanimicrobiales > Vulcanimicrobiaceae > Tumulicola. The sequence goes on from JBDTDR010000001.1 coordinate 7,540, forward strand.
CCGGTTGCGCGCAAACCCGACGATGCGGACGGTTCCGCCCGCGTGCACGACCGCCGAGTCGGTTCGCACGCCGACGATCGTGCCCGGCAACGGAGCTTGCGGCAGCAGGCTTAAAAAAGCATAGCTGCTTCCCCATTGCGCGAGCGCGAATACCGGCCGCGGCGAACGTACCCAACGAACGATGCCGTGGGCGTCCGTCATCAGCGTCGCGAAAGCGTTGTTTACCACGAACTGTACGCGCGCGCGTTCGAGAGCGCGGCCGGTGCCAAGATCCGCTGCGTACACGACGAGTTCGCCGGGAGTTTCCTTGGAGACCAGGCCGATGCGCGAGCGGTTGATCCACACTTGTTCGCCGACGTCACCGCGCCGGGCTTCGACGACGAAGAAACCTTCGCGCGCGCCGAGCTGCACGTCTACTTCGTTCGATTGAAATTGGTAGCCGCCCGGGGGCGTGAAGTCGAAGGACGCCACGGCTCTACGGCCGCGCGTCGAAATGGCGCGCGGCCGTGCGTTGGATCCCGCGGTCAAAACGTCCGCCGGATCGGCTGGATAGACCGAGAAGTGGACCGGAGCGCTCGAATAGGTGTCCAAGCGAACCGTCGTCGGCTTCCACGGCGCGTTGGAATCGGCGGCGAACAGGGCAAAGTACGCGTCGAGCCGGTGCTGGTCCACGATCGGCCGCTCGGCGCGCACGGGAACGACGCTCAGTGTCAAAACGAGCAGAAATGAAACCAGGGTGCGAGAGAGCACCGTATGAAGTTTCGCCGACGGCCAACGACCGCCTCGGAGTCGCGGGCCCCTTCACGCGGGCAGGTCGGCGCTTAGAACGCGCGTAAAGCGGGCAAGTGTGGACGAGCAAGCCGTGGAAAACCGGCCCGCTGGCAGTGCGCGAAAAGTCGCACTAACGAACGCCTTCACTCCGCTACGAGAGAACCTATGACGATCGCACGCATGTGGGCCTTCGCGCTCGCGACGATATTGATTGCTACCTGCGCGCCGGCGTTGGCCGCAACTACGCCGAAACCGAGCACGTCGCCGCATGCCGTTACCATCCCCCCGCCAAAACTCCCGAACGAAAAGCTCCACGCGGAGTACGTTGTCGAGGTGAACAAGAAGGGGCAAGTCGTACGCATCAAATCGGGAAGGGGCACGAAGTATGCCACCTTTAACGCCCAGACGTACGGCAACGCGCTTCAAATGTGGATTCGAAAAGCCGACGGAACCGCCGAAGTCGGTTTGTACAAAGTCACCTACGACTACGATCCCAAGACGCACCACGTGGACCGCCGGATCGCGCTGGTCTCGAAAGGCGGCACCTGGGGCGACGCGGAGGGCGCGGCTAACGTCATGCTCGACACCGCGAAGAAAGAAGCAGCGGCCGCGCAGAAGCAGCAGCAGCAGGCAGAGCACGCCAAGCTGCCGTCGCTCAACCAAATTACCGGAAAGAAGACTTCGTCACCGAGCCCGGCGCCCGTTCTGTCGCCGCGCCCGTAAACCCGATGCGGTACGTAACGTATCGTACGCCGGATGGTCGGAGCGCGCCGGGGGTGCTGGAAGGCGATGCAATTCGCTCCCTCTGCGCGCCCACGCTGCGCGACTTCATCGCGCTGGCGCCGTCCGAACGCCTCGCGCGGCACTCGTCGCAAGCCCCCGTGCCGCTGGCCGGCGTTACGCTCGAAGCGCCGGTTCGTCCGGCTCGCAACGTTTTTTGCGTCGGCCGGAACTATCTCGGACACGCAAAGGAAGGAGCGCGCGCTGCCGGCCGCGAGCTGCGACTTCCGAGCGTTCCGACATTTTTTACCAAAGCGCCGACGGCGATCGTGGGGCCCGAAGCGACCCTGCACTTACAGGCGGACCTTTCCGGCGAATACGACTTTGAAGCGGAGCTCGCCGTCGTCATCGGCGCGACGTGCAAAAACGTCAGCGAAGCCGAGGCTCTCCACGTCGTCTTCGGCTACACGGCGCTCAACGACGTCACCGCCCGGAACCTTCAACGCGAACACGGTCAATGGTTCAAAGGTAAAAGCCTCGACGACTGCTGCCCGCTCGGGCCGTGGATCGTTTCGCCCGACGAGATCGGCGACGCGCAGTCGCTGGAAATCGCATTTCGCCGTAACGGCGTCGAAAAACAACGCAGCACGACCGGGCAGATGATCTTCTCGATTCCCCGTTTGATCGCCGAACTCAGCCGGGGCATGACGCTTTTGCCCGGTGACGTCATTGCAACCGGAACGCCGGAAGGCGTTGGGTTCGCCCGCATGCCGCCCGAGTTTCTGGCGGCGGGCGACGTGATGGAGGTGGAAATCGAAAGCATCGGCATTTTGCGCAACGCGATCTCGATCGCGTGACGGTCGCCGTGAGTATGCCGACGGTGCGCGGGCGCGCGGCGCGTAGTCAAGGAGTCGGCCGGCTTGAGCCGTATCACGGAGGCCTATGATCCTCGTCGTTCCCCGTGAATCCGCCTTAAAGGAGCGCCGGGTTGCGCTCGTACCGGAAACGGTCGCTAAACTCGTAAAATCCGGTGCCGCCGTCCGCGTGCAGCGCGGTGCCGGCGCCGCCGCCGCGTTTCCCGACGAACTCTACGAACGAGCCGGCGCGACGCTGGTCGACGGCGAGGCGCGAACCCTGGCCGGTGACGCCGGCGTCGTGCTTACGGTCGGACGCCCGGGCGCCGACGTCGTGGCCGGAGCGAAACCCGGCACGGTCGTCGTGGGCTTCCTCAATCCCCTCGGGGATCCGGGTTACGTGCGAGAACTCGCTGCGGCCGGGCTGACGGCGCTCGCGATGGAGATGATTCCACGGATCACGCGCGCCCAGTCGATGGACGCGCTCTCGTCCCAGAGCAACATCGCGGGATATAAGGCGGTGCTGCTCGCCGCCGCCGCGTTGCCGAAATTTTTCCCGATGCTGACGACCGCGGCCGGGACGATTCCGCCGGCTAAGGTGCTCGTGCTGGGCGCCGGCGTGGCCGGATTGCAGGCGATTGCGACGGCCCGGCGTCTCGGGGCCGTGGTGAGCGGCTACGACGTGCGCGCGGCCGTCAAAGAACAGGTGCATTCGCTGGGCGCGACGTTTTTGGAGTTCGACCTTGGGGGCGACGCCGAAGGTGCCGGCGGATACGCCAAAGAGCTGACGCCCGAACAACAGGAACGCCAGCGCGCGTGGATGGTCGAGCAGATCGGCATCAACGACGTCACGATCACGACCGCGCTAATCCCCGGGCGGAAGGCGCCGGTGCTGGTGAGCGCCGACGCCGTCGCGGCGATGCGGCCCGGGAGCGTGATCGTCGATCTAGCGGCGGAGGCCGGCGGCAACTGCGCGCTGACGGTGCCCGACGAGATCGTCACCTCGCCCAACGGCGTCACCATCGTCGGAACGACGAATATTCCATCGACGATGCCCCATAACGCAAGTCAGCTGTACTCGCGCAACGTCTACGCGCTCCTGTCGCCGTGGTTCAAAGACGGAGAACTGGCCGTCGACATGAACGACGACGTCGCCAAAGGCGCCTGCGTCGTGTATCGCGGTGACGCACTGATCGGAGGAAGTGCCTCGTGACAGACGTCTCCCACTACATCAGCCTGTTAACCGTCCTCGTGTTGGCGGTTTTCGTCGGGTTTGAGGTGATTTCGAAGGTGCCGACGATGCTGCACACGCCGTTGATGTCGGCCACCAATGCCATTCACGGCATCGTGCTGGCCGGGGCGATCGTGATCGTTGCCCAGCTCTTTGGGGCGAGCGCGAATGGCCCGGTCCTCACGGTACTGTCGATCGCCGCGGTTACGCTCGGCGCGATCAACGTGTTCGGCGGCTTCGCCGTCACCGAACGCATGCTGCAGATGTTTCGCCGCAAAGAGGGCGGCAAGTGAGCGACGGAGCCTCGCTCGCGATCGCGTTGGCGGATCTGGTCGCTATCGGGCTGTTCATTTACGGGCTTCACGACCTCAACTCGCCGGCAACGGCACGCCGCGGCAATCGCCTGGCGATGATCGGCATGCTCATCGCGCTGATCGCCGTGCTCGTTCAAACGCTCGGTGTCGGGTTGTGGGCGATCGCGATCGGAATCGCCATCGGCGGCGTCATCGGCGTTTACGCGGCGCTCAAAGTCAAAATGACGGCGATGCCGCAGATGGTCGCACTCTATAACGGTGCGGGCGGCGGCGCGGCGGCCTTGATTTCGGTCGTCGAGTTTTACGTCACGCGCGGCGGTTCCGTGGCCATGAACGACGTGATCGCGGTATCGCTGATACTGTCGGCGATCATCGGCGCGGTCAGCTTCGCCGGCTCGATCGTGGCGTTTCTGAAACTTCAAGAGCTGATGACCGGACGGCCGGTGACCTACCCCGGACAGCAGATCGTAAACGGGCTGGTCGCGGTGGGGATCGCCGTGCTGGGAGCGTGGTTCGTGGTTACGCTCGGCCTTTTGCCAGCCTGGGGTTTCGTCGCGCTGGTGGCCGCGGCGCTGCTGTTGGGGGTGCTCTTCGTCTTGCCGATCGGCGGCGCCGACATGCCGGTCGTGATTTCGCTGCTCAACTCGTTCACGGGTCTGGCGGTTGCAATTACCGGCTTCGAGCTTTCGAGCACGCTGCTGATCATCTGCGGCGCGCTGGTCGGGGCGAGCGGCACGCTGCTGACCGTCCTCATGGGACGCGCGATGAATCGCCCGCTCACCAACGTCCTCTTCGGTGCGTTCGGCGCTGCGGGCGGAACCGAAACCGTGGCCGGAAGCAGCGGACCGCAACAAGTTCGCAGCGCCGGCGCCGACGACGTCGCCATCATGCTCGCTTACGCCGCTAAGGTCATCTTCGTTCCCGGCTACGGCATGGCGGTGGCACAGGCCCAGCACAGCGTAAAAGCGCTTGCCGATCAACTGGAGAAGCGCGGCGTGAAAGTGGCGTACGCCATTCACCCGGTCGCCGGACGCATGCCCGGACACATGAACGTGCTGCTCGCCGAAGCCAACGTTCCGTACAACCAGCTGCTCGACATGGAAGACGTCAATCCGGAGTTTCCGACGACCGACGTCGCGCTGGTCATCGGCGCCAACGACGTCACCAACCCGGCCGCTCGCAACGTGTCGAGTTCGCCGATCTACGGCATGCCGATTCTCGACGTCGATAAGGCGGCCAACGTCGTCGTGCTCAAGCGTTCGATGCGCTCCGGTTTCGCCGGCATCGAAAACCCGCTATACGAAATGCCCAACGCGTCGATGCTCTTCGGCGACGCAAAAGCCTCGGTCGACGAACTCACGTCGGCCGTAAAAGCGCTGTGAGCGCGGAGACGCGAACGAAACCGCGCGATTTGATTTCGAGCGGAAGCCCGTGGGAGGCACGCGTCGGCTATTCCCGAGCGGTACGCGTCGGCGAACTGATCTTCGTTTCGGGCACCGTCGGCGCCGGGACCGACGCCTACGAACAAGCCAGGGCCGCGATCGCAACGATCGAAGCGGCCCTTCGCGAGGCCGGCGCCGGCCT
>JBDTDR010000002.1:0-8783 GCA_039922955.1 Candidatus Tumulicola sp.
GCTACTCGTCGTCGCCAAGAACGATGCCGCCCTCTCCGCACTCGGCATCGCGATGAAGGCGCGACGAATCAAGCGCGAATATCTGGGGCTCGTGCACGGCACTCCGGAGCATCGGCGCGGAACGATCGACGGATCCATCGGACGCGATCCAAACAACCGGCTCAAGTTCGCGATCGTGGCCGGCGGCAAACCCGCGGTCACGCACTACGAAGTGCGCGACGCGTTTGCGAAACACGCCGAACTCATGTTCAGTCTCGAAACGGGCAGAACGCATCAGATCCGCGTACACCTGGCGGCGATGGGACACGCGATCGTGAACGACCGGGTCTACGGGCGTGCGGAAGCGCGCTTCGACCTCCCCGGTCAGGCGCTGCACGCGTGGCGCCTCGCCTTGCTTCATCCACGGACCGGCGTGGCGATGCAGTTCGAAGTCGACCCGCCCGAGCCATACGTTCGGGCGCGCGAGATGCTTCGCGGAGATGCGTAGGCACCCCGAACCGGCGCCGCACGGCGGCGGCATCTTCTCGCTAACCGCCACCGCCGGCGACGCTCGGCGCGGAACGCTCGCGCTCGCGCACGGCGCGGTAGAGACGCCGTGCTTTATGCCGGTCGGCACCGCCGCGACGGTCAAGGGCTTGACGCCGCGCGAGCTACGCGAGGCCCGCGCGCAGATCGTGCTCGCAAACACGTATCACCTGTGGCTGCGCCCCGGGCGCAAGGTTATCGAAGCCGCCGGCGGCCTCCACCGCTTCATGGCGTGGGAGGGTCCGATCCTCACCGACTCCGGCGGCTTCCAAGTCTTCAGCCTCGAGGGGCGGCGCAGGCTCGACGCCGGCGGCGTAACGTTTCGCTCCCACCTTGACGGCAGCGAACATCGCTTTACGCCCGAGAACGTCGTCGCGTTTCAAGAGGCGATCGGGGCCGACGTCGCGATGGCGCTCGACGTTTGCGTAAAGCTCCCCGCAACCCGGGACGAACTCGAGCGGGCGGTACGGTTGACGAGCGATTGGGCGCGCCGCAGCGCCGCCGCTCGAAGCTCCGCCGCGACGGCGGTCTTCGCCATCGTGCAAGGCGGTCTCGACGCCGAGCTGCGCGAGCGCAGCGCGCGCGAACTCGTAGCACTCGACTTTCCGGGGTACGCGATCGGCGGGCTGTCGGTCGGCGAAACGCGCGCCGACATGTACGGGATGGCGCGGTACGGCGCCGCGTTGCTGCCGCGCGACAAGCCGCGCTATCTGATGGGCGTCGGCACGGTGGCCGACGTGATCGAAGCGGTCGATTGCGGCATCGACCTGTTCGATTGCGTCTATCCGACCCGGTGCGGGCGCAACGGCCGAGCCATGACCCGCGAGAACCATTTCAACATTTTCAATGCCGCGTACGTCGCCGACTTTTCGCCGGTCGATCCGCGCTGCGACTGTTACGTGTGCCGCACGTTTACGCGCGCCTATTTGGCACATCTCTTCCGCTCGAAGGAGATGCTCGGCCCGCGGCTGCTCTCGTATCACAACGTCTACCTGCTTAACGACCTCCTTCGCGAAGCTCGCGACGCGATCGAAGCAGGCACCTGGGCGCCCTTCCGCGAGCGCGTGTTAGCCGCCCGCGATCCCTAGACCGTTTACGACCGCCGCACATTCCGCGCAAATTTCCGGGTGCGCCGGGTCGGCGCCCAATGCGCGGTACTTCCAGCACCGCCGGCATTTTTCGCCGTCGGCCGGAACGAGTTCGAATGACACGACGTCGTCGGCATCCTCGCCGGCAGCCGCTACGGGATGCATTTCCAGCTGCGACACCACTAAAGCTTCGCGCACGGTATCGCCCAGCGCGGATAGCCGCTCGTACGATCCGGGCGTTACGCCGAGAATCACCTTGGCCTCGAAGTCCCGGGGCGCTTCGCTGGCGGCTACGCGGGCACGCAGAAGCCGCAGCCGCTCCCACAGTTCCACGTCGTCCGCGCGCACGCCGGGCTTGAGGTGACCGCTATCGAACGACGTGTCGAAGATGCTTTCCGCATCGCCACGTAGCGTTTCCGGAAGCGCTTGCCACGCTTCCTCGGCCGTGAACGAGAGCACCGGTGCAACCGCCGTCAGGAAGCGCGCCAGCACGTATAGCAGGGCCGATTGTGCGCTACGCCTCCGCGGATCGCCGGCGGCGCGCGAATACAGCGGGTCCTTGAGCGCATCGAAGTACAAACTCGACATGGCACTCTCGAACTCGACGATTCGCAGGTAGGCATCGTGAATCTCGAACCGATGGTACGAACGCTTCACGGAAGCGACGAATGCATCGGTAACGCCGCACGCCAAACGGTCCAACGGCGCCATCGCTTCGGGCGCAACGACGTCGGAGGCGTGCAGGTCGTCGAGGTTGGAGAGCATGAAGCGGATGCGATTGCGCAGATTCCGATAGACGCGTCCGGTCTGCTCGACGACGTTCGGGCCGAACCGCACGTCGTCGACGAACTCGACCGAAGCGATCCAGAGCCGCAACACGTCGGCGCCCCACTTCTCCATCGCGTCGCGCGCGCCGATGCCGGTGCCCGACGATTTCGACATCGCGCGGCCATGCTCGTCGTTGACCCAACCGTTCTTTACGACGTGCCGGTAAGGCGCTCGACCTTTGATCGCGACGCCGGTGATGAGCGAGCTTCGAAACCAGCCGCGATATTGGTCGCCGCCTTCGAGAACCATGTCGCTCGGCCACGGTAGCCCCTCGTGTCCGAGCACGACGAGATGGGTCACGCCCGACTCGAACCAGATGTCGACGATGTTCTTTTCTTTTTCAAACCGCGCGCCGCCGCAGTTCGGGCACGCGAAATGCGCCGGAAGAAACGTTTCGACCGGATCGATCCACCACGCATCTGCGCCGGCCACCGCGAACCGCTTCGCGGCTAGCCGCGCAACGCCCGGATCGAGCACGGACTGATTGCAGGCTTGGCACGTTAGCGCCGGGATCGGCGTCCCCCACGTCCGCTGGCGGGATATGCACCACTCCGGGTGCGTTTCGATCATCGCGCGCTGGCGCAGCTTGCCCCACGACGGCGTGTACTCGACGCCCTCGATCGCGTCGATCGTCCGCTGCCGCAAGAGGTTTTGATCCATCGCAATGAACCACTGCGCGGTCGCGCGGAAAATCACCGGGTTGTGACAGCGCCAGCAGTGCGGATAGGAGTGCTCGTAGTCTTCCACGCTCCATAGCGCCCCGCTCGCGCGCAGATCGTCGACGATCTTCGGGTTAGCGTCGAAAATGTTCCACCCGGCGTAGGGCCCGGCTTCCGCGGTGAACCGGCCGGTTGCGTCGACCGGGTTGAGAATCGGAAGATTGTACTTTGTTCCGGTGTCGAAGTCGTCGGCGCCGTGACCCGGGGCCGTATGCACGGCGCCCGTGCCGGTTTCGAGATCGACGTAGTCGGCGAGCACCAGCTGCGAATCGCGATCCATGAAGGGATGCCGGACGGCCAGTCCGTCGAACTCCCGGCCGGCGGCCCGCGCCACGAGTTTCGCTTCGGCAAAACGCTCGCCGAGCGCCCGTTGCGCGAGGGCCACGGCGAGCACGAGGCGTTCGCTTCCCAGATCGTAGAGCCCGTACGTCGCCTCCGGTTGCAGCGCGATGGCCACGTTGGCGGGCAGCGTCCACGGCGTCGTCGTCCAGATGAGCACCGCCAAGGGCTTCGGAGAAAGGTCCGCCCCCGGTGCGGCACCGGCTCGCGCAAACTGCGCGAGCAGGGCCTCGCCCTGTTGCGCGCTCGCGCGAAAACGAACGTAGACCGACGGCGAGACTTTTTGTTCGTATTCGATCTCGGCTTCGGCGAGCGCCGTTTCGTCGTGAACGCACCACAGCGTCGAACGCAGGCCCTTATAGATCTGCTGCTTCTCGGCAAGATCGGCCAGCGTGGCCACGATCGTAGCCTCGAACGACGGATCGATCGTGCGATAGGGACGTTCCCAAAGGCCGAAGTTTCCCATCCGGATCCGCGTTTCGCGCTGGCGATCGAGCCAAAAAAGCGCGCGTTCCTTGCATTTTTCGCGCAGTTCGAGCGGATCGATCGCGTGAAAGTCTTTAATCCCTAAATGTTTGAGCGTCTCGAGTTCGATCGGCAGGCCGTGCATATCCCACCCCGGCACGAACTTCGCGTATTTCCCGTCCAGCAAGGCGATCTTCACGAACACGTCCTTAAGGACCATGTTGAAGAACCCGCCCATGTGCAGGTCGTTGTTTGCGTACGGCGGCCCGTCGTGAAGAATCCAAGGATCGTTGCCCGCATTCCGCTGCAGGCGGCGCTCGTAGGTCTTACGATCCGTCCACCACGCGACGCGCTCGGGCTCGCGTTTGGGAAGCTCGGCCTTCATCGGGAAGGCGGTCTTCGGCAGGTTCAAGGTGTCGCGGTAGTCGCGACGGCGTTCGGTTTCGCTCATTCGACGTTTCCGGTTTCGCCCTGCGCGGGGCGGTCATCCCGCAACAGCTCGCCCAAAACGTCGAAGTTGCGTTCCGCCGAGGCGCGTACGGCTGCGATTTGTTGCCTCAGGTGGGCCGCGAGCGCGTCGTGCTGCGACATCAGGCGGTCGACGAGGGCGTCCACGGTCGCGTCGTCGGGCCGGCGAGTGCCGGGCGTCCACAGCGATTCGAGCGGATACGCCAACTCGTCGCACAGCGCCGCCACTTTGGGATCGTACGGGACCGCCAGGAACGGCACGCCAAAACGCGCGGCAAAAACCAGCGCGTGCAGACGCATGCCGATTACGACCCGCGCACCGCGCAGGGCGGCGGCGGCCTTCGCGAGCGAACGCTCGGGCAGCAGCACCGGCGCCGACGCGCAGGCGCGAATGATCTCGGTCGAGACTTCGGCGTCGCCCGCGCCGCCCAACGGCAAAAATGCGACGCGCACGCCATGCTCGCGTGCGAGCCGGTCGACCGCGCTGGCGACCACGGCCGCGCCGTCTTTGAACGCCGGGATCTTGCGCACGCTCACGATCGCGTAGGGGCCGCTTTCCGGCCCCAGGCCCTCGCCCGACAGGTCGGCGTCGGAAACGGGCAGATCGTAGAGGAACACCGGGTCGGCCGTGCGCTCGATCGGCGTGTTGGGCACCAACGCGTGCAGAAGTTCGCGCGAACGTTCATCGCGCACGGTTGCGCGGCGAACGCCTTTGCAGAACCGCCGCACGAGGAAGCGTCCCAAGCGGTCGAGCGGGCCGATCGACTGCGCGAAGATCATCGTGCGGCGCTTGGTGCGGATCGCCTCGCGCACGATGCCGCCGTAGTACAGCAGGCTTCGGAGGCTGGTGGAATTTTGGAGGAGACCGCCCCCGCCCGAAACCACCACGTCGGCCCGGCGGATGGCGTCGCGTACGGCCCGCCACTCCCAACGCGAGGACGCTTCGACGTTAAACGCCGCGGCGGTCAGGCCCGGAGTTGCCGACAGCACTTCGATATCGACGTTTGGGAAGCGCGCGCGTATCCGGCTGACGATCACCTCGAGCAGCGCCTCGTCACCGAGGTTTCCAAAGCCGTAATAGCCCGACAGCAGCACGCGCATCGCTTCCCTTCAACGCGACGCGGGGAAGCGCGTCGCGATCTGCGCCCGGTAGATCCACACGACCACGGCGCCGATCGCAATGCCGACGACGAGCCCGTTAAAGATGCGCAGCAGCGAGACGGTCAGCGGCGTGTGCAGATGCGAGAAGGTATCGATCACGTCGCCGAGGCCGACGCCGATGCCTAAAGCCAGCAGCCAGCCGATCGCGCGCCGGTGAGCGGCGATCAGCGCCGGGACGAGCATCATGCAGGGGAAACCGACGAGAAACTCCTTGAAGCGGGGACGGACGCTCAGCACGTTGGTCAGCACGTGCCGCAGCGTCAACTCGAGTTGGGACGGCGATATGTCGCTGTCGTTGCCGCTGCGCATCACGAGCAGCGCGGCGGCCGCGACGATGACGACCCCGGCGAGAAGTTGATAGGTCAAAACGGGCGATAAGAACACGTCCTTGGGACGTTCCACACCCGACCCGTAGCGCCGGTCGAAGACGTAGAGTATCAGTGCGATCAGCGGCGGAAGAACGAGCACGAGCTTCACGCCGCGGAAGCGTTCGATTTCCTCCATTGCCAGCGGCGAACTCATGACGCCGACGACGACGAGCGCGCCCAGCAGCGCGACGCCGACGGCGGCCAACGTCCATCCGAGGCCGCGAAGCAGCTGCGCGTTGGTGCGGGGCGCGGGCAGCTCGCCGAAGGCCGGAATCAGCACCAGAAAGGCCGCCGTTGCGAAGAGCAGCGCCGCGGCCAGGGCGATGACCGACCGCGCCGCCATGTCGTGATGCGCAAAAACACCGCCGGCGTACACCATTACGGTCAGCCCGTACGCGGCCGCCGCCCAGCGGCGCCGGTACCAGCCGAAGAAATCGAGCAACAGGACGAGCATTGACGGGACCGCTAGTGCCGCCACGCCGACCAACGCCCGATTGTTGCCGCGATACAGCGGAATCGGGGTGGCACGCCCTAAGCGAAAGCCGTCGGCTTTGAGTTGGCCGGCGATCGCTGCGACGAGTTCGGCGTTCGTCCGCTCGATCGAGAGGTCGCCGTCCTGATGATCCCAAGTCCGAAGATAGACGACCCGAACGTTGCGCTCGCGAACGCCCAGCACGTAGCGCGCGACCGCGACGTCGAGCTTGATCTTGTCCAGCTCGGTTTTCGCGATCGCCTGCACGCGAACGGTGCGCCCCGGAATGAGCCGCGCGAGCTCGTCGTTGCCCTTCTGAACTTGGCTCGCGTCGTACGTCTCGATCGAACCGAAATTGAAGGCGTGCCGTTCGAACACACCGGCCGCATCCGGCACGTGATCCGGATACCCCATTACCTGGTTGCGCAATCCGAAGAACATGACGGTCGAAACCTTCGGATCGTAACGCAGGACGTCGTTAAAGGTCGCTTCGATCTGCGGCGCCGTGAAACGTTCGTCGTTTTGAAACCGCGGAATCAGCAGAAGCCCGAGCCTTCGCGCGAGTTCGATCTGATCGGTGGGAATGCCGAGCCCAGTGGCGTTGAAGTAATCGATTTGGGTGCGCACTTCGACGATCCACGGCTGCGTCGCGCGCAGTATGCGAACGCTTTTCGGCCCAAAGTGCAACCCCAGCGCGGTGCGATAGCGATCGTAGTCGGATGAGTCTGAGACGAGCAAATACACCGCCCCGGCGTCGATGCGCTTTTTCGCGACGAGGGCGGCGAGCAGCGGATCGCGGATCGGCGAGATGCGGGCTTGATTGATCAGCGCCGCACCGGTCGTGACGGACGCCTTCCCGTCATCCCCGACGTTCGCTCCGAGTTCTTCGGTGACGGCCAGCGACGTGAGCCCGGCCCTCCGCAGCGCGATCAGAAAGGCCGCCGGATTGTAGTTGTAGGCACGCGCCAAGGCTGCGAAGTCTTGGTAGTCCATCGCGATTTCGACGCGCCGGGCGTGCGACTCCGTGCGGAGCCGGAAGAATCCCACCGCCAGCGACGCCAAGAGGGCAACGACTAAGACGATCGCGGCATAGCGGGTGCGAGGCTGCAAGGACATCACGAAGGCGCCCTTTTCGACCGTCGGCGGCCGAGGCCCGCCGTTCCCTCCATGGAGAGGGCCTCCGGAAAAACAAGAGGACCCGCCTTAGGCGAGCCCCCCTGCCGTCGCGTATGCGCTAGTCCCTTTTTGTCGGGTTCACACATACCGGGTGTGGGCGACGTTTGATGACGCAAGCACACCGCTCATAGCCCAGATCCGAGCGGGGTGGGACCAATTTCGCTTAGAGTAACCACAAAAGACGGCCCTTGTCAATGCCGCCACGCCGGCGGGCGCTTCTCGAGGAACGCGCCGATGCCTTCGCGAGCGTCGCTCTCGAGCGCGTTGCTCGTCATGACTTCTTTGGCGTGGGCGTACGCGGCGGTCACGTCGAGATCGATTTGAGCGTAAAAGGCCGCTTTGCCGAGGCCCACGACGGTGCGGCTCGCCGACGCAATCTTCCCGGCCAGCGCCAGCGTTTCCGCGTGCAGCCGTTCGGGCGGCACCACGCGATTGACGAGCCCCCAGGCGCACGCGGTCGCGGCGTCGATCGGCTCCCCGGTGAGCAGCATCTCCATCGCGCGCTTGCGGCCGATGGCGCGCGTCAGCGCGACCATCGGCGTGCTGCAGAACAGCCCGATGCGCACCCCGGGCGTGGCGAACGTCGCCTGGGTGGAGGCTACCGCGAGGTCGCAAGCCGCCACGAGCTGGCATCCGGCCGCCGTCGCGACCCCGGCCACCTCGGCAATCACCGGCTGCGGAACCGACACGAGCCGCGCCATGAGCGCCACGCACGCATCAAAAATCGTGCGATACGTGTCGGCGTCGCGGTCCAGCAGCTCGCGAAGATCGTGCCCGGCCGAAAACGCCGGTCCCTCGCCGCGCAAAATCACGACGCGCGCGCCGGGCTCGCGTGCGGCGGCGGCGAGCGCATCGTCGAGTTCGCGCATCATCTCGAGCGAGAGCGCGTTGCGCCGCTCAGCCCGGTTCATCGTGAGGACGACGATATCGCCCTCGCGCTCGGCGTCAACGTAACGGTGGGTCAGCATAGGTACGAGACTACGGGTTCCCCGCGATTCGCGCCTTCCGGGCCGGCTGGGAACGGCCGGCCTTGCGCGCGAACAGCATCGCCGACGTGCCCAGATTTAGGAATGCTTTCGTTGCCGGATTTCTCCTCTTTGTGCTCGTCGACGCCGTGGCGTTTTACGCCGCGCTCTATCGTCCGGTGCTCGATCCCTCGTCAACGGCGGCCGCC
>JBDTDR010000003.1:0-6262 GCA_039922955.1 Candidatus Tumulicola sp.
CGCAGGGGCGTGGTATGATGTCGGCCGGAGGAAGCGACCATGAAAAAACGCCGGCGGCGAAAGCCGCAAAAGCTCGTGCCGCGGTTGGGTCCGGCGACCAATCTTCGCCCGGCCGGCGCGCACGAATCGATCAAACGCTACAACCGCAAGAAACTCAAAACCGCCCTCCGGCAAGAAGTCGCCGAGGGCGGTTTCTTTTAACGGGTTGTTAGGAGATCAGTTCGCGCTCGACCAGAATGTTGCGCGGATCGATGAGATGTTTGTTCAGGCCGAGCTTTTCGGGCGAGACGCCCAGCGCGAACGCAACCAGTTGCGGCAGATGGAACGTCGGCAGATCGGTGCGCCCCCAGCGCGCTGCCGAATCGGCCTGATACCCGTCGAGCGCCAGGTGGCAGAGCGGACACGGCGTGATGACTGCTTCGGCGCCGCGTTCTTTGGCCATCCGCATGTTCTGGCCGACCATGTCGGCGGCAACGTTCTCCTTTTCCAGCTGGATGTGGAATCCGCAGCAGCGGGTTTTGCCGGCGTAGTCCACCGCCTCGCCGCCGAGCGCCTCGATGACGTCTTCAAGCGAGTGCGGGTTGCGCGCCGATTCCCATCCGTTGACGCTCTCGGGCCGGATGATGTGGCAGCCGTAGAACGGCGCGACCTTGAGGCCGTTGAGCGGGTGCACGACCATCGAGCGCAGCGTATCCAGACCGATGTCGTCGATCAGCAGCCACAGAAGGTGGCGAACGGTCACCTTTCCCGCGTACTTCGCTCCAAACTTTCCGAGTATCGAGTTGGCATGATCCAGGCGCTCTTCGCTCTCGAGAAGCTCCTTGTTGGCGGCGCGCATGTGACCGGTGCACGTCGAGCAAATCGTGATCACGTCGTCCAGGCCAAGGGCTTCGGCCTGGGCGTAGGTGCGCGCGTTGAGAACCCGCGCGACGTCGCGATTGACGTCGTTGACCACCGAAGCGCCGCAGCATGAGGCCGCGGTCAGCTCGATCAGCTCGATGCCGAGCTTGTCGGCCAGCAGCATCGTCGAGTTGAAAAGCTCCTTGCACGATTCCTTGGCGACGCAGCCCGGAAAGAATCCGTAGCGGCGGGTTTCGGCGGAATGCGTGCGCGTATGCGCGTCCAGTGGAAGATCTTCGGGAAGAAGGGTGGTGCTCATTAGCTGATGGGAACCTCCAGCGCATCGAATATCGTGCGGACTTCGTCGACCTTGGGAATCGGCTTGAGAAACGGCGGCGGCATCTTGCCCTTGGCGGCCATCCGCAGGCCGAGCGGCGCGACCTTCAAGAGCCCGCGGATGTTGAAGCGCCCGATCGTACCTTGGATGACTTCGGTCTCGGCGAGCATTCCGGTCTGTTTGATCGTCTTGCTCACGACCAAGGCGTGGCGCGGACCGCGCTCGCCCACCATCACGCGGTCGTTGATCGCGGCGCGTTTGACGTCGATGATGCGGTCGTGCGGGTCGACGTGCTTGGGACAATACGAACACGCGTAGCAGTGGGCGCAGAGCCAGAGATAGTCCTCGCTGATTTGGGCGATCCGCTCTTTACGCTCGCCGTCGCGCACGTCTTCGATAAATCGGTAGGCATACGCGATCGCGGCCGGCCCGGCAAAGGCCGGGTCGACGCTCACCACCGGGCAGAGCGCGTAACAGGTGGCGCACATGATGCAGTTGGCGACGGCGACGAGCTTCTTCATATCGTCGGGTGAAACGCGCCGCTCGCGTTCGTGGCTCGAGTCGGCGTCGGCCGGCTGAAGGTATGGCTTGAGACGCGCGTATTTGTCCCAGAAGGGATCCATATGCACGACCAGATCCTTCATCGGCTGGAAGTTCGGCATCGGATCGACGACGACGACGTTGTCGCGGTTCATGACGGCGTTGCACGGGGTCTTGCACGCCAAGCCGGTTACGCCGTTGATGTTCATCGAACACGAGCCGCAAATGGCGGAGCGGCAAGAACGCCGAAAACTGATCGAACCGTCAATCTCCGCTTTGGCGGTTTCGAGCGCGTCGAGGACGGTGGTCGTCTCCGGGATGTCCACGGTGACGGCGTCGCGATGCGGAACGACGTCGGTCGCTTCGTCGAATCGGAAGATGTCGAGGGTGATCTTGGCCATGTCTTAGTACGTTCTCACTTGCGGGTCGAACTCGGTGATCGTCACCGTGCGCGAGTAGTCGAGCCGCGGAGGGCCGTCGGCTTGCCGCCACGCCAGGGTGTGTTTGAGCCAGTTTGCGTCGTCGCGTTCGGGATAATCGGTGCGCGCCTGGGCACCGCGGGATTCGGTCCGGGCCTGAGCGCAGGTCGCCAGTGCCAGCGATGCGTCGATCAGGTAGTCGGTCTCCAGCGTCCCCACCAGATCGGTGTTGAACGTCGGGGACTTATCCATGACGTAGACGCCGGCGTCGAAGTCCTGGCGAACGCGCGTCAGATCGTCGACCGCCTTGGCGAGCCCCTTCTCTTCACGGAAGATGAAGGTGTTCGCGCTCATGGTCTCGTTCATGGCGCGGCGCAGCTGGGGCGCGCGCGTTCCGCTCGTGCGGGACAAGAGTTCGGCAAGCCGATCCCGCTCCTGTTTGAGCGTCCGTTCCGAAGGCTTTGCGTCGCCGAGGTTTTTGATGTAGCCCAGCGCGTGGGTCGCCGACCGGGCGCCGAAGACGATCGTCTCGAGCAGCGAGTTGCCGCCTAGCCGGTTGGCTCCGTGGACGCTAACGCAGGCGCATTCACCGGCTGCATACACGCCGGGCACGCGGGTGGCGCCCCACTTGTCGGTTTCGATTCCGCCCATCGTGTAGTGCGCGCCCGGAAGAATCGGAATCGGTTCGTTGACCGCATCCTTTCCGGTCGCATCGATCGCGAGCTCGCGAATCTGCGGCAAGCGCTCGAGAATTTTTTCGCGCCCCAGATGGCGCATGTCGAGCAGCACGCATCCGTCGACGCCGCGGCCTTCGAGGATCTCGGTCCATTCGGCGCGCGAAACGACGTCGCGCGATGCCAGCTCGCCCTTGTTGGGGGCGTACTTGAACATGAAGCGCTCGCCCTCGGCGTTGAGAAGGTAGGCACCTTCGCCGCGCGCTCCCTCGGTCATCAAGACGCCGTTTTCCTTCAGCGTCGTCGGATGGAACTGCATGAACTCCATGTCCATCAGAGGGAGCCCGGCTTTGTAGGCGATCCCCACGCCGTCGGCGGTCGATGCGTATCCGTTGGTGGTTTTGAGGTACATGCGCCCCGCACCGCCGGTCGCGAAGATCGTCGCCTTCGCCGTAACCAGCTCGAGCTCGCCGTTGCGCATATTGTACGCGACCACCCCGGAGCCGACGCCGTCTTCGATGGCCAGCGCCGTGCAGAAATATTCTTCGTAGACCTTGACTCCGAAGCGCTCGAGCTGTTCCCACAGCGTGTGCAGAATGACCAACCCCGTAACGTCGGCCGAATAGCAGGTGCGCGGGGTTCCGGCGCCGCCGAATGGACGCTGCGCGAGCCGGCCGTCGGGCAAGCGCGAAAAAATGCAGCCTCGGTGCTCCAGCCAGATGATCTGCTTGGGCGCGTCGTCGCACATCGCCGCCACCGCGTCCTGATCGCCGAGGTAGTCCGAGCCCTTGACCGTGTCGAAGGTGTGGGCCTTCGTGGAATCCTCTTCGCGGTTTCCGAGGGCGGCGTTGATGCCGCCCTGCGCGGCGCCCGAATGGCTCCGGACCGGATGCATTTTGGAAACGATGGCCACGTCGGCTCCGCCTTCCGCGGCTTCGACCGCGGCGCGCATGCCCGCCAGGCCGCCGCCAATGACGACTACATCGTGTTTAATCAAATCTGACCCTTTTCGAACGACCGCAAACCTCTGCTACCCTATACTATTCGCGCGTGCGGGCGAACCCCATGACTTTAGTGAGGCCGAGCGCCCGAGCCCCCGGGGGAGCCCCAGCCCAAGCCCGAAGAACTCGCCGGGCGTGCGCGAAGGGGTTCGGCTCGGCGGCGCAGCTTGGCAACTTCGGCGCTATAGGAAACCCGCTTGAATCAGTTCGTCCACCTTCACGTGCACTCGGAATATTCGCTCCTCGACGGAGCCTGCCGGGTCGATCAGCTTTGCCGCCGAGCCGCCGAGAACGGAGGGCCGGGGGTGGCCTTGACCGACCATGGCGTCATGTACGGCGCCATGGAGTTCTACTACGCCGCCCGCGACGTGCGACTGACCCCGATCATCGGCTGCGAGGCGTACGTCGCGCCGCGCGGCCGCTTCGACCGAACCGTCCGCGAGGAAGCCCACGTGACCCTGCTGGCGGCCGATTTGGTCGGCTACCGGAACCTCACGGCGCTGGTTTCGAAGGGCTTCCTGGAAGGCTACTACTACAAGCCGCGCATCGACCTCGACTTGCTGGCGCAGCACCACGACGGGCTGATCGTTCTGTCCGGCTGCATGTCGGGACTCGTCGCAGCGCCGTTGCTTAAGAACGACTACGCGACGGCCCTCAAGAACGCGAAGACCTACGTCGAAATCTTCGGCGATCGCTTTTACATCGAGGTCATGCGTCACGGGATGCCCGAAGAGGACGTCATCAACACCGGCCTCGTGCGGGTCGCGCGCGAACTCGGCGTACCGATCGTGGCCACCAACGACTCGCACTATCTCGACCGGAAGGACGCTCCGGCCCACGACGTGCTGCTCTGCATCGGAACGGGTAAAACCGTGTCGGACACGAGCCGCATGAAGTTCTACTCGGATGCGTTCTACGTGAAGTCACCCGACGAAATGTACGCGCTCTGGAGCGACCTCCCGGAAGCCTGCGAAAACACGGTCAAGATCGCCGAACGCGTCGACATTCGCATCCCTGAGAAGATCTTCCATCTGCCCGAGTATCCGGTGCCGCAGGTGGACGGGGCTCGCGAAAAGAGCGATGACGAGTTTTTGCGCGAGATTTGCGAGGCGGGATTGGTCGCGCGCTACGGCGCGGAACGCCTGCGGGCCGATCCGGCCGTGCGCGAGCGATTCGAATACGAAATAGGCGTCATCACGAAGATGGGTTTCGCGTCGTACTTTTTGATCGTCTGGGATTTTATCAAGTACGCTCGCGACAACGGCATTCCGGTCGGTCCGGGTCGCGGTTCGGCGGTCGGCTCGCTGGTCGCCTACTGCCTGCAGATCACCGATCTCGATCCGCTGCGCTTCAACCTGTTCTTCGAGCGCTTTTTGAACCCCGATCGAATTTCGATGCCCGACATCGACACGGATTTCTGCGTCGAACGACGCGACGAAGTCATCGAATACGTCACCCGAAAATACGGGAAGGATCGCGTCGCGCAGATCGTGACGTTCGGCACCATGGCGGCCCGGGCGGCGATTCGCGACGCGGGCCGTGCGTTGGGCGTGCCCTTGCCCGATGTCGACCGGGTGGCGAAACTCATTCCGTCGGGGCCGGGCGGCCTCTCGATTTCCGATGCGATCGACCAGCTTACCGAGCTCAAGACGCTCTACAACCTGCGCCCGGAGATTCGCAAGCTGCTCGACACCGCCAAAGAGATTGAAGGTTTGGCGCGCAATGCCGGCACGCACGCCGCGGGGGTCGTCATTTCGGCCGGGCCGCTGATCGACTACGCGCCGCTCGTACGCTTCAATGACGGCGGTGTCAACACGCAATACGACATGGAGTGGGTCGAGAAGATCGGCTTGCTCAAAATGGACTTCCTAGGCCTGCGGAACTTGACGGTCATGGACAACGCCGTCAAGGAAATCCGCCGCACCGTCGATCCGGCGTTCGACCTGGTAAAGATTCCGATCGACGACGCCAAAACCTACGAAATGCTTGGCCGCGGCGAGACGATGGGCGTCTTTCAGCTCGAGTCCGATGGCATGAAGCGCGTTTGCACCGAACTGCGGCCTTCGCGGTTCGAAGACATCATCGCCCTGGTGGCGCTCTACCGCCCCGGTCCGATGGACTGGATTCCCGACTTTATCGCGATCAAGCGCGGCCGGCGCAAACCCAATTATCTGCACGCAAAACTCGAGCCGATCCTGTCGGAAACCTACGGCATCGCGTGCTATCAAGAGCAGGTCATGCAGATCGCTCGGGACGTCGCGGGCTTCACGATGGGCGAGGCCGACGAACTGCGCAAGGTCATGGGAAAGAAGCAGAAGGAGAAGATTCCCGTCTATCGCGACAAGTTCGTTCGTGGAGCCATGGAAACGTCGCGCATCGACGGCGCCCTGGCGGAAGAGATCTTCAAGTTCATCGAACCGTTTGCCGGCTACGGCTTCAATAAATCTCACG
>JBDTDR010000004.1:0-7885 GCA_039922955.1 Candidatus Tumulicola sp.
GCGAACTTCGGAACTCCGCCGTCGGGCCAAATTCCGATTCTCTATAACGACCATCACGTCTACTCGAAGCCGGACGTCCTCAAGCAAGGGCGCGTTCTTTCCGCGTTGGTGAAGAACGGCACGCTGCTCATCCCGTTGCGCTCGATGTTCGAGCAGATGGGTGCGACCGTGTCGTACGACGCCGGCAGCCAGACCGCTACGGTCAGCAAGCCCGGGTCCGAGATCAAAGTGACCGTCGGCAAGGCGGAAGTGATGATAAACGGTGAAGCGCGTCCGCTGGACGTACCGCCGATCATGTACCAGGGCAACGTGCTCGTGCCGGTCCGCGTTATTTCGGAAGGCATGGGGGCGTACGTTCTGTGGGTAGGCAACAGACAGCGCGTCGTCGTCGTCCGGTACCTGCCCGCGACGCCGCCGCCGCCAGAACCGACGATGGCTCCAGCCACGCCGCCGCCGACGCCAACGCCGGCTCCGGTTGCGGCGCCGTACAAAGACCTGTTTGTCGCGGGTGACTACATCATCTCTCCGAAGGTCTACAACGAGTTCAGTCCGGGCAACACCGGGACGAGTTCGTATGCGGTCCGCGGGGCGTTCGAGTTCGACGCGTTGAACATCCCGTGGATGGTCGAAGGGTCGTTCGAACAGTACGGCTACCCGCATAACTGCGGAAGCTCCTCGACCGTGAGCTCGATCGATCCCCAGTGCTTCGTCAGGGGTATCGGCGGCGGGTATCAGACCTTCGTCCCAGCCTTCTCGGCGCGGGATACTGACGTCGACGCTCGCCTCGGCATTCGCGTATTCAACCCGCGTGTGTACATCGGGGTCGGGTATCTCTGGCGTTGGGAAAACTACGGTTATCCGCCCATGAACGGGGTCGGATTCGGCATCGAGAAGCTGCCGGACCTCAACGTTCCACTCTCGTTCTTCGGGAGCTTCTGGTACTACCCCAGTATCAAGGGCAACTTCTCCAACGATGAGTTTCCCAGGTCCATTACTGGGCAGCCAGGCCTTACGCCCGGGTCACTCTCGCTGGCGTACAATATGTACAAGTACCAAATCGGTGGTGCCTACGTGATCGGAAACAGCCCGATCTTTATCGAAGCTGGTTGGATGGGCGACAGCCTGACCAACAAGACCAATGCGCCGATTGGCTCGACCGCCAGCGGTCCGTTCGCCGGCCTCGGGGTGAAGTTCTAAAACCATCCCGGCCTCCGAAGCAAGCAAGGCCCGGCCCAAAGCCGGGCCTTGCGCTGGGGGCCGGTCTGAGGTAAAATGACGGCTTGTGGCGCCCTCTCTCCGGCGCACGCGGCAAGTCCACCCCGGCTCCTAAACAGGGAGCATCGGAATTGAACGCCCTCGCCGCGCGTTCATGGCAACAGATCCTCCGAAAAGGGTCGAGGCGACGACACCCCGTCGTTCGGGGAAGGAAAAATTCCGCGGAGATTTCGTTTGGCTGCGAAGAAGCAACCCAAGACGCGCCGCAAGCGCGAAGTCAAGAACATTCAGTCGGGCGTTACGCACGTGCACGCGTCCTTCAATAACACGATCGTCACGATCAGCGATCCGCACGGAAACGTGGTGTCGTGGGCGTCCGCCGGGAACTTAGGCTTTAAGGGCTCGAAGAAGTCCACGCCGTTCGCCGCGCAGATGGCCGCCGAGGCCGCGGCTCGCAAGGCCATGGATCACGGCATGAAATCCACCGAAGTGCTGGTCAAAGGCCCGGGAGCGGGACGCGAAGCGGCGATTCGCTCGTTGCAAGCCGCCGGCCTCGAGATCACGATGATCAAGGACGTCACCCCGATTCCACACAACGGCTGCCGCCCGCCTAAGCGGCGCCGCGTTTAATCCGGAGAGAGTATGTCGCGTTACACGGGACCCGTTTGCCGTCTCTGCCGTCGCGAAACCGCGGCCAGCAAAACCGGCGAAAAAATCAAGTTGTTCCTCAAGGGCGACCGCTGCCTGTCGAAAAAATGCGCCGTCGAGCGCCGCGGCACGGCACCGGGCCAGAAGACCACCGGAAAATCGCGAACGAAAGTTTCCGAATACGGGCGGCAACTGCGTGAGAAGCAGAAGATGCGCCGTTACTACGGCGTGCACGAGACGCAGTTCAAAAATTACTTCCGCGAAGCCGCGCGCGTGCCCGGGCAGACCGGGCGCACGTTCCTGTCGTTGCTCGAGCGCCGCCTGGACAACGTCGTCTATCGCATGAATCTGGCCGGCAGCCGCGCCCAGGCGCGCCAGCTCGTCACCCATCGCCACTTCCGCGTGAACGGCCGCATCGTCAACATTCCGTCGTTCATCGTGAAACCAGGCGACGCTATTTCGATCGGGGAGCGGAGTCTTAAATCTCCCGTTTTCGCCTCGAATCTCGAAGTTGCCGGCACCCGCCGGCCGCCCGAGTGGCTGGAATGGAACGATCAGGACAAGACGGGCAAAGTCGTGCAGCTTCCGTCGCGCGAACAAATCGACACTCCCGTCGACGAACAACTGATCGTCGAATATTATTCTCGCTAGTCAAATAACTCATCGCGGCCGTTAGGCGTACGATCGTCGGGATCGGTTTCGGCGGATAACGTAAACGGCGACAAAGGACACAAGAAATCCACCATGACCATGTTGGAGACGCCCGCAGGCGCAACCATCGACGTTCGCGAGCGTCGCGAAAATTATGCAAAGTTCATCATCGAGCCGCTCGAGCGCGGTTTCGGCATCACCCTCGGAAACGCGCTGCGTCGCATTTTGCTCAGCTCCATTCCCGGTGCTGCGGTCACGTACATGAAGATCGACGGCGTGCTGCACGAGTTCTCGACGATTCCCGGAATGGTCGAAGATACGATCGCACTGATGCTCAACCTCAAGGGCCTGCCGGTAAAGTTGAGCACCGACGAGCCGAAGGTGCTCACCCTGAGCGTCAGCGGGGCGCGCGA
This sequence comes from Candidatus Tumulicola sp., assembly GCA_039922955.1. Classification (GTDB taxonomy): domain Bacteria; phylum Vulcanimicrobiota; class Vulcanimicrobiia; order Vulcanimicrobiales; family Vulcanimicrobiaceae; genus Tumulicola. Next base: position 2,928 of record JBDTDR010000004.1, read on the forward strand.
CGTCACGGCGGCCGATATCGCATCGGATGCCGACGTCGAAATACTCGACCCGAACTACCGGCTCGCGACGCTGTCGTCCAGGGACGCAAAGCTTTCCATGGAGATCGGCATCGAAATGGGTCGCGGTTACGTCATGGCGGACAAGCAACGCAACATCGAGCACATGATCGGCCTGATTCCGCTGGACTCAATCTTTTCACCGATCCGTAAGGTCAACTTTACCGTCGACGACACGCGCGTCGGTCAAAGCGTAGATTTCGATCGCCTGACGATCGAAATCGAGACCAATGGATCGATCACGCCCGACGAAGCGCTGTCCAAGGCCGGCAACCTCATGCAGGACCAGCTGGACCTTTTCGTCTCGTTCACGAATCGTTCCGAGCCGCTGCCCGAGGCGCCTCCGAACGAATGGGACATTCCGGTCGAGACGCTCAACCTATCGGTGCGTTCGTTCAATTGCCTCAAGCGGGCCGGCATTTCGAAGGTATCCGAACTGCTCGACCTCACCGAAGACGAAATCATGAAGATGCGAAACTTCGGCAAGAAGTCGCTGGACGAAATCAAACAGGTACTCTTAGAGAGGGGGCTTTCGCTGCGCCTAGCGTAGCGTCAAAGCATCATGCCGCATCAAATCGCGTATAAGCGCCTTTCGCGCACTGACGGTCATCGCAAGGCCCTCCTGCGAAATCTCGCGACGTCGTTTTTCAAGCACGAAAAAATGGAAACGACCTCGACGAAAGCCAAAGAAATCAGCCCCGTCATCGAGCGGTTGATCACCGTGGCGATGGCCGGCGATCTCGCCGCGCGCCGGAACCTGGCCGAGTTCATCACCGAGCCGGCGGTCGTCAAGAAGCTAGTCGAGCAGATCGCCCCCGGGCTCAAGGGACGAACCGGGGGGTACACGCGCATTACCAAGATGCGCGTTCGTTCCGGCGACGCGGCCGAGCTATCGCTCATCGAACTGGTCAAGTAGCCCGGAACCCTCACAGTAAGAGAAACATACCCGTGCCGACCAGGACGCCGATCCCGGCGATAACGGCCGGTGCCGTTCGCCGTCCGAACGACGACGCTCCGAGCGCGCCCAAACCCAGCGCAACGACGCCGGTGCCCGGATAGACCTCGCCGTGCTGCAGAAAGCACGTCAGCGCAACGCCGAGAAACGCCACCACGAAGGTGACCAACGGAGACGCCTTCCATCCGAGCAGGATCGCGGCAGCCGTTAAAATGATTCCGGCGACGAGCGCGCGCATCGGGTTGAGCGGTTCCCCGGCTAGACCGATTCCAAGGAAAAACGCCGCCGCGACGACGGCCAGCAACTGCGTCACAAGAATGCCTTGCGCGCCGGCGTCGCCGGGGGGGTCGTGCCGAGTTCGAAGCGCCGGTCGGCATCGTCGGCGATGAATCGTCCGATGGCTAGGGACGACGTGGCTGCCGGGGACGGTGCGTTGCGCACGTGTACGACGCCCGCGTCGCCGTCGAAAACAAAATCGTCGACCAGCGCGCCGTCGGCCATCATCGCTTGCGCGCGCACGCCCGACGGCCCCGGGAGCGTATCGCGTACGGTGAGTTCGGGGATGTAGCGTTGGAGCGCTTTGACGTAAGCGCCGCGCACGACGTCGCGATACATTTCGCCCAGGCCGGTCGAGAGATATTTGCCGGCCATTTTGATGAACCCGGAGTAGGTTAGCGTTTCCGCGAGGTCGCGCGGCCGGATGGTCGTGAACTTGTACCCTTCGCGGGCGAATGCCAGCACCGCGTTGGGTCCCAGCCAGATATCGCCGTTCATGCGCGGCGTGAAGTGGACGCCGAGGAACGGAAAAGCCGGATCGGGCACGGGATAGATATTTCCCTTGACCAGATAGCGCTTCTCCGGCCGCAGAATCAGGTAATCGCCGCGGAACGGTACGATCTTCGGATCCGATTTGCCGCCGGTCATTTTCGCCAGCCGGTCGGCTTGCAAACCGCCGCACGTGATGACGTACTTGGCCTCGACGTCGCCTCGCTTCGCGCGCACGATCGACGTCGGTCCCTTCCGTTGGATTGCGGTCACTTCGTGACCCGTTTCGATCGTGCCGCCGGCGGCCAGCACGTCTTGCCCAAAGCCGCGAGCGACCTCGCCGTAGTCGACGATCCCGGTGACCGGCGAGTAAATCGCCTTGATGCCGCGGCAGTGCGGCTCGCGCTCGGCGATACCCTTGGCATCGACGATCTGCAAGTTCTCGATGCCGTTGGCGAGACCGCGGCCGTAGAGGTCATCGAGCAGCGGGAGTTCGGCCTCCTCGGTCGCGACGATCAGCTTGCCGACGTTTTTATACGGGATCCCCTTGGCGTCGCAGTATTCCCACAGCGATTTGCGCCCTTCAACGCAAAGTTTTGCCTTGAGGGAGCCCGGCGTGTAATAGATTCCCGAGTGAATGACGCCGCTGTTGTGGCCGGTCTGCTGGGTGGCTAGGACGTCGTCCTTCTCGAGGACGATGAGCTTGAGATGCGGATGTCGAGCCAGGATCTCGCGGCCCGTCGCCAGGCCGACGATTCCGCCGCCCACGATCGCGATGTCGTACGCCATAGCGCGTAATTCTCCCATGGGCGCTCGTTGCCCGCTAGCGAATAAGTGGCAGGGCCTGGGGACGCGGTTCCGCGTAGTATGGGGGTATGACCGGCACCTTCGAGCGCATCGCGCCCTTCAAAAACGAAATCGTCAAGACTTTCGCGGATCCCGGCGACGCGGCCGCAATGCGGGCGGCGCTGGCTTCGGTGAAGCGGGAATTCGGAAAGCACTATCCGCTGGTCATCGACGGCAAGCCGATCGCGACCGAGAAGCAGATCCGGTCCCTCAACCCCGCCAATCCCGACGAGATCGTCGGCCTGACGAGTTCGGCATCCAAAGAGCAAGCCGCTGAGGCGGTCGAGGCGGCCGCGCGGGCCTTCGAGTCATGGAAGCGGGTGTTGCCGCAAGATCGCGTCGCACGCATTCTTAAAGCTGCGGCGCTGTTGCGCGCCCGGCGCTTCGAATACGACGCGCTGCTCGTGTACGAAGTCGGTAAGAGCTGGAGCGAGGCCGACGGCGACATCGCCGAGGCGATCGATTTTCTGGAGTTCTACGCGCGCGAGGCGTTGCGATACGCGCAACCGCACTCGGTCGTACCGCTCGAAGGCGAACGCAACGAGATGATTTACATTCCGCTCGGCGTCGGCGCGGTTATTCCGCCCTGGAACTTCGCCGGTGCGATTATGGCCGGCATGACTGCCGCCGCGATCGTTACCGGGAACACCGTCGTCCTCAAGCCGTCGAGCGATTCGGCGATCGTGGCCGCGTGGTTCGTGGACCTCCTGCACGAGGCCGGCATCCCGCCCGGCGTCGTGAACTTCGTCCCCGGCTCGGGCAGCGTGATCGGCGATCTGATCGTGTCTCATCCGCTGATTCGTTTTATTTCATTCACGGGGTCCAAGGAAGTCGGCCTGCACATCAACGCGCTGGCCGCCACGCCGCAGCCGGGACAGCGGTGGATCAAACGCGTCGTCGCCGAGATGGGCGGGAAAGATTCGATCGTCGTCGCGGCCGACGCCGACGTCGCCGCCGCGGTCGAGGGCGTCGTGGTCTCGGCGTTCGGGTTTCAGGGGCAGAAGTGTTCGGCGTGTTCGCGCGCGATCGTGGTAGAAAAAATCTACGACGAATTCGTAGAAAAGCTTGCGGCGCGCGTCGCGAAGATCACGATTGGCGACCCGACGGATCCCAAAAACTACATGGGCCCCGTCGTGAACCAAGGCGCGCTCGACTCGATCCGCGCGTATATCGAGAAAGGCAAGAAGGAAGGGCGGCTGATCGCCGGCGGCAAGCGCGTCGGCGACGTCGGGTTTTTCCTCGAGCCGACGGTGATCGCGGACGTTTCTCCGGATGCGGCGATCTCGCAAGAAGAGATATTCGGTCCCGTGCTGGCGGTAATCAAGGCCAAAGACTTCGACGATGCGATGGCGATCGCCAATAATACGGAGTTTGGTTTGACCGGTTCGCTCTATACAAGCGACGAGAAAAAAATGCAGCGTGCGCGCGAAGATTTTTTCGTGGGCAACCTGTACTTCAACCGCAAGAGCACCGGGGCCATGGTCGGGGCGCATCCGTTTGGCGGTTTCAACATGTCGGGCACCGACAGCAAGGCTGGCGGTCCCGACTACCTGCTGCTCTTCCTGCAGGCAAAATCCATCTCGCGCAAGATGTAGCGGCTGCCAGGCGAGCCCCTGGTCCCAAGCGGCCGTTTTTCCTCGGCCGAATGGCCGAACTCGTAGCCGGCAAGAGGCCGCTTAAATCGGTGGGCGAGTGAAACGATCGTGCGGTCCGATGCGTTGAAGGGAGAGACGGCCGCCCCGAGCCCGGGGGTCAGCGCGCCGGCGCTGCGGCCGACCTTCGTCGGACCGCGGAAAATACTTCGAAGCTTTCCTTGACACGCTTAGAGCCCGGCGATATGATAGCCGTCGTGACTCTAGCCGCCGGGCGCAAAACGCGGTCGATAAGATCCGCGTGGGAGTGCCTCGGTTGGCTTTGGGTTCGCTCCTTGAAAACTGAACAGTGCAGCAGCGCATAAGTCTGTGGGTCTCCGACCTCTAAGACAAGGTCAAAACTGGCAATGTCTTTTGAGAATCGCGAGAACGTACAATTCTGGTTTCGACGTAGCTCAGCCTGACAAGGGTCGGGCTATGTCGCGGCGACTCGATGTCGCGGTCGAGTCTGAAAACACTACGCGAATTTTAGAGCCACTTTCAAGGCTCCATAGAGTTTTTTATGGAGAGTTTGATCCTGGCTCAGGACTAACGCTGGCGGCGTGCCTAACACATGCAAGTCGAACGAAGTAGCAATACTTAGTGGCAGACGGGTGAGTAACACGTAGTCAACCTACCTCTTAATGGGGGATAACTAGCCGAAAGGTTAGCTAATACCGCATACGATCGTCGAGTGGCATCAC
>JBDTDR010000005.1:0-18461 GCA_039922955.1 Candidatus Tumulicola sp.
CTAGGAGCCTGTAGGGTTATGGCATATTTCCGTCTCCGTGCCGCCTTTTGCCCGAATACTTCGTTGCTCATCAGTCACGAAGCTACGGCTTCGCTCCCTCTTCGCGCCTCGTCTCCGAACAAAATTCGGCGCCGGATCCAAAAATCGCCATAACCCTACAGGCTCCTAGCAACCTGCTAGCACGGACGGGGGTGAAAATCAAGCCCTTGACCCCGGTGGTACGGTAGAGGGGCTCGACTGCGCATAGCGCGCACCGTGCTTAGGTGCCGAGCCGATATGGACACCTAGGGAGCATCAGCTCCGGATACGACGGGCTGGCTTGGGTTTGAAGCCTGCTGGACCGGCGCCCGGGCCGCACCCACCTGCGAGACGCGGGTTCGATTACCAGGTGCGGAAGACGCTACGTGCGGTCGAGTGCTCATCGACTTCGTCGAGGAGCACTTTCGATTGGCCGCGCGGGGCGTCGCTATCGACACCGCGCGCGCGACCGACGAAGAGCGCAATCGTTTGCGCGGCAACCAGCCACGCCAGCGCGCCAAAGCCGCCGTCATCGCTCTCGGGGCCGAGTAAGGGAACGTCCCCCAGCCCTGCGCCTAGGACGTAGCACGGACTGCCGGCGCGGGCCGCGGCGCGCATCGGGCGTTCGACGACGTGCCGCGAAAGGTCGTCAACGATCCCAACGATCGTGCAGGCCGGATCGAGAATTGCGGCGCTTCCGTGGAGGAACTCGCCGGCCGCGAATCCCTCGGCGTGGACGTAGCTGGCTTCCTTCATCTTCAACGCGGCTTCGTGCGCGATCGGTAATCCGTAGCCCGCGCCCACGACGATGACGCTGCGTTGCCGCGCGATCTGCTGCGCGGCTTGGCGAACCGCCTCGACCGCGGGTCCGTCGAGCCACTCGGCAACGCGCTGCGCCGTCGCCACCAGCGCGTGCGCGCGGCCGTTCGGCTCGGGCCCGAAGCAATCGGCCGCCCACAGCAGCGTTGCGACGGTAGCGCTGACGCTCTTGCTCGCCGGCACGGCGAGTTCGGTCCCCGCGCCAACGTCGATCACCGTCGAGGCGCGCTCTCCCAGCGTCGAATCGGCGCGATTGGTCAGCGCGACCAGCGTCCGGGGACGCAACGCGTCGAGCGCGTGGAGCAGATCGTCGGATTCTCCGCTTTGCGAACACGCGATCACCGCTGCGTCGCGATACGCGCGGCCGTCGAGCGGCGCTTCGGTCGCGGCGAGCGCGTGCGCGCGCACTCCCCGGCGACGCAGCGCGAACGCGCCTATTTGCGCGGCAAACAGCGAGCTGCCGCTTCCGAGCAGCACGACATCGCGATCGGCAATCGCCTGCGCGAGCTTGGCCGCATTGCCGGATTCGGCGAGCCGGCACCAGACGGCGGGCTGCTCGCGAATCTCGCTTTCGAAGCGTTCTCCCAGCCGCACGCGTGGCGTTACGCTCGGTTGTGCTCGATTGCGGCCAGTGCGATCCGCCACGATCGCATCGCGCCGCGCATGGCCGCGACGTTCGCATCGCCGGACGGTTCGTCGAGCACGAGGTGGCCCCGAAACTCCGAAAAACCGCGAATCACGTCGTCCACCGAGCGCTCCGTCGCGTCCCCGACGTTGCTCCACAGTAGAACGGTGTTGGTGGCCAGTTCCGCTGGATCGCTAGTCGCCTCGAACGCGCGCGGCTCGGGTCCAAATCGCAGCCATGCGGAGTCGGCTTCCTTGCTGACGCGCTTGCAGTCGTGCGTGCTGGCGGCAAAGGTGCCCGGCGCGTTGCGAACGGCGAGCGTGACGTTGAGCGCCTTGGCCAGCGACGTCGCGGCGCTCAGCGCAGCCAGCTGATCGCTCCATGGGCAATCGATTTCTCGGGCCAGTACGCCGGCCACCAGCGGCGCACCGAGTGCGAGCGCGCGCCGGAGCACGCCGGCCATCGCCTCCGCGCCGGCGCCGAAGATCGCGGCGCCGGTGACGGCTGCGATGGTGAGGCCCCGGTCGGCGGCCATCTTCTTGACCTGCGCGAGGTAGTCGTCGTCGGTCCGCGGAAAGTGCCGCACGTCCAACACGACGCCGTCGCAAGCCAGTTCGCGCGCGCAGAGATCGAGAAACTCGAGTTGGGTGAGATCGCCGCGCTCGAACGAATGGTGGAGCGCGCTGCTCGCGCAAGCCAGCTTCATCGGCGTCCGTGGTTCGACCGTCTTTACCGCGCCCCTGGCTCAGACGGGGTTTCTGCCAATGACGAGGCCTGGAGAAACATGAGATTTGCCGTTGGCGCCGACCACGCCGGCTTCGGGTACAAGGACCGCATCGCGCAGATCCTTCGCGACAAAGGGCACGACGTGCTCGACTTTGGAACGCACGATGCGACGCCGGTCGACTATCCTCAATACGGCTACGCCGTCGGCGAGGCGGTCGCGAGCGGCCACGCCGACCGCGGCATCGTCGTCTGTGGTTCGAGCCTGGGCATCGCCATGGCGGCCAACAAAGTGCCCGGCATTCGGTGCGCGCCCGTGGACGAACCCTATTCGGCCGAACTCGCGCGCCGTCACAACGACTGCAACGTGATGGCGTTTTCGGAGCGGCTGACCGGCTGGGAAATGATCGAACGAATGCTGGAGGTCTACTTGGAAACCCCGTTTGACGGCGGTCGTCACGAATACCGCACCGAACAGCTCTTCGAGTTCGGCGCCCGGCAGCGCGAGCGCACCCTCAAAGACATCGAACGCGGCGCGGTCACCGACGCCCTAACGCCGAAAGACCTCATCCCAAAACCGTAAAAGCAGGTCACGCACCATGGACATCCTCTCGCCCAGTCAGATCGAAGCCAACGACCCGCAAGTCTTTGCGGCGATCGCCGGCGAGGAGCGCCGTCAGAAGGACAATCTCGAGCTGATCGCTTCGGAAAATTACGCCAGCCGCGCCGTGCGCGAAGCGATGGGCTGCGTGATGACGAACAAATACGCCGAAGGCTATCCGGGCAAGCGCTATTACGGCGGATGCGAGTTCGTCGACGAGGCGGAGCGCCTGGCAATCGACCGCCTTGGGGAGCTGTTCGGCGCCGAGCACGCCAACGTGCAGCCGCACTCGGGCGCCCAGGCAAACATGGCGGTTTTCATGGCCCACCTTCAACCGGGCGACACGGTGCTTGGAATGTCGCTCGCCCACGGCGGACACTTGACGCACGGCACCAAGATAAGTTTTTCGGGGAAGCTTTATAACGCCGTCGCGTACGGCGTGAACCGCGAAACCGAGCTGATCGACTTCGACAGCGTGCGCGCGGTGGCGCGCGAGCACAAACCGAAGATGATCGTCGCGGGCGCGAGCGCGTATCCGCGCACGATGCGCTACGAGCCCTTCCGGGAGATCGCCGACGAAGTCGGCGCGACGCTGCTGGTGGACATGGCGCACGTTGCCGGTCTGGTCGCCGTCGGGCTGCATCCTTCGCCCGTCGCGATCGCCGATTTCTCAACCTCGACGACGCACAAGACGCTGCGCGGGCCGCGCGGCGGCATAATCCTGTGCGCGCAAAAATGGGCCGCGGCGATCGACAAGAGCGTTTTCCCGGGCATACAAGGCGGCCCGCTGATGCATACCATCGCGGCCAAAGCCGTTTCGTTCGGCGAAGCCCTGCGCCCCGATTTCAAGACGTACCAACGGCAAGTCATCGACAACGCTCGCGCGATGGCCGACGAATTCACGCGTGCGGGGCTGCGCCTGGTGGCCGGCGGAACGGATACGCACCTGTTGCTGGTCGACGTTTCGGTAAAAGGTCTGACCGGGAAAGCGGCCGAGGCCTATCTCGACGAAATCGGGATTACCGTCAACAAGAACGCCATTCCGTTCGACCTGCAAAAACCGATGGTCGCCAGCGGCATCCGGATCGGCACGCCGGCGATCACCAGCCGCGGGTTCGGGACCGCGGAGTGTCGCGAAGTGGCGCGGATCATCGTCGACGGCCTCGCCGACATCGAAAAGCGCGCGAACCTCGGCGCGCTGCGCGGGCGCGTCCACGATCTTACCGCGCGTTTCGGCGTGCCGTAGTGTCGCGTCCGGGCTGGGATGAGTACTTTATGCAGATCGCGCACACGGTTCGCACGCGTTCGACGTGTCCGCGCGCGTCGGTTGGCTGCGTGCTCGCTCGCGAGCACCGAATCCTGACGACCGGTTATAACGGAGCGCCGCGCGGCGTCGCGCACTGCACCGAAGTCGGATGCACGATCGTGGGCGACCATTGCGTTCGCGCCACGCACGCCGAAGCAAACGCCGTCGTGCAGGGGGCTCTGCACGGCATCAGCCTCGAGGGTGCGACCGCGTACTGCACCCATCAGCCGTGCGTCAACTGTTCGAAACTCCTGATCAGCGCAGGCGTGAGAAAAATCGTGTACGACGCCGCCTATCCCGACGTCGTTGCCGGCCTGTTGCTCGCCGAGGCCGGCGTCGCGCTGGTTGCGTACTCGGCCTTGGAGGGCGCGCGCGGGTGAGCAGTTCCGGCTGGACCGCCGCCGCGATCTACGCGATAACGTTTGCTATCGCGGCGCTCGTAACGTCGCTCGCGACCCCGTTGATCGTCCGTCTAGCCACGCATCTCGGCGTCATCGACCGCGTTGAAGACGAACGCCGCGTTCACGACGTGCCCACTCCTCGCATCGGCGGCATCGCGGTGTTCTTCGGTTTCGCCTGCGCGCTCTTCGCGGTGCTCGGGTTCGCCTTAGGCTCGCCGTTCGCGCTGCTGCCATCGGCGCTGCACGAGTCCCACGCTAAGCAGTTCGACTTGCTGACCGATCAGTTCCAAACGATCCACCAACTCGTCGGGCTTCTCTTCGGCAGCCTCCTCATCTTGGGCGTGGGCGTCTGGGACGACGTGATGGGGATGCGACCGCGCAACAAGTTCGTGGCGCAAGTCCTCGTCGCGCTGATCTCGCTCTTCTACGGCTTCGTGATCGGCGGCGTCAACAACCCGTTCGATCACAATCCGAACACGAATTGGATAGAGTTCCCCCTTTGGGCCGGAATCCCGCTGACGCTCGTTTGGTACGTCGGCATGATGAACGCGATCAATTTCATCGATGGGCTCGACGGACTGCTGGCCGGCGTAGCGGTGATCTCGAGCATCTTCATTTTCGCCATTTCGGTGCTGCACGCCAATCCGGTCGTCGCTTTGGTGGTCATCGCGCTGGCTGGCGCCGCCCTCGGCTTTCTTCCGTATAATTTTAATCCGGCGCGAATCTTTTTGGGCGATGCCGGCTCGCTCTTCATCGGCTACGTCTTTGCGACGGTTTCGATCATCGGCGCGAGCAAACAAGCGATCGCGATCAGCGTGGTCGTTCCGCTGCTGGTTCTGGCGCTGCCGGTTCTGGACACGGCGGCGGCGATCGTGCGTCGCGCCATCGCCGGCAAGCGCATCACTCAGGCGGACCGCGGTCACTTTCACCATCAGCTCATCTTCCGCTTCGGCTTAAACGTGCGCCAAGCGGTGCTGCTGATTTATGCGGTGTGCTTCGTGCTCGGCGCGATGGCGCTCGCGTTGTCGGGTGAGTTCACGCACGTTTTCCGGCACACGACCTGATTCCAGGGTCATGGCAGATAAATTAAAGGTGATGACCGTGTTCGGGACGCGGCCCGACACGATCAAGATGGCTCCCGTCGTTCGCGCGCTCGCCGAACATCCGCTGATCGACGACGTCGTCTGCGTGACCGCGCAGCACCGGCAGATGCTCGACGATTTGCTCGCGACGTTCGGCATCGAGCCGAATTACGATCTCGACATCATGACCGAAGACCAAACGCTAACGGAAATAACGACGCGCGTGCTGGTTGGAATGGAGCCGGTGCTCGAAGCGGCGCGCCCCGACGTCGTGCTCGTCCACGGCGACACGACGACGAGCTCGTCGGCGGCGCTGGCGGCTTTCTACGCGCAGATTCGCGTGGGTCACGTCGAGGCGGGCCTGCGCACCAACGACCCCTGGATGCCGTATCCCGAAGAGATGAACCGCCGGCTTACCGGAACGATCGCGGCCTATCACTTCTCACCGACGTCGCTGGCGCGCGTTCATTTGCTGCGTGAGAACGTGAACGGCGCCGACATCATCGTAACGGGGAACACGGTGATCGACGCGTTTCTCGCCACGGCGCGGCGCTCCGATCTGCCGCCCCCGCCGCGCTGGAGCGAGCTCGAGCCCAACCGTCCGATCGTGCTGGTCACGGCCCATCGCCGCGAAAACCACGCGTACATGCGCGACATGGCCGAGGCGATGCGCGAGATCGCGCTCCTTCCGATGCGCCCGCAGCTGTATTGGCCGGTGCATCCGTCGCCGCGCGTCGCGCCGATCGCGCACGCCGTGCTTGACGGGGTCCCGGGGGTTATTCTGGCCGATCCGATCGACTACGTGGCGATGGTGTTTGCGGTGCGGCAGTCGACCTTCGTCCTCACCGATTCGGGCGGCTTACAAGAGGAGGCACCGTGCCTGGGCAAGCCGGTGCTGGTCATGCGGGAGGAAACCGAACGGCCGGAGGGGCTCGACGCCGGCACGTTGGAGCTGGTCGGTCACGGGCGCGAGCGGATCGTCCGCGGCGCCCGCCGGCTGCTGAGCGACCCGGCCCACTATGCGGCGATGGCGCGGGCGACTAACCCGTACGGCGACGGCCATGCAGCCGGGCGGATCGTCGCTTGGCTGCTCGCTCGCCTGCGCGGCGGGGCGTATCCGGCGCCTTTCGAGGCCATCCTGCCGGAGGCTCCGCGCTCGGGCGCCGCGGGCCGGCCGTGAGCGGGATCGCCCCCGTGCTGGCGGCCGGCGGGACGTTCGCGGCCACGACCCTGGTAGGATTGCTGGCCGGGGTTTGGATCGGCCGCGCCACCGGGCAACCGCTGTGGGTGATCGGCGGGCTGTTTGCCGGCTTGGCGGTCGGGGGTTACTCGGCGTTCCGCCTGTTGCTGCGCTCGTTGTGAGCGCCGCAAACGGGCAGGATAACCCCCCAGCCCGGCGTAGCTACAGCGACGCCGAAGCGGCAGCCGACCTCGCGACGTACCGTGCGCTCAAACGGTCGGTGTCGATTGGAACCCTGCTCCTGGTCGGGATCGTTGGCCTGGTCATCGCTTACTGGCTGCCCCATCCGGCGCTGGCGCTGTGCGCGGGCGGAATCTGCGGGGTCCTTAACACCCTGTTGACGATGCGCAGCGGCGAGCGGCTGGTGGAAAGCCACAGCGTCGGCGGCTTCGTCTTAAGTAGTTTCGTAAGAATCGGTCTCTTCGGTATAGTCCCGGTGGCGTTCGCCGTGCTCGGCCCGTGGTGGTCCATGGCGTGGTACTTCGCCGGTTTTTTTCTTCCGTTGGTGATGTTTGCATTCGGCGCGCGGCGCGCTTTTGCAGCAAAATAGACTCGGTTGCCGTTGGTGGAGTAGCGCTTGCAAGAGAATCTCGGGGAACACATCCTCTGGCACCTGCCGGTGCTCGGGGCGGTGCACGCCGACACGATCGTGACGACGTGGGTCGTTATGGCGCTTTCGCTCGTGTTCTTTGCATGGGTCGGCGCCAGCTATCGCTCGGCCTACCAGACGCGACGGCAAGTCGTGGTCGAAGGGGTGGTCAACTACATCGCGGATCTGGCGACCGGAACGCTGGGCAAGCGGGGCGAACCGTTCGTTCCGTTCTTCATCGCGCTGTTCGTCTTCATTTTCTTGCTCAATCAGTTCGGCGTGCTGCCGTTCAAGGCGTTCGGCCTCCCCTTCGGCGGGTCGCCGACCGCCGATCTGAACACCACCGTTCCGCTGGCGCTGCTCGTCTTTTTCCTGACCTGGGTCGTCGGGTTCAAACAGAACGGGCTCAAGCAGATATCCCACTTGTTCAAACCGTTCTGGCCGCTCTTCCCGATTAACGCGCTCGAAGAGCTCGCGCGGCCGGCGACGCTCGCCGCCCGTCTGTTCTTCAACATCTTCGTGGGCGAGCTGCTCTTCATCATTATTACGTCGATCATTCTCGCGCACGTGACGATGGGTCCCGTCAACTTGTCGTTTTCCGTGGCCGTCATGCCGTTCTTCATTCAGTTCTTCAACTTTTTCGTCGGCACGGTGCAGGCTTTCGTCTTCACCCTGCTGGCGATCGTGTACCTCTCGCTCGCGATGGGCGAAGAGCACTAAAGCTTCTTCGATGGAAAGGTTACGCTCTTGACTTCTCAAGCGTTGGTTGCAGCCTTCACACTTCTAGCATTCGGCCTCATCGTGGCGGGCGTCGCGCTCGGCTCCGCGATCGGCGACGGTATCGTCGCGAGCAAGGCCGTCGAGGCAATCGCGCGCCAGCCCGAAGCGCGCCCGAACATCTTCGTGTTTCTCTTTCTCGGCGTCGGCGTGCTGGAAGCGTTTCCGATCATCGGGCTCGGGCTGGCGTTCTACCTGCTGCTGGTCGTGGTCGGCTTGCCGAGCAGCGGCCTATACGCCGGTCTGGCCGGGCATTAGCGGCAGTCGCGACCGATGTTTCTTTCGCTCGACGGAACGTTCTGGGTGCAGCTCTTCAACTTCGCGATTTTTTTCGCGCTGTTGAACGTGCTGTTTTTGCGTCCGGTCGGGCAAGCGATTCGCAAGCGGCGCGAGTACATCGACGGCGTCGTCTCAGACTACGCCACCTACCAGGCGAACGCGAAGGCGTTGCGCGAACGGGCCGAGCGCGTTCGGGTCGAGGCGCGCCGCGAGGCGGAGCAGAGAGTCGCGAAGGCGCGCGCGGACGCCTCGAACGAAGCCGCCCGACTCGCATCGCAGTATGCCGCTACGGCGCAGTCGATCGTCGAAGAAGCCCAGCGCAGCGCGGATGCCGAGCTCGCGCAGGCGCGTAAGAACGAAGAGCGGATCGTGAAACAGCTCTCCGACATCATGGTCGAGCGCACGCTGGACGTGGCCTCGAGATGACCCACTACGATGCGCTCTACGTGCAGGTTGCGATCTGGAGCCAAGTCGTCTCCGCGGCCCTCTTCCTGTGCGTGCTGCTGTGGCTGTGGTTCAAGTTCATTCAGCCGGCCATCATGGCCGCGCAGGGACGCTATAACAAGCAGATCGCCGAAGCCGAGCGTCACCGCGACGAGGCCAAGGCGACGCTCGACGCGCTGCAAAACGAGATCGGCGGCGCGGCTCGCGATGCCGAACTCATCGCAACGCGTTCCGAGACCCAGGCGTCGCGCGAATACGAGGCGACCGTTGCGCAAGCGCGCGAGGCCGGCGAGCGCTCGCTGCAAAACGCACAGGCGGAGTTCGCCCGCGCGCTGGCTGCGGCGCGCAGCCGGCTTCGCGCGGATCTTCTCGACCAGGCGCTCGCCCACGCCCGCGGGGAAGCGTCGCGCCGTATCGACGCCTCCGCCAACACGCGCCTCGTGGATCGGTTTGCCGGGTCGCTGGAGCGAAGCCGTGGTTAACGAAACGCTGGCGCGCCGTTACGCCGTGGCGGTCTTTTCGCTGGCGCGCGAATCCAACGCCGTCGATGCCATCGGCGACGACCTAACGACGATCGCGTCGGTATTCGTTGCGAACGCCATCGTTAGAGACTTCTTCGTGGCTCCGGTCGTCGACCGCCGCGATAAAGAGCGCGTGTTTCTCGCGGCGTTCGACGGAAAAGTGCGCGACGTCGCGCTCCACACGCTGCTGCTTTTGGTCCGCAAGCGCCGCGAAGCGCTGCTGTTACCGCTGGTGGCCGAATACCGCAAGTTGCAGCTGGCCGGCCGGGGCGAAGAACCGCTGACGGTAACCTCGGCGCGCGAGCTCCCCCGCGATCAACTGCGCGCTTTGGTGGACCGCCTGGAAACCTTGTACCGTAAGAAGTTTGAAGTAACGCAGGTCGTCGACCCGAGCCTGATCGGCGGCGTGCGCATCCTCATGGGTGACCGTCGCGTCGACGGCAGCGTTTCGGGCCGCCTCGACGCCCTCGCCCGCACACTCTTTGCACACGAAGTAGGATAGAAATCACATGATCAACGCTGACGAAATCGCCGGTATCCTCAAGGAACAGATCGCGACCTTCAAGGCGGACTTGCAGGAAGACGAAGTCGGCACCGTCATCGAGGTGGGTGCGAATCTCGCGCGCGTCTACGGGCTGCGCGGCGTGCGATCGTCCGAGCTCGTCGAATTCGCGAACGGCCTTTCGGGCATCGCGCTGAACCTCGAAGAGGACAACGTCGGCGTCGTCATCATGGGGCCCGACAAGGACATCAAGGAGGGCGACAAAGTTCGCCGGACGGGACGCATCGCGTCGGTGCCGGTCGGCGAAGCACTGCTCGGGCGGGTCGTCAACCCGCTCGGTCAGCCGATCGACGGCAAGGGGCCGGTCGAGACGAATCGCTATCGCACCGTTGAGAACGTCGCTCCCGGCGTCGTGCAGCGCCAGTCGGTCAAGCAGCCGCTGCAGACCGGCATCCGCGCCATCGACGCGCTCATCCCGATCGGCAAAGGGCAACGCGAACTGATCATCGGCGACCGTTCGACCGGCAAGACCGCGATCGCGATCGACACGATCATCAATCAAAAGGGGCGCAACGTTTTCTGCGTCTACGTTGCCATCGGTCAAAAGAACTCGACCGTTTCGGCGCTCGCGCAGATTCTCGAACAGAAGGGCGCGATGGCCTACACCACCATCGTCTGCGTGAGCCCGGCCGAGGCCGCCGCTCTGCGCTGGCTCGCGCCCTTCGCCGGATGCGCGATGGCCGAAGAGCTCATGTATCGGGGCAAAGACGTGTTGATCGTTTACGACGACCTCACCAAGCACGCGCAGTCGTATCGCGAGATGTCGCTGCTGCTGCGCCGGCCGCCGGGACGCGAGGCGTATCCGGGAGACGTTTTTTACCTGCATTCCCGGCTGCTCGAACGCGCCTGCAAGCTCTCCGACGACCTCGGCGGCGGATCGATGACCGCATTGCCCGTGATCGAAACGCAGGCGGGCGACTTTGCGGCGTACATTCCGACCAACGTGATCTCGATCACCGACGGCCAAATCTATCTGACGCCGCAACTATTTTTTCAAGGCATCCGCCCGGCCGTCGACGTCGGCCTCTCGGTATCGCGGGTAGGCGGTGCGGCGCAAACCAAAGCGATGAAATCGGTCGCCGGCCAGTTAAAGCTCGAGCTCGCACAGTACCGCGATCTGGCGGCCTTTGCCAAACTTTCCAGCGATCTGGACAAATCGACGCAGAACCAACTGCTGCGCGGCGAGAAAATGACCGAGCTGCTCAAGCAGCCGCAGTACCAGCCGCAAGCCATGGAAGACCAGGTCGCGATCATTTACGCCGCCACCAACGGCTACGTGAACGACATCGCGACGCCGAGGCTTCAGAACTGGGCGCGAGGGTTCGTCGATTTTCTGCACGCCAAACACCCGGAGATTCCCGAGGCGATCGCCGGCAGCAGCCAGCTTTCGGACGACGTCAAAAAGCAGCTCGGCGAAGCCCTGACGGAGTTCAATAAGTCGTTCTGATGAAATTTTCGGAGCGCCCTTCGTGACCGTAAGAGACCTTCGCGACCGCATACGGTCGCTGAAGAACACGCAGCAGATCACGCGAGCGATGAAGCAAGTCGCCGGGGCGAAGATTCGCCGCGCCGAAATCGCTCGAAAGCAGGCGCGGCCCTACGCCGATGCCCTGTCGGAAATGCTGCGCGACCTGATGGGCGCGGTCACGCACGTCGACCACCCGTTCATGAATCCGGGCAAGGCGGGAGCGCCGGCCGGCGTCGTCCTCATGACCGCCGACAAAGGTTTGGCGGGCGCCTTCAACTCCAACGTCGTTCGGGCGGCCGAACTCTACGCGCGCGAGCGTGGCAACGTTCGCTACTACACCGTCGGCGTCAAGGCGCGCAACGCGGTGCGCCGGCTGGGCATCCTCGATCGCCCGGGCTGGCCGCTCGGCGCACCGTCTAAGCTCGATACCGCACGCGCGGTCGCGCACGCGGTGACGGCCGATTTCAATCAAGGAACGATCTCGGACATCGTCCTGATTTCATCCAAGATGATTTCGATGATGTCGCAGAAGCCCGCGACGCGCAAGCTGGTTCCGATCGAAGCGGGATCCGCAAACCTGGCGCAAGCCGGTTCGACTCCTTCGCCCGCGGCCGACGGCGGCGACCCGAGCATGGTCGCGACCGCGCGCGGGGCGATCGAGTTTTCGCCGTCGCCCGAGTTCGTGCTCTCGCGGCTGCTGCCGAAGTACCTCGAGTTTTCGATCTACTCGGCGATGCTGGAGACGGACGCGGCGTTCTTTGCCGCGCAGCTCGTCGCCATGAGCAACGCTACCGACAACGCGTCGAAGCTCATCGACGAGTTTACGATTCAAATGAACAACGCGCGTCAAGCCGCGATCACCAAGGAACTGCTTGAAATCGTCGCCGGCGCGGAAGCGCTGGGCGTCGCATGACCACCGTCAGAGACGAAGAGGGATCAGTGTAATGGCTGCTGCCACCGGAAAAGTCGTGCAAGTGCTGGGGAACGTCGTGGACGTCGAGTTTTCTCCGGAGACTTTGCCGAAGATCAACGACGCGCTCACCGTGCGGGTGAACGACGACGCGCACGCGTCGAGCAACGGCGCCCGCGCGGCGGCCGGCGTTTCCGCCGGCTCCGGGCAGGCGATGGACCTGGGCGGCTCCGCCATGGCGCCGCGCGAGCTCACCCTCGAAGTGCAGGACGAACTGGGCAACAATCAGGTGCGTTGCCTCGCGATGGGATCGACCGACGGATTGGTGCGCGGCGCGGCCGTGACCAGCGTCGGCGGCCCGATCCTGGTTCCGGTCGGCGAAGGCACGCTCGGACGCATCTTCAACGTGCTCGGCAAGACGATCGACAGCGACGCGCCCGTGACGGCCGCGGCCATGTGGCCGATCCATCGCCCGGCGCCCGAGTTCAAGTATCAGGACCCCACCCCGCGCATCTTCGAGACGGGCATCAAAGTCGTCGATTTGATGGCGCCGTACACGCGCGGCGGCAAGGTCGGACTCTTCGGGGGCGCCGGCGTCGGTAAGACGGTGCTCATCCAAGAGCTGATCCGTAATATCGCCTACGTACACAAAGGCTTCTCGGTCTTCACCGGCGTGGGCGAACGCACGCGCGAAGGCAACGATCTTTGGGTCGAAATGAAAGAATCGGGCGTGCTGGCGCAGACGACGCTGGTGTTCGGTCAGATGGACGAGCCGCCGGGCGTGCGTTTCCGCGTCGCGCAAACGGGCGTGACGATGGCCGAATACTTCCGCGACGAGCTCGGGGCCGATGTGCTGTTGTTCATGGATAACATCTTCCGCTATCTGCAGGCGGGTTCGGAGGTTTCGGCCCTGATGGGGCGGATGCCGTCCGCGGTCGGCTATCAGCCGACGCTCGGCACCGACATGGGCGTCCTCGAAGAACGTATCACGTCGACGCGCAAAGGATCGATTACGTCGGTTCAGGCCGTGTACGTCCCGGCCGACGATTACACCGATCCGGCCGTCGCCGTCACGTTTGCGCATCTCGATGCCACGACCGCCCTTTCGCGTCCGATCTCGGAACTCGGCATCTATCCCGCCGTGGACCCTTTGGCCTCGACGTCGCGCATTCTCGACCCACAAATCATCGGCGAGGAGCACTACGCGGTGGCGCGTGGCGTGCAAGAGGTTCTTCAACGCTACAAAGATTTACAAGACATTATCGCGATTCTCGGCGTCGAAGAGCTTGCCGAAGAAGACAAGATCGTCGTCGGACGAGCGCGGCGCATCCAGCGATTCTTTTCGCAGCCGTTTTTCGTTGCCGAGCAGTTCACCGGCCGCGGCGGCAAGTATGTCAAGCTCAGCGAGACGATCGCCTCGTTCAAGGAGATCCTCGATGGCAAGGTCGACGGCTTGCCGGAGGCGGCGTTCTTCTATGCCGGCACGATCGACGAAGTAAAGGAAGCTGCCGAAAAAATGGAAGCGGCGGTCTAAACCGAGATGGCCGGCAGCGCGATTCCGTTTACGTTAATAACGCCCAAGGCGATCGTGTTCGAAGGCGATGCCGAACTGGTGATCGCCGTGACGACCGAAGGCGAAGAGGGCATCCTTCCGAAGCACGCGCCGTTTCTTGCGGCTTTGAAGCCCGGCGTTTTGCGGGCCAACGTGCTCGAGGACGGTACCGTTTCGCGACTCGAGCTGGCGACGAGCGAGGGTTTCATGCAAGCGCTGCCGGATCGCGTCACCGTGCTGGTCGACGAAGCCCTGCGTTTTGAAGACGTCGACGTAGCCAAGACCCGCGAGGACCTCGCCTCCGCCGTCGCAGCGCAGAAGGCCGGCGGCAGCGACCCCGAGGTCTTTGCGCGCGAGCAGGCCGTCGCGGACTTTGCCGCTGCGAAGCTCCGCCTCACCGGGCAGAACTAAAGCACCGGCAGCGCCCTGCTGGGGACGGACGCTCCGCCTGGGGACAATGTTCCGGAGCCTCGACCAGCGAATCGCAGGCGAAGTAAGATCATGCTGGATCGTTTAGAGACGACGCTCCGCGTCCGGGGTGGCGCGCGGCTGGAGGGTTCGGTGGCGACGCACGGCGCGAAGAACGCCGCGCTGCCGATTATGGCGGCCGCCCTGCTGGCAAAGGGTAGGGTGACGCTTCACCGCGTTCCGCGAATCACCGACGTCTCCGTCATGTGGTCGCTGCTCGAAGCGCTCGGCGCGCGCATCCGTTACGAGGGCGACAACGTCGTGACGATCGACGCGAGCAACGTCGCTTCGTATCGGGCACCGTATGCGCTGGTGCGCAAACTCGCAGCCTCTTTCGATATCGTCGGGCCCCTGCTCGGGCGCTTCGGGCGCGCCGAAGTCCCGCTTCCGGGCGGATGCGTGCTCGGCACGCGCGCGACCGACATGCACGAGCAAGCGTTCGTCGCGCTGGGATGCGAAGTACGCAACGCCCACGGGTATCTCATCGCCGAGTCCAAGCACCGGCGCTTGCAGGGCGCGACGATCGATTTTCGCATGCCCAGCGTCGGGGCGACCAAGAACGCGCTGCTGGCGGCGGTGGTGGCCGATGGCGTGACGACGTTGAAGAACGTTGCCATGGAGCCCGAGGTCGTCGACCTCGCAAACTTCCTGGTTGCGATGGGTGCGGACGTCAAAGGACAGGGCACCGACACGATGGTGATCGACGGCGTCGCCGAGCTGCACGGCACCGATTACGAGATTATTCCGGATCGCATCGTTACCGGCACGCTGCTCTTGGCGGGAGCGATTACGCGCGGCGACGTGACCGTCACCGGCTGCCGCCCCGAGCATCTGCGCAGCGCGCTGGATAAGTTCGTCGAATGCGGCGTCGTCACGACGACCGGCGACGACTGGATCCGCGTGCAAGCCGACGGCATCACCGGTGGAACGGACATCTTGACGGCTCCGTATCCGGGATTTGCCACCGACCTTCAGCCGCAGATGGTGGGATTTCTGGCGACCTGTCCGGGTACGAGCGTCGTCGAGGAATCGATTTTCAACGCACGCTTTTCCTACGTGAACGAACTCGCGCGCATGGGCGCCGACGTCAAGGTCGCGATGGAAAGCAACGCCGCGGTCATTCGGGGCGTCGCACGGCTGTCGGGTGCCCCGGTCGAAGCGCCCGACATTCGGGCGGGCGCCGGACTGGTCGTCGCCGGACTGGCGGCTGCGGGCGAGACCGAGATCATCGGCCTCGAGTACATCGACCGCGGCTACGAACGCTTGGAAGAGCTGCTTTCGGAACTGGGGGGTCAGGTGCAGCGCAGCAGCGGCGTAACGCCGCTCGTCGAACCGACCGGGTTCTTCGAAACGAGCGAATACCCGCGCGTCTCGGCAGCGGGTTAGTGGCCGTTACAGGCCGCTACTAGGATACACTGGGCTCAGAAGCGCCTTTTTTAACGGGAGTTCATTTTGGATATCGGCATCGATCTGGGCACGGCCAACGTGCTCGTTCACGTCAAGGGGAAGGGCATCGTTTTGCGCGAGCCTTCGGTCGTGGCTAAGGATATGAACACGGGCAGAGTGATGGCCGTCGGCGAGGAGGCCCGCTTGATGCTGGGCAGGACGCCGGCGCACATTCATGCGATTCGCCCGTTGCGCGACGGCGTGATCGCCGACTTCGAAGTGACCGAGGCGATGCTCTCGTACTTCATCAAGAAGGTCATGAAAGACCGCTCGTGGTGGTCGTCGATCATCAAACCGAAACCGCACGTCACGATTTGCGTGCCGGCCGAGATAACCAGCGTCGAGGAGCGCGCCGTCAAGGACGCCGCCAAACTTGCCGGAGCACGCGACGTCGAGATCGTGGAAGAACCCATGGCCGCGGCTATCGGTGCGGGGCTGCCGATCGACGGCCCTTCGGGAAGCATGGTCGTGGACATCGGCGGCGGCACGACCGACGTGGCCGTGATCTCGCTGGGCGGCATCGTCGTAGCGCAGTCGATCCGGGTTGCCGGCAACAAGATGGACGATGCGATCGTGCGCTACATTCGGCGCGTGTACAACCTGATGATCGGCGAGCGAACGGCCGAAGAGATCAAGATTAAACTCGGATCGTCGTACAAGCTCGAGCAAGAGCTGGCGATGGAGATCCGCGGCCGCGATTTGATCAACGGCTTACCGAAGACCGTCAAGATCACGAGCGAAGAAATTCGCGAGGCGCTCACGGAACCGATCGCCGCGATCGTCGAAGCGGTCAAAGCGGTGCTCGAGAAAACGCCGCCCGAACTCGCGGCGGACATCATCGACCGCGGGATCATCCTCACCGGCGGCGGTGCGTTGCTGCGGGGTCTCGACAAACTGCTTTCGGAAGTAACCGGCGTGCCCGCAATCGTCGCCGACGATCCGCTTTCATGCGTCGCTCTCGGCACGGGATCCCGCGTCCGCGTGTGAGCCGGGCTCGATGAGCATCGGCGCAGTGATCGACGCCCGCACCGAAACCACGGCCGACGTTTCGGAGGAGGTCGCGCGGACCGTTTTCGGCGGTGGGACGGTGATCTTTCCGAACGATACCAGCTACGGCATCGGTTGCGATCCGTGCAACTCACAAGCAATCGACCGCATCTACGCTGCGAAAGGGCGCCCGGATAACCGCCCGTTGACCATTCACGTGGCCTCGCCTCAGGAGTTTCTAGAGTACGCAGGCGACAATGCATTGGCCGTGCTGGCCGCCAAACGACTGCTCCCCGGGCCCGTGATCCTGCTCGTTCGCAAACCGGCGTTCATCAGCGACGAACTCGCCGCAGGCCTGCAAACCCTGGCGTTTCGCGTTCCCGACGACCCGTTCGCGCGGATGCTGCTGGAGCGCTGCGGACCCCTGGCCGGTACGACCGTCAATCCGAGCGGGGGGCCGCGCTACCTAGGCGGCGACGACCAGTCCATGCTTCCGCCGGCCGATCTCTTAGTCGAGCACGGACCGACGCGTTACGACCGCGAATCATCGATCGTCGATCTTACCGGGTCGCACGCGCGCCTCTTGCGCGAAGGGGCTGTCCCGGCAAGTCGCTTGGCGGAACTTCTGGGCCCGATCGAACGTCCTATGATAAAGGTGCGCACGCAACAACCATGATTCGTCAGATTTCGGCGCTCGCCGTCGCCGTAGCCTTGACCACGGCGTTTGCCTCGGCGACGCCGAAGCCGGCGCCGCGCACGTCAAAACCGCCGGCCCATCTGCCCGCGCCGCCGCCCCCGCCGCCGGTGCCGTCCGGCGGGGCGAGGTTCGACTTGGGAGTTTGGACCGTGCATGCCAGCGCCGTCGATGCAAATTTCAAGACCGGCGATTTCAGCACGGCCGCCAAAGTCGTCATGACGCGCGAAGGCGGCGACGTCACCGCCGACCGCGCGAACGGTAACTACAAAACGCAGATCGTCAATCTGGTCGGTCACGTCGTCATGCACGACACGAAAGGCGATTACGGCGGCCTTTCAAGCGGCGGATCGTCGCCTTCGAACGGTCCCTCGACGCTCACCGCCGATCGGGCGCAGATCGACGGCGCCGCAAAAATTTATAAGGCGATCGGACACGTCCACTACGTCCAGGCCGATACCGTCGTCGACTCCGACAACGGCACGCTCAACGACGACACCCACGATCTGTTTCTGCAGGGCAACGTGCACATCGTTCAAGGTGCGCGGAAGGTCGATGCGCGGAGCGTCGTTTACAACACGATCACCGCGCAGGCCCACGCGCAAGGCGACGTGACGATGGAGTTTCCGAGCGAGCTGCACCGCGGTCTCGCAACCCCGCGGCCCCTCAAGGTACCGAAAAATCCGCTGACGAAGCCGGCGACGGCGGCGCCACCGTCCCCTTGAACGTTCCGTCGCTCTTCGAGTCGCCGGATTCGATGCCGCTCGCGGCACGGATGCGGCCGCGGACGCTCGAGGAGTTTGTCGGACAAGAAGACTTGCTCGGCCCCGGGCGCGCCTTGCGCCGCGCGATTGAAACCGACGTCGTGCCTTCGATGATTCTGTGGGGCCCGCCAGGAACCGGAAAAACCACGCTCGCCGAGATCGTCGCGCGCTCGACCGACGCGTAC
>JBDTDR010000006.1:0-10117 GCA_039922955.1 Candidatus Tumulicola sp.
CGCTCCTTCGACTGCGCGCCTGCGGCGCTCCGCTCTGGATGACACACACATTACGGCGCTCCGCTCTGGATGACACACGTTGCGGCGCTGCGCTTGGGATGACACAAACTCCGCAATGCGTACGCCATGCGGCGGTAACCCGGGTACGCCACGATGGCAGCGATGCAACACGATGCCGTCGCCGTGGCCCGCCGACTCTTCGAAAGCGATCGAAAACGGCCGGCCGAGCGGCCGGTGCTCGAGACGCTGCTGCGTTTCGGCGGCGGGGCGCTCGCATACGCACACGGCAGCCGCGTGCGGGTGATCCTCCTGCGACGGGCCGAGCCTTACCGCGAAGCGTCGCCCGCGCTCGCCCGTTTGGGCATCGACGTCGATGCGTGG
Organism: Candidatus Tumulicola sp.; assembly: GCA_039922955.1. Classification (GTDB taxonomy): domain Bacteria; phylum Vulcanimicrobiota; class Vulcanimicrobiia; order Vulcanimicrobiales; family Vulcanimicrobiaceae; genus Tumulicola. The sequence goes on from JBDTDR010000006.1 coordinate 382, forward strand.
CCGGCCCCGCCGGCCGGCCTCTTCGTGGTCGAGGAACGCGCACTGTATCTGCGTTCGCGCAGCCCGATGACGGTCGCGCACGAGTTCGGGCACGCCTTGGACTGCGCGCTGGGCGGAGGGGTGTACCGCTCCGGCATCGATCCGCGAGTACGCACGCAGTTTGCCAAGGCGCGCGCGTTCGTTACGCCGTATGCGGCGACCGGAATCGACGAGTACTTTGCCGAGTCGTTACGCGCGTTCGTCGGCGTCAACGATCCCGCGTCGCCTTGGCCGCGCGCTACCCGCGACCGCCTGCGCCGGATCGACCCGAACATGTTCGAGTACGTGCGCGGGCTGTTTGCGAACGAGTTTCGCGTTAGCGAGCGGCGAGCCGGATGATTCCTGCCTGGCCTTTGCCGGCGGCGGCGTCGATCTTCCCGTGATAGACCGCGTACGCGCTTGCGCGCGGAGGCTCGACGACGATGTATTCGGCCGGCGCCAGCGGAACGTTCTCGACCGCAAACGACCCATCGCTGCCGGTGGTAGCGAACGGGGTCGATGCGAGGTCGCTCGATTCATGGTTCGGCGCGATCATGACCACGGCGCCGGGTACCGGCGCCCCCGTCGCGGCGGCCACCACGTCGCCTCGCACGACTTCCCGGCCGGTCGTTTCGGCCGGCGCGTCCCAGACCGCCAGAATTGCCTGGTCCGCTTCGGACGACTTCGGGTAGGCGGTCGTTAGTGAAGCGAAAACCGCCGCCGCTCGCGCGCTGCGGGCGGCATGCGCGCGCGCATACGATGCCACCAGGCGCGACATGTATTTCGCTACCCAGGGATCGGCGGGATACTTCTGCTGCCACGCCATCACGGCGTTCTCAACGCGGTCGATCGCGGTAATTTCGCCGGCCGTCGCGATGTCGGCATCGCTGGCGGATTCGATCGCCGCCATCCGGTTTCGGAGTTCGAGAACGCTCTGGCCGTACTGCCCGAAATACTCGTCCGCCGGCGCGAGCCCGGTTGCGCGCGTTGGCTCCGGCCCGGGTCGGGCAGGAGCGGTTTGGGCCGGGGCCGTGAGCGGCCCGGCCAGCATACCGATAAGCACAACCGCGATGGCAAAGAAGCGCATAGCCTGGACCTCCCGACCCTAAGCAGGGCAACCGACCCTTCTCCCCCTATCCTATAACGCCGCCCGCTCGATTCCTTGCATAGCAAAGAAACAAGAACCGCCGTGTAAAGGTTCAGTCAATTTCCGGCCTACCTTCCGCGGCCTGCTAGTGCGTTACGCGGGCCACGCCCGCCGGGCTGACCGCCGACCCGCCGTTATTCCAGGCGGTCCGGATGTACGTCACGACGGCCGCGATGTCGCCATCCGAGATCAGGCCTCCCCACGGCGGCATCGGGCCGGCATAGGCCTGGCCGTTCCCAATCTTGCCGCTGATTCCGAACTTCACGATCGCGATCACCCGCCGCGGATCCCCGGTCACCACGCGGTTGCCCGCCAGCGGCGGGAAGGCGCCGCTCACCCCTCGACCGTCGATTTGATGGCAGCTCGAACAGTTGGTGATGTAGACCCGCGCCCCGTCGTTGGCCGAAGCCGGGTTGTCGAGCCCGGCCGCGACCGGCGAAGCCGGCGGCCCGCTTGCCCCGGCGGCGGCCGTCGGCGCTTTGGCGCAGGCGGTCAGCGAGGCGGCCAGCGCGATCGCGGCGCACGTCGCGGCCGTCACGGCTCGCGCAAATCCCGCGGCCGCCCCGCCAGCGCGAGCGGCCGCGAACTCATCGCCCAGACGAGCGCGACCAGCAAGAAGTTCGCGACCAGCGAACTGCCGCCGTAGGACATGAACGGCAGCGTGATCCCGGTGAGCGGAAAAACGCCGATCACGCCGCCGACGATGATGAACAGTTGGAAGCCCAACGTCGCTCCGAGCCCGGTTGCGAGCAGTTTCGTGTAAAGATCGGGCTGTTCGAGGCCGACGGCCAAAATGCGGCGCACCAGCCCGATAAAGATTGCGAGCACGATCAACGCTCCGATTAAACCGAACTCCTCGGAAAATGCCGCATACACGTAGTCGGTCGCGACCTCGGGGATGAAGCCCGGATGTCCGAGCCGATACCCCGTGCCAAAAAGGCCGCCGGCGGCCAGCGCGTAGTAGGCTTGCGACGACTGGTAACCCGCGCCCAACGGATCCGAGAACGGATTTCGCCAGACGACTATGCGCGAGTGGACGTACGCGAAGTGACGCGCCGCCCAGTACGCGCCGGCGGCAAACACGGCGGCTCCGAACGCAACGATGTCGATCCGGCGCGTGGCGACGTACAGCATCGTAGCGAACGTCGCGAGCAACAGCGTCGCCATGCCCAAATCGCGCTGCATCACCAGAATCGCCATCGACGCGCCCCACCCGACGAACAGCGGCCCAAGGTATTTGAGATTTGCCTGCAGCGACCACGGACGCGCGTTCGCGATGACGTCCGCCATCTCGGCCAGGTACGCCGCCAGAAAGAACACGATGAAGAGTTTGATCAGTTCGATGGGTTCGTACTGCACCGGGCCGATCTTTATCCACAACCGCGCGCCGTTGATTTCCTGACCGAACGCCAGCAGCAAACCAAACAGAACCAGCGACCCGATGACCCACAGATATTTGTAAGCGGCGAAGCGGCGAAACTGCGTGAATGCGGGGCCGGCGGCGATCGCGAGGGCCACCGAAACCAGCAGCCACGCTTGCTGTTTTTGCGCGAGCGCCGGCGAAAGCCGCGCCACCACCGCGAGCCCTAGCGCCGACAGCACGACGGCCAGCGCCGGCAGAGTGTCGTCGCGAACGCCGGTCGCCGGCTGCAAGCCGACCCACGCCAGCGCCAGCGCGCCCAACAGCGTCAGCATCCACCACGGACCGATCGTCCGCGGCGGTGCAAACGATAGAACGAGCGCCGCGACCGCCAGGGCGCCGATCATCGGCGCGAAACGCCGGCCGCCCAAAAGAATCAGCGCGCGAATACCAGTGCGAGAATCAGCCCGATCGCGGCGGCGATGCGCACCAGCCTGGGCAGCCGGGCGAAAATCTTGCGCGGGGTTTCGCGGGCGCCGGCCTCGTCGAGCGCGTCGTCGCGCTCGAAGCGCGCAACTAAGACGTGATCGGGGGGATCGCTGGACTCGACGTGCGCGATTAGCGCGCGCCGGTCTACGTCGCCCGGCACGCGGCGGCCGAGCAGGACTACGACGTCACCCTCGTCCAGCATCACGCGGGAAACGGTCACGTCGAGCGCCGACGTCGTGCCGAACGCGCGTGACAACAGCGGGAGCGGGGCGTCGTCAAACGTGTCGTCGCCCGAGAGCGCCACCACGTCGCCGCCATGCGCCAAATATGCGGCGGTGCCGCCACAGTGCATCACGTATGCGTGCCCGCGCACGATGAGCGCGGCCGTTAAGGACGATGCAGCGGTCACGTAGTCGTCGTGGCCGGCGGTGCGCGCGTAGATCTCGCCATTGACCCGCGACAGCGCGGCCAGGACCGCGGTTGCCGCCGCGTGCGGGCGATCCACGGCCCGGCGGAAACGGTCGCCGCGCAGGCGCCGTTCGCATTCCGCCCGCAGCCGAGCCAGCAGCGCGCGCTCGGTCGGGACGCCGTCGACCGCGCCGAATCCGCGCGTGACGGCCAAAAGCCAGGTGCGCGGCCCGAGCTGCATGGTCAAGCAAGACGCTCGGTCGCCACGAATCGCTAAGTCCATGGGCGCACCGATTTCACGACCATCCGGGTGGTTCCGACGTCGATCGCATCGCCCTCGCGTACTTCGATCGCTTCGGTGACGCGCCGGCCGTTGAGAAACGTTCCGTTGCGGCTCCGGAGGTCGTCCACGTACACGACGCCGTTGCGGCTTTCGAAGCGCGCGTGACGGCGGCTCACTTCGGGATCGCGTAAGACGACGTCGAGCTCGCGGCCGCGCCCGACCTCAAAGGGCGGACGCCCCTCATAGGGACGGCTCGCCGAAACGTCGTGCACTTCGAGCGATACGCGCATCGGCATCAGGCGGCCGATCTCCGCCGCGGCGCGCACCCGCGGCCGCGCGGCGACGACCGCGACGGCGAATAGTGCTGCCGTGACCTCGAGCGAGCCGATGCGCATGTGCGCGTCGAACGTCATGACTGCGTCGCTACTCTCCGCTTACCTCGAACTGCATTCGTGTGTTTCCAAACATCAACTCGTCGCCGTCCCGTAGCCCGTGCGCTTCGATGCGCTCGCCGTTCACGAACGTCCCGTTGGTCGAGCCCAGGTCGCGTACGACCGGTTCGCTCCCGCCCACCTCGACGACGGCGTGCGCTCGCGAGACGCTGGGATCCGCCAAGACGACGCCGTTCTCATCGCCCCGCCCGATTCGAGCCGTTCCCTCAATAGAGTATACCCCGAGTGCGGGCACGCCTTTAATCATGCGAAGATGAAATCGTTTACCGACTAGCGCGCCGGCGACTGCCACATCGACGGCACCCAGCGGTACGCTTTCGCGGGCGGTCATCCGAACCTTCGCGTCGCCATCGAGGAAGCCGATGCCGACGCGGCCGGCCAGGTCGCGGAGCAGGCCGGCCCACTCGCGCTCCAGGTAGGCTTGATGGCCGGCAAGACGGTCGAAGTCGTCGGGGTTTATCGAGACGACGTAGGCGCCGGGCGCCCGGAGACGCCCGTCGTCGTCGCGCGTTTGCGCCTCCATCGTGGCCACGAGTTTGCGCGCGATCTGGGTCGGCTCGAGATCGCTGGGAAAGGTCTTTGCAAAGCTGCGCTCGATGAACGCGGCGCAGGCCTGCTCGATCTTTTCGAAGATGCTCATCGGCGCTCCAAACGAGCGAAAAAGAAACCGTCGCGGCCGGCGATTCCGGGCGGAATCAACACGTCGCCGGCGGCGGTCAGATACGATTCGTACGGCGCCCGGACCAAGCCGCGCTCGAAGTTTTCGGCTTGTAAAAACCGTTCCACCACGTCGGTCGTCTCGCGCGGGTCGGTCGAACAGACGGCGTAGACGAGCGTACCACCGCTGCGAACGTGACGCGAGGTCCGTTCTAAAATGGCGCGCTGGGTCACCGCCAGGCGTTCGCCGTCGGTCCCTTGCTTCTTCCAACGGGCTTCCGGATGGCGCCCGACGACGCCCACGCCGGAGCACGGCGCGTCGATCAGCACGCGGTCGAAATCCCGCTGCGGCGGCAAGAACTCCGCGGTCGCATCGCCGACGACGATCTCGGCGGCGATGCCGCCCAGCTCGAGCCGCTGCGCCAAAACCGTGGCCTTGCGCGGATCGCGCTCGAGGCACAGCAGGCTTCCGTCGCCCGCCAGACGCGCGCCGATCGCGAGTGCCTTATTGCCGCGCCCACTGCACACGTCCAGCAGCGCTTCCCCGGGTTGCGGGTTGAGCACGTCCACCGCCATCGCCGAACTCTCCGACTGCGTCCACCACGCGCCCCGCGCCGCGCGTTCGAGGACGTGCTGCGCGCCGCCGCCGCCGCCTTCGACGAGCAGCGCTTCGGGAACCACGGGCGACGGGACGACCGCGATGCCGGCCTCCCGCAAACTACCGGCGACGTCGTCGCGGGTGGTTTTCAGGGTGTTGACCACGATCGCACTGCGGGCCGGATCGTTTACCGCCGCGCAAATTTCTTCGATCCGATCGCCGAACGCCGCGCGCCACTGACGGACCAGCCACGTCGGCAGGGAATAGCGCGTGCCGAGATATTCGTACTCGTTTTCAAAGTCTTGGGGCTGCGGCCCGGCGGGCCGGTCGCGAAGAAACCCGCGTAGCACCGCATTGACCAAGTTGGCGAGACCGCGGTGGCCGTAGCGCTTGCCGAGATCGACGAACTCGAAAACCGTCGCGTGCGCGTCGGCGTCGGTGTAAGCCAGTTCGTACGTCGCCAACCGCAGGATTTCGTGAATTGCAGCCGGGAGCGCTTGGGTTCGTTCGCCGATGAAGGGCTTCAGATACCAGTCCAGCGCGCGGCGCATCTTGATCGACCCGTACGCCAGTTCGGTGGCGAAGGCGCGATCGCGGGCGCCCAGCTCCGCTTTGCGCGCGCGATAATCCAGCGACTCCTGGGCCCCGCGCTCGGGAGCCCCCGGCCCGCCCGGAAACACATCGCGAACGACCGCCAGTGCCAGCTCGCGCGCGTTCACCGGTTGGACGCCGCGCGACGCTGTGCGTATGCGGCGCCGCTCATCTTTGCGCGGTTGGGCGCGATCAGTTCGTCGATTGCGAGGGTCCCGTCGGCGGCCACGTGCGCGCGCAGAATTTTTACCGTTTCGCCGTCGAGCGCCGCACGAGCGGCGGGCTGCGGCGAGAAGGCGCGCACGTGATCGACGATTTGCTGCGGTGGCCACGACCAGTCGATCGTAAGATCGTCCTTGCCGATCGGTTTCGTGAGGCTCGGCTCGCCGGATTGAGGCGCGTGCGTGAGCTTACCCGCGGCCGCACGATCGAACGCCGCCGAAAGCAGCCCGGCGCCGACGCGCGCCAGACGATCGTGCAGCTCGCCGTAGGTTTCGCCCGGTTGGATCGAAACGATTTCCTGCTCGACGATCTCACCCGTGTCCATGCCCGCGTCCATCATCATTATGCTAACGCCGGTCTGCACGTCGCCGTTACGCAGCGCGCTCTGAATCGGCGTAGCGCCGCGGTACTTTGGCAGCAGGGACGGATGAACGTTGAGCGCGCCCAGGCGCGGAACGTCGAGCAGCGAGCGCGGCAGCATACGGCCGTACGAAGCCAGCGCGAAAAGGTCGAACGCCTCGCCCGCGATGTCGTGGGCAAACGGCTGCAAGCGTTCGGGTTCATACACGCGCAGACCGAGCGCAATCGCGGCCGCTTTCACCGGCGAGGGGTTGAGTTTGTGGCCGCGTCCCGCCGGCCGATCCGGCCGCGTGACCACGCCCGCAAGCTGCGTCCGGGCTGCCGCCGCATGCAGGCTCGGCACCGCAAACCGGCTCGTTCCAAAAAACAGCGTTCGCAGCCGAGCCTGGGTCGGGGAGGCGCTAATACGCTTCCGCCTGCGCGTCCCCGGCGACTTCGGTTTCTTCTTCGGTCACCGCCGGCCGAAGATTGCGCGCTTTGTCCAGGTAGAGTTCGCCCTTGAGATGATCGATCTCGTGCTGCAGGCACTGGGCAAAGAGTCCCTCGCCTTCCAGCCGGATCTTGTTTCCGTCGCGGTCCAGTCCGCTCACGACCAAGCGTTTGAAGCGCGTAATCTCGCCGACCATTCCCGGCACGGAAAGGCACCCTTCGGTCAGTTCGACCTCTTCTTCCGCGCGCTCGATCTTCGGGTTGATGACGACCGCGGGCGCGTGTTCGTCGTCGTGCACGTCGATCACGAACAGCCGCTTCGACACGTTCACCTGCGGCGCGGCCAGGCCGACCCCCGGCGCCGCGTACATCGTCTCGAACATGTCGTCGACGAGTTGTGCGAAGAGCGGCTCGGCGATCTCCTTGGGATCGACCTTCTTCGCGACCTTGCGCAGCGTCGGGTGGCCGTCGGTGATGATCTCGCGGACGTAGGGCATAGGCGCAGGTATTCCAGGTGCGAGCGACGGTTCCATGTATGCAGCTCGCGGCCGGGACGGGGAACGCCCGCTACTGGGTCGTCGAGAAGGAACTGACGATGACGTTCGGCGTGCAGCCGGTTCCGCCGTCGTTCCAGTAGAGATTCACCGTCTGCAGCGGGCCGATCGGAGCCTGGAATGCGGTCGTGTAGACGGTCGAACCCGGCGCGGGGCTGTTGTGCGGATTCGGAATCGGTCCGCTATAGGTTGCGAACGGCGACGTGTTTAAGCCTTGGCCCCCGCCGCTGCTCTGAACCGCGAGGAAGTTGTACGAATTGCCGATGGGCAGCGCCGGATTTGCCGCGACGTAAACGCCGCCGACGTTCGGGCCGATCGCGCCGGCGCCCGGTCGCGGATACAGCACCTGGAAACCGGCGGGCGGGCCGCCGCAGTTGCTGCCTAACCCATTGTTGTTGTTGCTGGAGTTGGCGTTGCAGCCGGCCATGAGACCCGCGGCTAGCACTGCAGCAAAGATGATACCGACTGACTTTTTCATGTCCGCAAATCCTCTCCGGAGTGCCCGGACACCTTCCAAGCAGATGGGAATAAGGTTAAAGGATGTACCCCGAAAGGTCGGCGTTCCCGACGATGTCCTCGAGCCGCTCGCGGACGTAACCGGCGTCCACCACGTAGGTTCCGGTCTCCTCGGGGGCCGCGAAACTCACGTCTTCGAGCAGCCGCTCCAGCACGGTGTGGAGGCGCCGCGCGCCGATGTTTTCGCTCGTTTCGTTCACGCGCATCGCGAACGTCGCGATTTGATCGATCCCGTCCGAGCGGAAATCGAGGATGACGTTCTCGGTCGCGAGCAACGCCTTGTACTGCTCGACCAACGCGTTTTTCGGCTGCGTGAGGATCGTCTTGAAATCCTCGGCGGTGAGCGAATCCAACTCGACGCGAATCGGAAACCGCCCCTGCAGTTCCGGGATCAAATCCGACGGCTTGCTGATATGAAATGCCCCCGCCGCGATGAACAGCACGTGGTCGGTTTTAACCGCTCCGTATTTCGTGTTCACGGTGGAGCCCTCGACGATCGGGAGGATGTCACGCTGCACGCCTTCGCGTGAAACGTCGGGACCGCCGCGCGCGCCCTGGCCGGCGACCTTGTCGATCTCATCGATGAAGATGATGCCGTCTTCGGCCGCACGGCGAAGCGCCTCGCGCTTGACCGCATCCATGTCGATGAGTTTTTGCGCTTCCTCCTGCTCGAAGATGCGGCGCGCTTCCGCGATGGTAACGCGCTTTTTGGTGCGCCGCTTGGGCAGAATTCCGCCGAGCATTTCGCCGATGTCGGCGCCCCCGCCGCCTTGATCCATGCCGCCGATCATGCCGATCGGTAAACTCGCCGACTCTTCGACTTCGATCTCGATCAGACGCACGTCGTAGAAACCGCGTTGGATCTCCGAGCGGGTTTGTTCCCGGACGCGCTGCGCTTCCGCCGATGCGGCGCTTGACGGCGGAGCCGGCGGCGGCGCCTGCTGCTGCTGCTGCTGCGCGTTGAAATTATTACCGAAGATCGACCCGAGCGTCGCCGTAAACGCATTGCCTTGCGGGTGCGCCGGTCGCGTCTCGGGGTTGAGCACGTCGATGAGCCGTTCGACGGCGTGGCGCTCGGACAGGTCCTTTACTTCTTCGCGGCGCTCGTCGGTAACGGTGCGGACCGACGCTTCGACCAAGTCGCGCACCATCGATTCGACGTCGCGGCCGACGTAACCGACCTCCGTGTACTTGGTCGCTTCGACCTTCACGAACGGAGCGCCGACCAGTCCCGCGAGGCGGCGAGCGATCTCGGTCTTGCCGACACCCGTCGGCCCGATCATCAAGATGTTCTTCGGCGTGATTTCGTCGCGCAGATCTGCGCGCGCGCGCGCGCGCCGGTAGCGGTTTCGCAACGCAATCGCCACCGCACGTTTCGCTCGGCCTTGCCCGACGATATACTTATCGAGCTCGGCGACGATCTGCCGCGGCGTCAACGTGCTGGGGTCCAGCGGCGTCGCCGGAAGAGCGGTCGGAATGGCGGTGGTCACGCAAGCGTCTCCACGATGACGTCGTCGTTGGTATAGATGCAGATCTCGCCCGCGATATCGAGGGCTTTGCGCGCGATGTCCTCGGCGCCGAGGGACGAATTTCGCAGCAGCGCGGCGGCCGCCGCCTGCGCGTACGGGCCGCCGCTTCCGATGGCTGCGATG
>JBDTDR010000007.1:0-17001 GCA_039922955.1 Candidatus Tumulicola sp.
TCATGCCGAAAAGCTTGGAAAAGAAGGTCGGGTGCGGCGAAAAGACGGTGACTTGCACGGCGCAGGGGTCGCCCGTGAACGGCCCGGTCGGGACGGGGTGCGCCACCGAGACGGTCACGCCGCCGGCGCCGTCGGTGAAACCGTTGCGCGCGGTGTCGCCCTTGGCGGCGGTAGACCAATCGGTAGCAGCAGTGAGACAGCCAGCCCCGTCGGCGAGGAGCTGCTCCGCGCCTCCGAGTGCGCCGGCGTCGGCGGCGGACTGCTGTTGACGCTGTTCGTACTGCAGGTAGCCGACGTCGACGGCGAGGCCGGCGAAGCCCAGCAAAACCGCGAGACAGATGGCGACGAGGGGTAGGACTTGGCCGCGCTCGCCTGTGCGTCTGCTCATATGAGACTCCTCTTTCGTACTGGCGCCTATCGAGTGATGATCTCCGGGGTCATGACGAAGACCACGTCGGAGTCGTTATGCTGATAGGCCGTGGACGTGAAAAGCTTTCCCAGGATCGGAATCGAGGAAAGTAGCGGAATCTTCGTGATCGTGCGGAGTTCGACCCTGCGAACCAGCCCGCCCATTAGGATGCTCTCGCCCGGCCGGGTGATGACGTCGGTGGAAAGCTGGCTGACCTTGAGCGCGGGGATCAGGAAGCCGGAGACGATCACGGCGTTGGCGTAGTCGAGGTCGGAGATTTGGGGCGCGACCTTGGCCTCGACCGAGCCGTTGCCCAGGATGGTCGGCGTGACGGCTAGCTGAACGCCGTAGTCCTTGTACGTGACGTTGACCTGGCCGAGCGCCGTCGACGTGACGACCGGAATCTGGCCGCCGACCAGAAAGGTCGCGGGGCTTCCCGGGCTGGTGACCAGGTCCGGGCTTGAGAGAACGCGCGCGTGGCCTTCCTGCATCAGCAGGTTCAGGGTCGGCGCGAGGCCGATGGTGCGATAGAACGGCCCGAAGTTGAGCCCTTTGCCGACACCTTGCGGAACCTCGAAGAACGGAAACGACGGGCCGGCGAGGAGGGGAACCGGTTGGCCGAGCTGGGGAACCGCGGAGTTGAGCTGGAGCCCCAGGTTGGATTGCGCGGTTTTATCCACCTCGAGGACGTAGACTTTGATGTCGATCTGGCTGTTCGTCAGCGAGTTTAGGCGGTCGATCAGCTGGCCGTTGCTGGCCAGATAGGGGCCGGCCAGGCCGCGGGCCCGGTCGAGGATCGCTTGCGCGGTGACCGCGTCCTTGGCGTTGCCGCTGACGATTACGTTGCCCTTACCGTCGGGGTCGACCCGAATGTCGCTCGCGCCGGGAAGGTTGGCGATGCCGCGCTGCAGGTCGCCGAGGTTTTGCGAGATCACAACGGCGTTGACCAGGACGGCTTTCGAGTCTTTGACGATCGGGTCGAAGCGCGACACGATGTCGGAGATCTGCTGGAACTGGGCGCCGTCGGAGACCGTACCGCGGATCACGATCGAGTTGTCGAAGCTCACGACTTGGACGTGGGGGGCCGAAATCGAGCTGCGCAGCATCTGGGCCAGATCGTCGAGGTGCTGCTCGGTGACCGTCACTTCGTAGGCCTGGCGCCGGCCGTTGGCCCACACGAAGACGGTGGTGTGCCCGGGCGTCTTGCCGTTGACGACCACCTGCGACGTCCCGACCGGCACGACGCCGGCGATCCGGCCGTCACCCACGGCCACCCGCGACAGGCCCGGGGTCTGCAGTAGAACGGAATGACCTGACTGGACCGAAAGCAAGGTCACCGAATCGGCGCACACCGGCCCGGCATACGAAACGTACGCCATGACGGCCAGCACGGCGGCGGCGGCGATGGTTCTACGGACGATGTGGTTCATCCAGGTCCTCCAATTAACGAGGGAAATATTCGCGAGCGACCGCTTCAAGGCGACCGTGAAAGCATTATGGCACGGATTTCCGCGTTAACGCGTTAACACAACCGATACGTTAAGTTAAGTATTCCGTTATCGGGGCGTAGGCTTCTTGCGCCCGGGTTGCCGCAGTGTCATGATAGCGCGCACCGAGGCATGGAGGTTTACATGCGGCGTTTTCCCCATTTGGTTCTTCTCACGTTGTGCGCGTTGGTTCCGACGTGGTCCGTCGGGGCTGCGGCCCAGCAGCACGAAGTCCCACTCTCCAGCGTGGCCCGATCGGCTCACTTGAGCTACTCGTGGCTGGCAGCGTCGCGCGTACTGGAACTGAGCGGCCCCGGGATCGTGATGGTTTTTCGCCCCGGCGAGGACCTGTACGAAATCAACGATCGCGTCGAGTCGACCCCGACCGCGCCGCGATATGCTGCAAACAACGAACTGTACGTCACGTCGTCGCTTGCACATCACATCGTTGCTCTCGCACGATATGCCCAGGCTCGAATCTCGGCGGCGGAAAACGCGCAGCGGAGGTTCACGACCCAGAATGTGGCGGCGATCGCCGCGTATAGCGGCACGATCTTACTCAACGTAGAGCAGCTCAAAGGGGCTGAAGCCGTCCTCATTACGGGGCAAGCGCCGCCGACGGCGCCCGTCCTCATCACGCTCCTCGGATTACTCTCCTCGGATCTTCCCAACGTTCTGCTTAGCCGTCACGACCTGCAGGCCGGCCCGGACGGGAAGTTCCAGGCAATCGTTCCGATCGGCCCCGACTACCTGCGCGGCAGCTTCCTACGGGTGCTCGCCACGTCGGGTCCCGGCGTCACGTCGGCATCGGCGCAAATCCTCATTACCCCGCCCAACGATGGCCTCAAAGTCCCCGCCGAGCAACAGCCCGGCGGAATCTGGTAAGGCATCGCCCCACACGCACTTACGTAACGAAGGAGATCACATGCTCAAGAACCTCAAATCCATGATTCGCGACGAAGAAGGCGCGACGATGGTCGAGTACGGCCTGATGGTCGCACTGATTGCGGTCGTTTGTATCGTCGCGGTCACGCTTCTCGGCAAAAACCTCAGCACGCTCTTTAACAACGTCGCTGGGTCGATCTAAAAGCCCAGACCTCTCGAGCATTGCGAGACGCGACGACATACCCCGTCGGGCGCCTCGCAACGCTCGTTCTCCGTTTACCCAATGACGATGACAAGGAAGATCACATGTTCGAGAACTTCAATTCTCTGATTCGCGACGAAGATGGCGCGACAATGGTCGAATACGGCCTGATGGTGGCACTGATTGCGGTCGTTTGCATCGCCGCGGTCACGCTTATCGGAACGACCCTCAGCGGGTTCTTCAACTCGGTCGCCGGCACGATCTGATGTAAGAGGGAATCGGTTGCCGCTTCCAATCGCGTTCGCTCTGGCAGCCTGCTTCGCCGCGGTTTACGGCGACGTGCGGGATCGCCGCATCCCGAACTGGCTGACCGGATCGCTCGCCGTTGCCGCGGTGATCGTTCACGGTTTTTCCGGCATTCGTTCGGCGGCAATAAGCTTGGCCGTCATGACGGTTTTGACGCTGCTCGGTACCCTCGTGCATTCGCGCGGCGGCATCGGCGGCGGCGACGTCAAGCTCGGCATTGCCGCATCCGGGATGCTGAGCTATCCGCTGTGCGTGCCGTTTCTGCTCTATACGATGGTCGGCGGCGGCGTGCTCGCGCTGGCGCTTATCCTGGTCCGCGGCAACGCCCGAAACGCGTTTTCCCGTGCCGTCCTTCTGACCATCGGCGGCCCGCCGGCCGCCGGATCCGGTAAAACCCAAACGATGCCGTACGCAATCGCTTTCGCATTCGGTGCGGTCTTGGTCGCTCTGTCGCAGAGCGTGGCTCCCTTCTTAAGGATTATGCTATGAACACCCGTCGTACGACCCTCTTAATCGCGATCATCCTGGCGCTCGGGACCGGCTGGCTCACGCTCAGCTACATCTCCTCGCTTCGGTCGAGCACCGCCACCGGGCCGCCGGGCCAGGTGCTGGTCGCAAACGCCGATATTCCGGCGCGCGAACGCATCACCGCGACGATGTTTCACGTCGAGACGCGGCCCGCATCGGCCTTAGAACCCGGCGCTATTGCCAACCCCGCGCGTGCGATCGGGTCGCTGGCGCTGGTGACGATTCCGGCGGGCGCGCAGCTCACGAACGCGCAAGTCGGGGTCAACGTCGCTTCGGCGCTGCCGGTTCGCCTGCAGCCGGGCATGCGCGCGGTGAGCATCCCGATCGATCGCGTGAAAGGTGTCTCCGGACTCATTCAACCGGGCGATCGCGTGGACGTGATCGCGATTCCACCGAGGAACGGCGACGTGCCGCCGAAGGCCGTGACGATTTTACGGGGCATCCGCGTGCTGGCGGTCGGCAGCCTGCTCGAGTTCCCATCGGCGACGCCGTCGCCGGATCAGCAAAACGCCGCCACCGTCACGCTCGAGGTCAACCCCAAGCAGGCTAACCTGCTCGCCTGGGCCGATGCCGACACCACCCTGCGGCTGGCGCTGCGCTCGCCCAAGGAGCCGATCCGTTCTGAACCCGTTCAGGAAGTGTCGTTTGGAAGCGCGGCCGGCCAGCCGTCCATGCTGCCGCCGCCGGCGCCGGTTCCGCCCGTGCCGGCGCTATCCCCGTTGAGCGCGCCGGCCGCGGCACCGCGCTCGCCGTTCGGGCCGGTGCAGGTGATCGTCGGCGACCAAGTCGTCAGCGCGGGGTCGAATTAGCTCGTGGAATCCCCGGTCTCGGTCTTCATCGGTGCCAAAGGTGGCGCCGGCACGACCACGCTGTGCAGCGCGCTCGCGCGCGCGATGCGCGACAAGGGAAACGTAGCGCTGGTTGACGGCGATCTCGCCGGCCGCCGAAGCATTGCGATTCTTTTTGAAGCAACCCGACAACTCGACGCCGCCCGATCCACGTCGGCGATCGCCAACGCGGTCGTGGAAGGCATCACGATCGTCGAGCTGGCCGAGCGTTACGACGCCGCCTACACGCTCGACCGTGACGCGGTCGAAGGCTTGGCGGCCTCCATGCAAGGCTTCAGCGCCGTCATCGTGGACGCTCACCAGCCGTTCTCGGCGTCGGTCCGGCCCTTCATCGTCCGCGCGACGCGCTTCTTTCTGGTGATGGAGCCCACGCTTCTGGGCGTTGCCGGCGCGCAGACGATGCTCGGCGATTTGCAGCGCTTCGGCATTCCGGCTAGCCGCGTCGATCTCGTCACCAACGCCCGCAGCGACACCCAGGCGATTCCGCGAAACGAGATTGAACATCTGCTCGGCAGCCGGCTGGTCGCCGAAGTTCCCCCCTTGAACGATCGCCGCTACGCCAAGAGCATCACGGCGCTGCAGCGGCACGTTCAAGCGATGCCCGCCGAAGAAGGGCTCAAGGGCTTGCAGCCGTCGTCGAAAGGCCCGATCGGCGACCGCCGCGCCCGCGCCCGGCGAAACTACGCGACCGCTAAAGACAACGGAGCCCCCGCGTCGCTGGCGCTGGTCACCCCAATCAGCCCCGAACACGACGCGCTCAAGCTCGAGATTCACGAAGCGCTGCTGCGCCGCATCGACCTGGTCACCGCCGCCGCGGCTCGCACGGATTCCGCCAAGCTGGCCGAACTGCGCGCAAAAATCGAAGCGATTACGTCGGAATACATCGCCGAGCGCGACATCCACGGATCGGCCGAGGAGATCGCCCACCTGCGGCAGGAGATCGTCAACGAAGCACTCGGGCTCGGGCCGCTCGAGGATCTCATGGCCGACCCCGACGTTACGGAAATCATGGTCAACGGTGTCGACAACATCTATGTCGAGCGCTATGGCGTCATCGAACGAACGGCGAAACGCTTCACCGAGGACCGGCAGCTGCGGCTGGTCATCGAGCGCATCATCGCCCCGCTCGGGCGCCGGATCGACGAGTCGTCGCCGATGGTGGACGCGCGGCTGGCCGACGGTTCGCGCGTGAATGCGATCATCGAGCCGCTGGCCATCGATGGGGCGACCCTGACAATCCGCCGCTTCGGGTTGCACCGCCTGCAGACCGACGACCTCATAAAAATCGGCGCGCTGGTGCCGCCCGCGATGGACTTTCTGCGCGCGGCGGTCGAGGCGCGCCTCAACTGCGTTATCAGCGGCGGGACCGGCTCGGGAAAGACGACCTTCCTCAACGCGCTTTCATCCTTCCTTCCCGACCGCGAGCGGATCATTACGATCGAAGACGCGGCGGAACTGCTGCTGAACCAAACGCACGTGGTTCGCTTAGAATCGCGGCCGCCGAACATCGAGGGCAGCGGCGAGGTGCGTATTCGCGATTTGCTCCGCAACGCGCTGCGCATGCGCCCCGATCGGATCATCATCGGCGAGTGCCGCGGCGCCGAAGCCCTCGACATGCTTCAGGCGATGAACACCGGGCACGACGGCTCGCTGACGACCATCCATGCCAATAGCCCGCGCGACGCCCTGTCGCGCGTGGAAACCATGGTGCTGATGGCCGGCTTCGACCTCCCGGTGCGAGCGATTCGCGAGCAGATTTCGAGCGCGCTCGACCTGGTCATCCATACCGCCCGGCTACGCGATGGAAGCCGAAAAGTGACCAGCATCAGCGAGGTGGTCGGCATGGAGGGCGACGTCGTTACGATGCAAGAGATCGTTCGATTTGCGTTGCACGGCTTGGACAAAGAGAACAAAGTCGTCGGCGAGTACCAGTATACGGGCGTGCAGCCGAACTGTCTCAAGCGCTTCGCGGAGTACGGCATCTCGTACGATTCGCGCGGGCTGGCGAGCCTGGCGCCGGCGGGGGGGGTATGGTAGCGATATTCGCGCCGATCGCGATCTTCGTGGGCGTGGTCGTAACCATTCTCTTGGCGTTCTTTTCATTCTGGGATACGGTCAATACGCGCGCCGTCGAACGAGCCGGCGGCCTCACCTACGAACTCGACCGGGCGGGAATTACGATGAAACCGCAGGAGATCGTGCTGACGGTTTTCGCGGGCGTCGCGCTGGTCTGGATCGGCCTGGTGATGCTGTTGCGGCCCACGCTCCTGATGGCGGGGCTCCTTCTGGCCGCCATCGCGTTAGCCGGGGCTCTCGGGTTCTACGGCTGGGTGCGATTCAAGATCCAGCGACGGCTGGAGACGTTCATCACCCAGCTCGAGATGGGCCTGCGTTTGATTGCCAGCGGCGTAAAGGTCGGCCTGGGCTTGCGCCAAGCGTTGGCCATGGTCATCGAGGAGCTGCCCAATCCGGCGCGTTACGAGTTCTTGCGGGTTATCGGACAGACCAACATCGGCATCAGCGTTCTCGACGCCATGGACGATCTCGCCAAGCGCATGCCGAGCAACGAAACCCTGATGATGGCGCGGGTGATTCGCGTCCAGTCCCAGAGCGGCGGTGACCTCGCACGGGTGCTCGAACAGTTGGCCGGAACGATCCGAGACCGTCGCCACGTGCATCGAAAGATCAGCGCGCTCACTTCGGAAGGGCGAATGAGTGCCCTGGTGCTGATGTTCATACCCGTTGGCCTGGGGCTCTTCATGGTGACTACGCAGCCTAACCTCGGTCACGCGCTGCTCTTCACGCCGATCGGGCACGGCGTGCTCTTCACTCTTTTGATCTTGGAAATCGTCAGCTTCTTTTGGCTAAGGCAAATCTTGAAGGTAACGGTCTGATGCCGACGGCGTTTACGTTCATTATCCCGATCCTTTTCGGGGCGTCGGCGTTTCTGTTCGCGCTGTCGCTGATCCCTTCGAAGAGTCCGTTTTCGCGGCAGCTCGACGCGTTAAAGTCGCGGGAGGCCATCGAGCGCGACACCAGCAAGCTCGCGCCATTCGAGCGCATTTTTAGCGCCGATCGGCTGGGCCTCCTGAGAAGGCAGCTCGTCGAGGCCGGGTGGTACACGGTGTCGCCGGCTCAGATGGGCTTGCGGGTGGTCGCCGGTACGGGCGTCGGCCTCATGGTCGCATTGCTCGTATGGACGTTCCTTCACATTGCGCCCATCTTGTTGCTGATCCTCGTGATTTTGATCACGATTGCGGGCGCGTATTCGCCGATATTCATGCTCAATCAAGCCATTGAAACCCGGAAAGCCGCGATCCAGAAGGCGCTGCCCGATTTCCTGGACATGATGTGCTCGACGGTGCAAGCCGGCCTCGCGCTCAATGCGGCGATGGCTTACGCCGTGGACGCAGCACCCGGGCCGCTCGGCGACGAGATCAAGGAGGCCCTTTCCCAAATTAGGCTCGGTCGCGGACGAGCCGAGGCGCTGAAGGCGGCGGCGGACCGGACTGGCCAGCAAGAGTTCAAAACCGCGATCATGGCGATTACCCAGGCGGAGAAACTGGGTTCGAACATCTCCAAGGTGCTCACCGAGGTAGCCGACGACGCCCGCCAGCATCGCGTGATGCTGATCGAAGAGATGGCGGCGAAGCTGCCCGTCAAGATGGTGTTCCCGATGGCGTTCGGCATGCTGCCGATGCTCTTCGTGATCATCTTCGGGACGCTCATTGCGAACTATTTCGCAACGAGATAGCCGATCGTGATCGGGATTGTTGCCGCCGTGGCATTCTTCGGATGCGTCGCGTTTCTCGGCGTGAAGTTGAGCGGCATCGTGTGCGCGCGTATAGCGCCGTTGAAGGATGGGCCGCCTTCGGGGGAACCGCCGGTGGCCGCGCTGATCGCGGCCGCCGCATTTCTGGGCGCGTTACTCGTCGTTCAAGGCGTGACGCCGCTCGCGATGGGCACCGCCGCCATCGTCGTCGGCGCGCTGGTCGCGTGCTGGTGCAGCGACAGCACGTGCGGCATCGTCCCGGACGTCTTCACCCTGATCCCGCTGGGCATTTTGGTGCTCTTTGCCATCACGCACGGCGACTGGGGAATCGTGCTGTCCGCGTTTATTCCGTTCGCGCCGTTCGCCGCGGCCGCGGCGTTTACGCGCGGTCACGGCATGGGATGGGGCGACGTCAAGCTGGCCGCGCTGGCCGGCGCGGCGCTGGGCGCGCCGTTAGCGATTTTAGCGATGGCGGCGGCATGCGTCGCCGCGGCCGTGGGTTATAAAATCAAGGGCATCAAACACGGTCCGATCGCGTTCGCGCCATACATTGCGGCGGCGATCGGCATCGCGCTCCCGCTTGGAGCGGCGCGCTGACGATGGCGATCTTGAAAAACGTTACCACCGGTCGAGTGATCGCCGAGAACGTCGAGAAGGTCTCGGATTGGTGGCGACGATTGGTCGGGTTCATCCCGAAGGACGAGATCGGGCCCGATGACGGCCTGTGGTTCGATAACTGTGCGACCATCCATACGCTCGGGATGCGTCGGCCGATCGACGCCGTATTCCTGGATAAACACCGCCGCGTTCTCAAGGTTCAGCGGGCGATTTCGCAGCACCGGATTGCCGTCACGTGCATCGGCGCGTTTGCCGTGGTCGAGCTCGGAGAGGCAACCCTCGAGGGGCGCGATCTCCTCGTCGGCGACGAACTCGCCCTGGAGTAGGCTTGTGAGCGCCGTCCGCATCGTCATGGTGCTGTGGGGCATCATGTATCTTGCGCTGGGGCCGCTAAGGTCGCCTGGCGACGGAGACTTGTACTGGCAACGGTGGCTCGGCGATTTGGTGCTTCAGACGCGTCATTTGCCGCTGGCGCTGGGGAACGAAACGTTCACGTCGGCCGGGGCGGCGTGGGTGCCGCAGGAGTGGTTCTTCAGCATCCTCGTGGCGATCGCGATGAACCACGATGCGCTGGTAATCTTCGCGGCGATCGTGAGCAGCGTACCGGTTGCCATCCTCGCGTCGGTGTACTTGCGCTCGCGCGAAGCGTCCACCCCTGAAGCGATCGCGATCGCGCTCCTACTCTGCGGCGCGGCGCTGCTGGAATCGTTCGGCGTTCGCGCGCAGGGGCTGGGCTGGGGTTGCCTCGCCGCATTTATATGCGCTCTCGAGCGCCGTGACCGATGGTGCTATGCCGCGTTTCCAATCGCGGTGATTTGGGCAAACCTGCATGCCAGCGTGATGATCGCGCCCGCGATCGTCGCAGCCCGCATCGTTGCGTCGCTTGCCGACGGCGGCATTCGCGCATTAAGAGCCAATCGCGACGTTTACCTACTCATTCCGATCCTGTTGGCCACGTTCTGCACTCCGCTGGGCGCGTGGCTGCCGCTCTACGCGCTGACGCTTATCGGCAGCCCGATCCGGCGGTTCATCGTGGAATGGCAGCCGTCGGGCCTGCACGACGGCTCGTTTATCATCGGTGCGCTGCCGCTGGCGGCGTTGATTCTGGCCGGCGGCCTCGCGAACCTCAGGCAAAACAAGCTTCAGGCCTTTCCGGCCGCTTTGTTATTCGTCGCGATGCTTTTCGCCAGCCGTAACATCCCGCTCTTCGCCATCGTGGCGGCTCCGTTGGCAGCCAAGGGGCTCGACATCCGCTTTCCGCGCATGAGCGCCGTGGCCGCGCGAATTCGCGCCTTGGAGCCGGCCGCGATCGCGTCCATCGGCGCCGCGGTCACGCTTTCCGCGCTCTTGCTTGCCTGGGAGCAGCGGCACGAGCCCCCGCGCTTACCCACGGCGGCAATGGCGTCGCTCGCCGCCGATCGCGCGAATCGCCGAGTCTTCTGCGAAAACTTTACGTGGTGCAGCCTAGCGCTTCAATATCGGAATCTGCGCGTTTTTATGGACGGCCGCTGCGATCCGTACCCGCTCCACATTTGGAAGTCATACATATCCGCCATCACGTTGCGAAAGCCGTGGACCTGGCAATTGCGGAGGTACCGCGTTGACGCGGTCCTCGCCCAGCGTGGAAGCCCCTTCGCACGCGCGATGGCAAAGGACCGGTCCTGGCGCACGTCATTTAAGGATCCGGGCTATGTCGTCTTCCGACGCGACTAGCAGGTGGCTGCGGGCGATAACTCTGAGCTTGCTTGGCGTGTTTGGCGCGGTAGGAGCGGCCTACGTGTTTGCGCATCCACCGGACTTGGGTGGCCACGAAGATTTCAACGCGTTCTACTGTGCCGCTCGCATCCAGTCAACCGGCGGCAATCCATATCGGTATGAGCCGCTGCACTCGTGCGAAATCCAAAACTGGCCGCCGATTACGCCGAATGAAGTAACGCCGGCACCGCTTCCACCGTATGGGATTGCAGTGTTTATGCCGCTTGCGCGACTGCCGTTCGCACAAGCGGGGCTGCTGTGGTGGATCGCGCTGGTTGCGAGCGCGGTGGTAACCGTGTGGGCAATCGTCGAACTGACGGAACTGCCGCTGCTGCTCGTCGCGACCTGCACGGTTGTGGCTATGCTCGTGCAGGCGTTACCGAGTGGTGCGCTCGCGCCGTTGTGCATAGCACTCTTGAGCGCCGCTGCCGTCGCGCTGACGCGGGGCCGCTTGACTTTGGCGGCGGTTCTTTTGGGGCTCGCGTGCCTCGAACCGCAGGTCGCGCTGCCGCCGATGCTCGCAGCGTTCATCTTCTTACCGCGCATGCGAGCGCGGCTGGCAGGCGTCGCAATTGCGATCGTGGTCGTGTCGCTGGTCACCGGCGGTCCGGCGCTCAATATCGAATACGTCGCGGCCGTGTTGCCCGCCCACGCGGTCTCCGAGCTTGGATACTCGGCACAGTACAGCTTGAGTTCGATGCTGCACGCGCTGGGTTTCCCCGATCGCGCCGCAATCGCCGCGGGAAGCGTTCAGTACGGGCTGTTCGTTCTCGCGGGTCTGTGGCTGGCGCGTTTGCTCCGGCGCACGATGCCTGAGAGCGTCGTACTCGTGCCGATGGCTTTTGCCGTGACCGGCGGCACGTTCATTCATCTCACGCAGGTCGTCGGCGCGCTGCCCCTGGCATTCGTCGTGGCAGCGCGGGCTCGCTCTACCGCCGCGTGGCTCGGGGTTGCGCTCATCGCGACGCCCTGGCACTCCGTGCTCAAGTACAACTCGGCTTTGCCGGCGGGCCTTATTCTGTTTGCCTTGCTCGCGTATCACGGGCGCATTGGCCGGGCCGGCGCGATCGTCGCCGCCGGCCTGTGGGGTGCGGCCTTCTGGTATCTGCAAACCTTGGAGCCGACCGGGTCGCAAATTCTCGCGATCCCCGCAGTGCCCGGCTCCGCCTTGGCGGAAGTCGCATGGAGGGCCCTGGTCGGGCAGATTCGACCGACGGCGTTTTCTTGGTTCACGCACGTGCCCACGTACCTTGGGTTGTTGTGCACCTATTGGAGCGCATATCGAACTTCACGCGGCGTTTGGAACCGCCCGATCGGCGTTTCGGCCGGAGCGCTGACGCGGAATTGAACGTACTCGTCAGGAACGTGGCGTTTCTAGTGCTGCACTCCTCGAAAATTATCTGGCCTGCTGCGGTCGTCGTTCTTACGATATCGACGCTTGCCTATTTCGTTTGGAATCCGCCGAAGGTGTCGACAGGGAATCTCGATTTCAACGCCTTCTACTGCGCTGCCAGAATTTTATCGAGGCACGGTGATCCCTATCGATACGAGCCGCTGCACGCATGTGAGCGGCGCAACTTGCACCCGAAGGTGCCGGGGGCTGTCGTGCCGGCACCGTTGCCTCCCTACGGAATCGCAGCGTTCGTTCCGCTTTCACGTCTGGCATACAATCGAGCGACATTTCTATGGTCGCTTGCGATCGTAGGGAGCAGCCTCGCTGTGGTTTGGGCGATTATCGAGCTTACTGGATCGCCGATGCTGCTGGTCGCGATATGCGTCTTGCCGATGACGCTACTTCAAACTCTGAACATTGGAGGGCTTGCGGATATTCCGATTGCTCTCGTGTGCGGGGCGTCGGTAGCTATCGTGCGCGAGCGATACACTGCAGCGGCGATTCTCCTTGGATTTGCATGCATCGAACCGCATGTCGCGATGCCCGCTGCGCTTGCGTTGTTTATCATCCTTCCGAAGATGCGAGCAAGACTTGCTGTCGTCGCCCTGTTCGCGACAGCGGTGTCCGCGGCCGTCGGCCTCGAACTCAGTCGCGAATATCTCGCGTCCGTCCTGCCGGCGCACGCTATGTCAGAGGCCGGATTCTCTGGTCAATATAGCCTGACCTCGCTATTGTATTCAGTTGGTCTGCCCGCCAAGGCGGCGCTCACTCTTGGAAGCCTGCAATACGCGTTGTTCGTCGGAATCGGAGTTTGCGCAGCCGGCCCGGTCGCCCGCAGGCTATCGAACTCGGCGCTGGTGTTGACACCGGTCGCGTTCGCCGTCGCAGGCGGAACTTTTGTGCATGCTACCGAGATCGCCGCCGCCTTGCCGCTGGCGATGCTCCTTGCGGCCCGATTGCGATCCCTGTCGAGTTGGGCAGCGGTTGGCCTGTTGGCGGTGCCGTGGGAACTCATCTTTTCCGCGGGCTCGCCGCCGACGTCCTTTTCCGATGTCCACGCGCCCCCAGGGGCGTTGGCTGAGGTGGCATGGAAAGCCCTGTTCGAGCAGGTTTTGCCAAGCCCGCCTCAGGCAGTATGGCACGTTGCGGTTTATCTGGGCCTGGGGCTCGTCTACTGGAACCTATTTCAACTTTTGAGGCGTCCGATTGAACGCTGATAGGCATAGTAGTGGCGCGCCCCGCGCGAGCAAGTGACTACGCAGCCGTCGTCGTCATTCTGTTGGCGGGTGCCGAGCGCAATATGGCGCTGATAAGGCAAGCGCCGTTTGAGTTCGGCGACGGAAATCAAATCTGGGCAATCTTCGCTTGCGACCTTCGCAACGATGATTATAAAATTTGCGGAAAAACAGCACGGAACGTCGGGCCTAGCCGCGAAAATCTGGGCACGGGTGAATGACGGGGGCGGGATTACCGGCGGCCAAGAGCATGCCGGCACCGCCGGCTGACGTGTGCTTTGCGCATCGGCGTCCCGAAGAAGCTTTCGCGCGCTCACGGGCGGGAGCCGAAGAGCGACATCAACGACATTATCCACGACACGTACACGTTCGTTTCATCCGCGCTGAGCATCCGGCCGGCGCTGTAGTAGCCGGAGCACCCGCCGCCCGTTAGTGAATGGGGTTTCTAACGCTTCTAGGCGAAAGATAATGGGAATGAGTGACAGATGGCGTTTACTGCTGTTGAGCTTCCTTATGCTTTTCGTCGAACTCGGTCTGATCCGGTGGATCGGTTCGAACGTCGTCTATCTCTCGTACTTCTCGAACTTCGTGTTGATGGGCAGCTTCCTGGGTATCGGGGTCGGGTTTCTCCGCGCCAAGGCTCGCGCGGACTTGTTTCCATGGGCGATTGTCGCGTTGGCGTTCCTGGTTGGGTTCGTCTTGCTTTTTCCCGTGTCGATCGACCGCTCGGGAACCGAGCTGCTCTATTTCGGGTTCGCAGCCGCGGGCATTCCGATGTGGGTGAGCCTACCGGTTATATTCCTGGCGGTAGCTTCAGTAATGGCATTAATCGCTCAAGGGGTCGGGCGCACATTTGGCCGATTCGCCGCACTGGAGGCGTATCGCCTCGATATCCTCGGCAGCCTAGCCGGAATCGCCGCATTTTCGCTGCTGTCGTTCCTCGGAGCTCCCCCCGTCGTCTGGGGAGCCATCGGGTCGGTCGTGTTTCTCGTCCTGTACGGCCCGGCGATGCGGCTTATCCAAGTCGTGTCTGCGGTAGGTTTGCTGGTGATGCTCGGGCGGGAGTCAATGGCTCCCAATACCAGTTGGTCGCCGTATTACAAGGTTGCGGCATTCGCGGCCCAGCCGGGCGTGACGGATTTGATCGTAAACGGCATTCCACATCAAATCGTGGAGTCCACGATCATGCGCAGGAAAGCGGAGCCTCTCTACTTCCTGCCGTACGAGCGACTTGCGTCAAATCCGTTGCGCGACGTGCTGATCGTCGGGGCCGGCAGCGGTTCGGACGTCGCGATCGCGCTGGCTGCCGGCGCAAGGCATGTGGATGCCATCGAGATCGACCCGCGTATCTACGCGATTGGACGCCGGATCCATCCGGATCGCCCGTATCAAGATCCGCGGGTGACCGTGCACATCAACGACGGTCGTGCTTTCCTAGAGCGAACGCCAAACCGCTACGACCTGATCCTCTTCGCGTTGCCCGACTCACTCGTACTGGTTTCCGGCCAGTCCTCACTGCGGCTCGAAAGCTACCTGTTTACGGTCGAGGCAATGCGAGCGGCGCGAGCGCATCTCAATCCTGGGGGAGCGTTCGGGATGTACAACTACTATCGGGAGAAATGGCTGATCGATCGTTACGCCCACACGCTGGAGGTGGCTTTTGGGCATCGTCCGTGCCTGGACGCGGTTGGACGGGTCGGATGGTTCGCGCTCCTCATGGTTGGGCGCGAGCAGCGTGACGTGGCCTGTGCAACCGTCTGGAACTCAGGGGGGCGGATAGTGCCCGAACCGGCGAGCGACGATTACCCGTTCCCGTATCTGCGAACCCGTTCAATTCCACCGCTCTATCTCGGCACCCTCGCGTTAATGTTGTTGGCATCGTTGCTCGTGATTCGCGGCGGTACGGGGCCACTTGCAGCGATGCGGGGTGACGTGGACTTGTTCTTCATGGGCGCGGCATTTTTGCTCCTAGAAACGAAAAGCGTCGTGCAGTTCGCGCTGTTGTTCGGCACGACGTGGTTCGTAAATGCGCTAGTATTTTTTGGAATTCTCGTCGCAGTTCTTGCCGGCATCGAGGTAGCCCGGCGCGTCCGCTTCCGGCACCCAGGCCTACTGTACCTCGCATTGTTCGCTACCTTGGCTCTGGCGTGGTCGATCGAACCGGACCGCCTGCTCGCACTGACCCTTCCATGGCGATTTGGTGCGGCCACGTCGCTTGCCTTCGCGCCGATATTCCTCGCGAACCTGGTGTTTGCGCAACGCTTCCGCGATGTCGAGTCGTCGACCATTGCTTTCGGCGCAAACTTGCTGGGCGCCATGGTCGGCGGGATCCTCGAATATTCCAGCCTCATCTTGGGATACCGAAGCTTGTTGTGGATAGTCGCCGTCCTTTACGGCTTAGCATTTTTGTTTGCTCGAAGGCCTGTCGTCCTCAAGCTTGCCGCCACTTCCACGGACGCCGCTTGAGCGACAGACTGGGCTTCCCGATGATAAACCAACTTGCAGCCGCGAGCAGCACCGTTAGGGCAAACGTGAGAGAGAAATATGGGACTATGCCGAAGACGTTGAAACCGTAGATCACGAGCAACTGCTGGATTGGGAAGGCGTAGATGTACAGACCGTACGACAGGTCGATCCTGCGATCGAAGCTGCGGATTGGCCACTTCATCGCGACATAGATGACGGCGTACGCAAAACACGTTGGCAGAACGGCGGCGTCGGCCCTCGTCGGCAGCGCAACGACTACCGCGAGGGCGGCGAGGCACGCGATCCAGCCGCGGATCGGAACCCGGTCCCGGTAGGGATACGCAGCGGCTCCGAAAAAGAAATACACGAACAGCTCGAGGCTTCGGAAGCCGGGCGCCTCAAAATGCGCCGCCGGTAGCGACAACGGACGGCATACAGCGCAAAGAGTGCCAGCAGCGTCGGCAGGACGACGGCCGGGCGACGTCTGAGGATTCCAACGAACCCGAGTAGCCCGACCGTCAGATAACATGCAAACTCGTACTGCAACGTCCAAAGCGACGCGTTGAGCGACGCCGGATAACAGGTGTTCGCGACGAGGTCCCCGATGCTCGATTGGGACGTTGTCAACAAGAAATTGCTCGTTACGTATTTCCAGGGAGGGTTCTCCGTCGTAAGAAAGCCGGCGAGCGAACCGTGCTGGTGCGCAATATGCGAGCGGGGCGAAGCCGAACGCCGCCACCATCAAACAGACCCAGTAGGCTGGAAAGATACGCAGGATGCGGTGCTTCAGGAAGCTTCCGATATTTTGCGTCGCTTCGTAGCTGCGCGTGATAAGGAAGCCGCTGAGAACGAAGAAACCCGCTACCGCAAGGTTTCCGCCGACCCCGCGACCGCCGCTGAGCCGAAAGACGGGGTCCCCTCCCAAGCCTCCAAGGGGGAAGGCGTGCGGCCAGATTACGACCGATGCAAAAAGAAGCGCAAAAAACCGATGCTGTTGTCTCGAAAGTTGAAATCACGCAGCATTTTAAACGCCGATGGCTCTCAGGGCATTAAGCGGGCGTGCCCGTCCGGTCTAACCCGACCTTGCGCATCAGCCG
>JBDTDR010000008.1:0-11040 GCA_039922955.1 Candidatus Tumulicola sp.
AGCGTCCCGACATGATGATACTCGATATCACCCTCCCCGACGGCAGCGGGCTCGACGTTCTAGGCCGAAGGGCGGCGCCGGGAGATCGCATTCCAACGATCATGCTGACGGCTCGATCGGATGAAGCCGACCGGATCGTGGGTCTCGAACTTGGAGCTGACGACTACGTCACGAAACCATTTTCGCCGCGCGAAGTGGTGGCGCGCGTCCGCGCACTTTTTCGCCGCCTCGAGGAGAACGCGGACCGCGGCAAGATTCCTAAAAAGACGCGCGTCGGCGAGTTGGAGATCGACCACGAGTTTTACGAAGTACGGGTCGCCCACCGGCCGACCAACCTGACGGCTACCGAATTCAGAATTCTCAGCCTTCTCGCCGAGAATCCGGGCGCAGTTTTTACGCGCTCGCATCTGCTCGACCGCCTCAAGGACGGCCACGAGATATTCGAGCGCACGCTCGATCGCCACATTAACAATCTGCGCAAAAAGATCGAAGCCGATCCGAGCAATCCCGAATACGTGATCACCGTCTACGGCGTCGGTTACAAAATGCGCAGAAACTAACCTGCTGAGCCGGCGTCTTACGTTCCACGAAACGCCGTACCGGTTTTTTAGCCAGCCGCAGACGTTTTTTCACCGCCTTCGGGAGCTTTCTCTTCGCTAAGAACCGCTCGTCGTCGACCCCGTCGTTGCCGGGGCTTTGAACTTCACTTCGATGACCGTGCCGGCCGGAACCGCGATGTCGGTCTTCAAGGTTTGCGACAGAGCGTATCCGCCCGCCGCACCCATCAAGCCGCCGTGCGAGGTTCCGGTCCGCTTGGCGAGTTCGTGTCCGGCTATCGCGGCGCCAGCCATCATGCCGAGCGTCCGCAGGTGATGACTCTTGGGTTCGAACGCTTTGAATGACTCCAGCTGGACGTCGATCGGGGCTTTCGTTCCGTCCGGCATCCGAATGTCGTCGAAGACGAGCGTGATCTTCGGGTTGTGCAGCGGTCCCGCGGCGCCGACGTTGTCGACGTGACCGTCTATGACTGCGCCGTGAAGGGCCGCGTTCTTATGAAACAGCGTGTCGGCTTCGACCAGCGCAAACCTGTCGCCGTCGTGACTGGTTTTGGTGCCGATGGGTTGCTGCAGTTTGCCGTAGAAATCGGTACCGGCGGCGACCAGCATTGTCCCGCCCCCTGCGCCGGCGACATTGGCACCGGCGCTTTTGGTCGAAACGTCCGAGTGATGGGCGCACCCCGCCAAGACCAAGGCGAGCAACGCCGCGGCTGCACCGAGGCGTCGGCCGGTCGCGATCGGGTGCCGTTCCACGGTCGTCATACCCCGATCCGTGAGAGGATGCCTTGGGCAAATTCCGGCGCGAAGTGCTGGAGCACTTGCGGGTTGCTCGTGATGAACGACACGATCGCGCCTTTTGCTTCTCCCGGGTTGGATTGCACTTGCGACACCAGCGCCATCGCTTGCTGGGCTAAGTCGCCCTGGCCTTGCTGCTGCAGATTGGTCGCCGCGGTTTGAAGGTGGCCGGCGAGTTCGTCGCCGCCGACCGAACCGAGGTGGTCTGTGGCCGCTTGCGTGAGCGCCTGCGGGTCGAGATTTCCGGAAGTCGCCTGTTGGACGATGTTCTTGATGGCATCAAACACGTGAGTGGTACCCCCTTTCGACGTATGGAAAGAGACAAGGCTGCCTAGACGCGGCGTCCGGAGCCTCGCTTGCCAAAATTGCAATATTGCGTTGTATTACGACCGCGATGACGGCGATGGCGACGAGCACCATCGGACGATTTGGTGGAGCTGTCGGGGTGCTGCCCCCCGAGTCCAAGAAGCCTAACCGGCGCGTTCTCCAGGCTCAGCCTTGAATTTTACTTAGTCGGACGGACGCCTCAAGGCGGGGCTTACCGTCCGCTGCAGATCCTTATTCTCACACGTGCGCCGAATCAAACGTCCGTGCCAGCCCGAGTTGTTGGCCGGAGTGCAGAGCGGCTCGGGCCGACCCTCCGCGTCCGGTGGCTAACCTAGATTAGGCAGCCAGTGCGTATTGATTGTTGGCAGATATTGCCGTTGCGATCGTTTTAGGAGGGCTCGCAGCTCCGCCTGCTGACACCGATCACGGACCTTCCTGTCGAACCTATTTCAGCCCCGCGATCATACCGCCGCCCTTCGCACAGCTCCGGGCGACACGGAATTATAACACGCCGGCACAAGCGCCGGGTTTCGCGCGCGAACGGCCGAGCGAGCGGTCCCTAGGTTGGGGAGCCTTCGGTTTTCGACGCTTGGTGCATGAGCACCGAAACGATCGTCATGATGATCGCCCCGTAAAGGTTGGCGAGCCACGGATTGATTTCGCCGGTGTTGTGGAAGTTCGGCGTGACCCAGACCGTGATTGCGAAGAGTATCAAGTTCACGACGATCGAAAACAACCCGAACGTCACAACCGTCAGAGGGAGCGTGATGAGCCGAAGTATCGGGCCGATCAACGCGTTGACGATTCCGAAGATAAGCGCCGCGATCACGGCGGTCCACACCGTTATTCCGTGATTGAAGCCGGGGACGTACTTCGCGATGAGATAGAGCGCGATCGCGTTGACGATGAAGCGAAAAAGTAGATGCAATGTTCTTCCCTTTCCTCTCGCTGCTTCTACACCCCAGAAGTGGTATCGAAGGCAGCCTTAGCGTCGAGCGCGGCTTTTACCTTCGCCGCCAAGGTCGTCGTCATGCCCTTGACCGCGGCGATCTCGTCAATGCCGGCCCGCTTGATGCCGGCCGCCGAACCAAAAGCCGTCAAAAGCCGCTTCTTACGCACCGGGCCGACGCCATCGAGCGCATCCAGGGCCGACTGCAGCATGGACTTCGCGCGCCGCTGACGATGGTAGGTTACGGCGAAGCGGTGCGCTTCGTCCCGAATCCGCTGCACCAGGTGCAGGGCCGGGGAATGCGGCGGGAGCACGATCGGTTCGGCTTGGCCCGGCAGATAGAGCCATTCGTGCTCCTTTGCCAACCCGGCCACCGATAAACCGGTCATGTCGAGTTCCTCCATGACCTCGACGACCGCGCTCAGCTGCCCTTTGCCGCCGTCGATCAGCAGCAAGTCCGGCTTCTTGTTGAACTTTTCTTTGCCTGCCAGTTCCCGTTCGAGGAGGCGTCCCTCGTCGTCGGTGACGCGGCGAAGGTACCGCAGGCGCCGGCGCAGCGTCTCCTGCATCATGGCGAAATCGTTGGGTCCGCGGTCGTATTGGACTTTAAATTTTCGGTACTCGCTCTTCTTCGCGCGCCCCTCGACGAAGACGACCATCGAGGCGACCGAATTGGTGCCCGCAATGTTCGAGATGTCGTAGCATTCGATGCGATGCGGGAGTTCCGGAAGCTCGAGGGCATCGGCGAGATCGGTGAGCGAACGGGCCTGCGCCGACTCCTGTATTTCCTGATGGGCTAAGAACGCTTTGAGGTTTTGCTCGGCGTTCTCGCGCACCAAACGCAAGTACTGCGCGCGCACGCCGCGGCGCGGCTGCAGAATCCGCACGCGCGCGGCTTTGATCGTCGAAAGCCACGCTTCGATGGTCGTCCGCTCGTCGGGCAGTTCCGCGACCAGCACTTCCTTGGGCAGCGCGCCGGCATTCGCCGGGGTCGCCCGCGCCCGCGCCTTCACGGGAACCGGTGCCTGGTTGTCGCGTGCGACGCGCCCGCTGGAAACGCCGCTGCCTTCCGGCGCGCCGGCCGTACGCGCCGTGTAAAATTGTTTGAGGAAGTCTCCCATCAAGGCAGAGTCCGGCTGATCGTCAACGCCGTCGAGAATAAAGTGCTCTTGCCCGATGAGCTTGCCGCCGCGCACGAAGAACACTTGCATGCAGGCTTGCCCGAGCGATCGCGCGATGGCGATCAAGTCCATGTCGAGACGCGATTTCCAGACGACTTTCTGACCCTCGGTGACGCGCCGCACCGCGACGATGCGATCTCGGATGCGCGCCGCCGTCTCGAAGTTGAAATGCTCCGCCGCCTCGGTCATCTCGTTTTGCAGCCGGGCGAGCAGCGATTCTTGCTTGCCTTCGAGAAACAGCACGACTTCGTCGATCATCCCGTCGTACTCCGATTCGGACTGATAGCCGACGCAGGGCGCAAGGCAGCGTTTGATGTGATACTGCAGGCAGGGCCGCTTCCGCCGCCCGTCGATCGGCTCGCGACACGTCCGCAGTGGAAAGACCAGGCGGACGAGGTCGATCAGCTCGCGCAACCCGTGCGCGTTCGTATACGGGCCGAAGTATCGCGCCCCGTCGTCCTTCACCATCCGCGTGAACACGACGCGCGGAAAACCCTCATTGGTCACTTTGAGATACGGATAGCGCTTGTCGTCGCGAAGCCGGACGTTGAAGGGCGGCTGGTGCCGTTTGATCAGATTGGCTTCGAGGATCAGCGCTTCGACTTCGTTGGTGACGACGATCGTGCGAACGTCGGCGACTCGTTCGACCATCGCAACCGTTCGCGGATGATGTGCCGCGCTTTCTTGAAAATACGAACGCACCCGGCTGCGCAGCGAAACGGCTTTCCCGATGTAGAGAATTTCGCCGCCGCGACCAATCATCAGATAGACGCCCGGTGCATCCGGGATCTGGGTCAGCATCCGATCGTGCGTCACCCCAAGCCCGAATCGCCCTCAGCGCGCCGTGCGACGTCGCTCTTGCGCGAGCGAAGCCGCACGATAGCGATGCCGGCGACGATCGTCACGACGGCGCCGACGGCCACGATCGTACCGCCCCGGTGAAGCAGCGGCAGGATGGCGTCGAGGTGTCCCCCGAGCGCGTTGCCCAGCACGATCAGCGCGGTGCAGAACGCCAGCGAGCCCAAAAAGGTCCAGAGATAGAAGTGCGCCAGATTCATCTCGGCGATGCCGGCCGGAAAACCCACGATGCCGCGAATGACCGGCAAGAACCGGCAGATGAAAATCGCGAAGGTTCCGTAACGCTCGAAGAAGCCGTGGATTCGAACCAGTTGGGCGTGATGGAAGCCGACGTACTTGCCGAAGCGCTCGATCACCGGAACCCCGCCGTACCGGCCGACTGCGTAGCCGATCGACTGCCCGGCCAGTTCGCCCGCGACGGCCACGGCGATCGTCAGCCAAAGGTAGCCGAGGTGCCCAGTGGCGGTTAAGCCCCCCGCGACCGGCAGAACGATCTCGCTGCCGATCGGCGCGCCGATGTTCCCGAGCACCAGGCCGACGAACAGCCCGGCGTATCCGTACTGATCGACCAGCGCGACGACCAGGTGTTGCAAGTTCTCCATGCAGGGTCGTTTACTCGGTCGCCGAGGCCGTGTTTCGCGGAGACGCCCGGCGCAGGACTTCCGCCGCCAGGCTGCCGCCCTCGAGCCGGAGGGCTTCGAAAAGGTCGATCGGCGCGATCTCCCGGTCGCCGGCGCGGTCTTCCGCCAGGGAAATAATTTTGCGTACGCGGGGCGTCACCAGGATACCCTCCCACAGACGGTCGTCCCCCGTCCCCAGCCTCCGCCGCACCTCGGCGTGGACGTCGCGAACGTCGATCCCGTCGGCGTTGAGGCCACGAAGAATCGACGGGTCCCGCTCTTCGAGCAAGGCGACCAGCAGATGTTCGGCGCCAACATAGTAGTGGCTGTGGTTACGGCACTCTTGTTCGGCGATGCGAAGCACGCGCCGCGAGGCCAGATTAAACTTAGAAAACAAGCCTGCTCCCGGCTGTATTCGAGAATAAGTCGGGGAAATTTCGGGGCGACTGGATTCGAACCAGCGACCTCTACGTCCCGAACGTAGCGCTCTACCAAGCTGAGCCACGCCCCGATAAAAGCTCCCGATTATTCGCATACCTCTCCCGGGCTCCTGCCGCCAGGGGAAACGGACGCACGTTGGGAAAGGCTCCGTCGTTCATGAGATACCTGATCGTTGGGTGCGGACGCGTCGGCTCCGCACTGGCGAAATACCTCGATGCCGACGCCCACGAAGTCATCGTCGTCGACGAAAACGCATCCGCATTCAAACGCCTCGGGCAGAAGTTCAAAGGACACGTCGTGGTCGGCACCGGCATCGACTACGACGTGCTCAAGCGAGCCGGAGCGGCTACGGCCGACGGCTTCATTGCGGTGACCAACGGTGACAATCGCAACATCATGGCCGCACTCATCGCGCAGCGCATGTTCAAGATCAAACGGATCGTCGCGCGGATCTACGATCCGCCGCGCGGACAAATGTACCGCGAACTGGGCGTTCAGACGGTCTGTCCCACGACCGTCGGCGCAAAACTGATCCGCGACGTCCTCATGGAAGCGCCGTGGGACTCGCTGCAGTCATTCAATTTCGGCAAGCTGACTTCGATTTCGGCGGTCGTCACGGAATCCGACGCCGGCAAGGCCATCAAAGACATCGAAGATTCCGGCCGCATTCGGATCGCCGCGGTCCGGCGCGCGTCGGGCGGCGTGATGGTGGCATCCAGCGACATGGTGCTCGAAGAGGGCGACGAAGTCAACGCCGTCGTCGCGCCCGAAGCTATCAGCGAGTTCGCGCAGCGCTTCGGGAGCGCCACGCCGACGGTCAGAATGACCGCGTAACGTTCATGTTCATTTTGATCGTAGGCGGTGGAAAGGTCGGCTCGTATCTGACGCGCGCGCTGGTCAACCAGGGGCACGAAGTCGTCGTCGTTGAAAAAGACGAGCGCAAAGCCAAGACCTTGGAACGGCTGATCGACCGTCAAGTAACGGTGGTCGGGGATGGGTGCGATCCCGCCGTGCTCGAGGCCGCCGGGGTAGTTCGCGCCGACGTCGTGGTCGCCGACACCGGCGACGACGAAGACAATCTCGTGGTCGTGCTGCTCTCCAAAAAGAAATCCAAGGCGCGCTGCATCGCCCGCGTCAACAATCCCGCCAACAAACTGATCTTCGACTCGCTCGACGTGGAAGATCCCGTTACCGTCATTTCCTCGACCGAACTGATCCTCGACGTGCTCAACGAGCACGTCAACGCGTCGAAGTACCGCTCGATGCTCGAAACGATGCATCTCTTCGGCAAAGGCAACATGCAGCTCGTGAAGGTCGCCATCCCCGAGCAGTCGCCCGTCGACGGCAAGAGCCTAGCCGAACTCAACCTCCCGCTGAACTCGGTCGTGGTGGCGGTCGATCGTCCCGACCGCGATCTGGAGATTCCCACCGGCGATACCACGCTGCACGCCGGCGATTCAATGATCGTGATCGTAAAGAATGGTGCGGCCGAACGCATCCGCACGCTGCTAGGCGGCGTCTAACCTCTGCCGTGAGGTCGTCGATTGGGCGGGTCGTAAGCGTCGCATCGCTCGCGGTGCTCGTATGGTTCGCGTTTGGGTATCTCTCGGCACGGCCCGCATGCGCGCACGACCCACGATTCGTTTGCTCGCCGCGCGGCATGGATCGTCCCGTCGTCATTCCCGACCCCGCCAAGTCCTGGGCGTACTACGGAGGCTTGTCTCGCGGTCAACACGATGTCTTCGTCTTTACCGTCACACGCCCGCTTCAAGTGCCTTGGAACCTCCTGGTAGACCGGCGCGATGTTTCCAACCCGGCTCGTCCGGTGGCGATCCTAAGCGGTTCGGGCGGCGTTCGTGTGGCTCGTTTGGGTTTGATCGGTGGCAAGACGTTTTACGAGCCCTTCTCACGGCTTACGTATTTGGAAAGCACCGATCTCACTCTCCACCTGCCCCCGGGGCGGTACGAGATTGACGTCGGGATGGACGGCGGCGACCGGCGACAGCGGTACGTCATGGCCATCGGTGCGGCGGAGCGATTCAACGTCGGCGAGATTCCCTACGTTCTCAGGGCAATTCGTCGCATCCGCAGTCAAAGCTACTGACGCGATCGGCGCGCTTAAATGTAGCCCTTGCGCAATGCGACCACTGCGGCTTGGGTGCGATCGGCCGCCGCCAGCAATGCGTAGCACACGAGGGCCATCCGCAACGCCTTCTCTGCCCCGGCGGGGGCGCCTCGCCGCGCGCGCGAAGCCGCCAGGCGATGGATCGGACGACGAAGGCGCAGGAGTTGTTTCGCGAGCTCGGAGGCGGCGCACGCCTCGTCGTGTACGTCGCCGGCGCTCCGGGCGCCGGCAAGACGCGCCGCCTGCTCGAAGACGCGCGGCGTTTGCAGGCCAGCGGCAAGCGCGTCGCAATCGGCTGGATCGAAACGAAGGGCCGGCCCGATCTCGAGCGCGCGGCCGCGACGTTGCCGCGCATCCCATCCCGTCACGTTACGATCGGCGACGGCACGTTTGAAGAATTCGACTACGCGGCGGCGGTGCGCGACAAGCCCGACGTGCTGCTCCTCGACGAACTCGCCCACGAGAATTTGAACGGTTCGGTCCACGCCAAACGCTGGCAGGATGCCCTGGCGCTGCGCGAGCGCGGGATCGGGGTCATCGGTGCGTTCAACATCGCTCACCTCGAGACGGTGGCGCCGGTTGCCGAAACCCTGATCGGCTATCCGGTTCGCGAAATCGTCCCGTTATCGTTCTTGCAGAGCGCCGACGAGGCAATCGCCCTCGACGTTTCTCCGCAGCTTCTCCGCAGCCGCGTCCGGGCCGGAAAAGTCGTCAACGAACGGGATATCGATCGCGCCCTCAACGGCATGTTCAAGGATCAAACGCTCTACATGCTCCGCGAACTGTTGCTGCGCACCTTCGATAATCTCACGCTTCCGGTCGTCAAGGCGGGGCGCGGTTCGATGGCAGCAGCGTTCGTCTATCCCGGGGTTGACCCGGCGCCTTTCCTCAAACGCACCGCGGCGATCGCCCGCGCTCTCGACTTATCGCTGGAAGTCGTGCCGACCGCCGGCGTCGCCGCAGCGTCGCTCGAGTCGCCGGCCCGCGAACTCGGAGGCGAAATCCTACGTGAGTCCGGGGACCCAACCGCGCTGGCCCGCGAAGCGCTCCATGCGGCTTTGGTTGCGGTTCCCAACGGCAGAGCCGCCGCCAAGCTTGCAAACGTCCCACTGGCTTACGATCTCTTCATCGTCGGCACGGATCAAACGTACCTCGCCGAGAACGCCGCGCGATCCCCGTACTCGCACACAGCCGGCGATCGGCTGCGGGTCGGCTACGGAAAGCTGACGGTGTATCTGGGGGCCGCGGCCGGGGCCGGCAAGACCTATGCGATGCTGGATCGCGCGCACCAGCTCGAAGCCGAAGGGGCCGTCGTGGTCGCCGGTTTCATCGAGACGCACGGTCGAAAGGAAACGCGCGAACTGCTCGACGGTTTGACCGTCCTGACACCCAAGACCGTCATCGCCAACGGTATTACGTACCAAGAGTTCGATCGCGAGGCGCTGATCGCCCGGCACCCGCAGGTCGCGCTTATCGACGAACTCGCGCATAGCAACGCTCCCGGATCGATCGCACCCAAGCGCTTCTACGACGTGCTGGCCGTGCTGCGCGCGGGCATCGACGCGATCACAACGTTGAACATCCAGCACCTCGAGGGTCTCGGCGATACGGTGCGGCGCCTTACGGGAACCATCGTCCGCGAAACGCTGCCCGACGGCATCCTTTCGCTCGCCGATGAGGTGATTCTCGTTGACGTGACGCCGGAAACGTTGCGCCAACGCTTGCGCGAAGGAAAGATTTATCCGCCCGAACGCGTCGAGGCAGCTCTCGCACACTTCTTTCGAACCGAGAACCTGCTCGCGCTGCGCGAACTAGCCCTTCGCGAGGCGCTTCGCGCGCGCTATCGAGAGCGCATCGCCTCGCCGTTCGAGCGTCTTCTGCTGACGGTCGACTCGCGAGCGTACAATCTTGACACGATTTCCCGCGCCGGACGCATCGCGGCGCGGCTGGCGATCGAGTTCGCGATCGCGCATATCGCCGGTTCCAACGAGCGCGTTGACGCAAAGGCCGTCGAGACGCTGCGATCCGAGGCGCGCAAGACGAACGTCGAGTTCATCGAAGAAATCGCCGACGACGTCCCGAAACGACTGCTGGAAATCGCTCGCGTAAAACCCGAGACGACGATCGCGGTTTCGGGAACTACGCATCGCCGACGATGGTTCCAACCCGCTTCGTTTGCGCGTCGCCTACTCGACGCCGGCGCGCGAGAGCTGCTGGTACTGACCCGGCCCGAGACGAGCGCCGAGGTTGTGCCCGAGGATTAACCGCCTGCTAGTCGGGGCGGATGCCGTCGAGAGCGAGGTTGAGTTCCAGCACGTTGACGAAGGCCTCTCCGCGTCTAAGATGATGAAGCAGACGATCGAGAGTAGGACGAGTCCGATTTCGAGCACCCGGCTAGGATACGCCGAGTCTCGACGCCGGGGTAGCCGCCGAACGGATGATCCGAACGGGCGGTTGACAGCAGGCCAGGCGCTGTAGGATATTCCGCATGACCGTCTCAGGGCGAATCCTCGCCGCCGTCGCGTGGGCCGCAGCGTTCGGGCTGGCGGCCGTTCCCGGTAACGCGCAAAACGCCACGCCGGCGCCGGCGCCGACTCCCGCCGCCGCGGCGGCCGCACCGAGCGATCCGTGCGGCTCGTTGCTCTCGATCGTCAACCGCCCGACTTTCGGCACGGGCGTCTGCACCGTTCGAACCGGCCACTTTGACGTCGAGAACGGGTATCAGAATACCGTCACCACCGGACCCGGCGGAGGCACGACGGCGTCGTATCCGCAGTCGCTGTTTCGCATCGGAACGTTCGACCCGCACCTCGATTTCGAGGTCGGCCCGATTAGCGAAAATCATTCGTCGCTGGGCGGAATCGCCGCCGCCGGTTTGAGCGACCTGAGCATCGGTGCCAAATACGAACTCGGATACGCTTCGAACGCGGATTGGGGCGTCAGCGCGGTCGTCACGATTCCAACCGGGCCGCCGGCGTTCGGAGCCGGCAACGCCCAATACACGGGCAATTTCAACTGGGCCTACACGCTCAACTCCGAGTTCGGCGTATCGGGCACCCTCGGTTTCAACGCATCGAGCGGATATAATTCCGGAGGGGTGCCGCAGTCGTACTTCGCGTTCACTCCGACGCTCGAACTCAGCGCCGCGCTGCCCGGCGGCCCGTCGCAGATCAGCGCCGAGTACGCG
>JBDTDR010000009.1:0-13175 GCA_039922955.1 Candidatus Tumulicola sp.
GGCTCGCGTGGACTGCCTGCGAAACGGTTGCTTTTTGGATTGCGTCGAGGTTGTTGTCGCCGTCGCGATAGATCCCGAACTCGAGCGCGCGGCGCGACGGCGAGACGGTGACGTTTTGAAGCATGAGGCCTCCTGACGAATGAAGTCAGGGGCCTACTGCGACGAGCGCGCCGGGCGGCTAGTGCGCTAGCCCGAATCGCGGCTTAGCATTTTGTGCCGCTCAACTTGCCGGGAACGATCGAAATGACGAACGAGGTGACACTCCGATTTTTGAATGAGTTTCCTAGTCCCGTGACGGCCCCACCGTATTTTCCCGCTTTTGCGACCGTGGAGCACGAGTAAAAGAGATTCCAGCTGCTGCCGAACGTCGTCTTGGTGTTCAGACCGACTTGGAGAAAGAAGATCGTGGACCCGGGCGGGGGGAACAAGGGCGGGTTGTAGGCGGTGGTGCTGCTGATGAGCGTCATGGTCGCTGGATGGCCCGTGTTTGGATAGGCCATCGACCCGCCCCAGCCGTGGAAACTTGGTACGCAGATCGTGCCGTCCTTGGTGGACCGCTTCACCGGCTTCGAGGGCGAGTGACGATCACGTCGCATTTCGCGACGCCGCTGCGAGCTTCTGCCGATCTCGACCGCCGCCGCCGGATTCGCTATGATCGGATTCATGCGCATGCGCCGCCGGGCCGCCGTCGTCATCGCCATCTTTCGCGCCGCTCCTCACGGGATCGTCTTTGTGGAGCGCGCGGCGCACTTGCGCGATCATCCGGGGCAGATCGGCCTCCCGGGAGGCGGCGTTAATCCGGAAGACCGCGATCTCGAGGCCACGGCGCTGCGCGAACTCCACGAAGAAGTGGGCATCGAACCAGCGCGCGCGACGATCGTCGCCGAACTACCCATGCTGCAACAGCGTCTCGTCAACAACTTCGACGTCACGACGTTCGTCGCGATCGTCGAAGCCGGCGCGCTGACGATCGATGCGGCGGAAACCGCTGGGGTTTTCGTCGTTCCCCTCGCGACGCTTCTCGAGCAAGGGGTCCGCGAAGGGCGCGTCGATTACGCCGGCGTTCGCGTGCAGAGCTTAGTGCTCGATCACGACGGCCATCGGATTTGGGGCCTCACGGCCCGCATTCTGCGCTCGTTCGTCGTCGCTTGGGTCCGCGGCGACCTTCGCGAACGCGTCACGCCGCATTTGATTGCCGGTCCTAACGCGGCTGCGGCGCGGGACAATCTTTGAGCAGCGTGTAGCCGTCCGGACCCGTGTGGGCGATGACGTACTGCACTAAGGGCGGCTCGCCCGAGCGTTGGTCGGACGGCGGCATTTGAAAGGTGGTCGGAAAATCCGGATTGCTCAAATTTTGGTCCGACCACGGGTTGGATGCTTCGTTCGCGTAGTACCACGGATAGTCGAGCATCAGCGAATCGGAGCGGCCGTCGGGGAAATGCACGCTGATGCGAATGTCCACCCAGAACCCGTGCGTATTGGGATCGAACCTCGAACCGTGCGGATCGGAGAAATCAACGAATCCGCACGGCTGGTTGCCGGTCGCCGCGCCGCTGCCGTTCCCGCTGTTTCCGGCTCCGGTTCCCGTTTGGCTGCCGGTGCCGAGGCTTCCGGCTCCCGATCGAGTGCCCGCGCCGGCACCTTGCGCGCCCACCGGAACGACCGCGACGGGTTTCGCGTTTGAGAACGCCGGCGGTTTCGGCCGGGCGGCGCCGGCGCGGCGGACGATCTCCGCGCGCGCCGGCGCACCGCTCACCGCGTGCGCGACGACGTGCGCTTCGACCGGTGCGATGACGCGTGCGTGACTGACGACCGGTGGCGGCGGCGGTCGCGGATGCCGCACGGCAATGCGCGCCATCGTTACGTGCGACACGACTTCGCGCGCCGGCGGATTGCGCGGAGCCCGCAGCGGGATCAACCCGGCGAGGATTTCGTGCACCGCGATGGCCATGGCGAAGGCCACGAGTAACCGCCGCGCGTCGGAATCGCCGAAGAAGGCGCGGAGCCATCCACGCTGGGACGACCCAGCGCGCCGCGAACGGCCAACGTTCCTAGCCGGGGTATCCGCCGTATCTGTCGTGGGGGTTGGTGACGAAGAGGCGCGTCGCACCGTTCCTCGAACCTCAGTTCCTCGTGGAGATCGAAGCGCTTATTCGAACGATCCCGGATTTTCCGATTCCCGGGATCCTTTTTCGTGACATTACGCCGTTGTTGAAGGATAAGCAAGGCTTTCGCCGGGCAATCGACCTCTTCGTCGATCGCTTCAGGGATCGCGGAATCGGTTACGTGGTCGGGATCGAAGCGCGCGGCTACATTTTCGGCGCGCCGCTGGCCTACGCGATCGGCGCGGGGTTCATTCCGATCCGCAAACCGGGTAAGCTTCCGCACGACAAACTCAGCGAGGAGTACGCACTGGAGTACGGCACCAATGCTTTGGAAATTCATGCCGACGCGCTCGTTGCGGGCGAACGCGTCGTCGTGGTCGACGATCTGCTCGCTACCGGCGGCACCGCGGCGGCCACGGGGCGGCTGCTCGAGCGGCTCGGTGCAACGGTAGAGGCGTTTGCCTTCTTGATCGAACTGGGCGCACTCAAAGGACGCGATGCGCTGCCGGGCGCCGACGTCGTCACCTTCGTGAGCTATTAGGAATCATGCACGTACGATTTATCCGAGGGACGTTTTTCATGCTAGGCATCGCGGTCGCGCTGGCGGGGCCGGCAGGCGCCGCGGGCGCGCACGCGACTCCCACGCCGGCGCCGACACCGACGCCGGTGGCCGATCCAGCCGTTACGAAGGTCGTTCGTCAGCAGTTCGTGGCCTGGCAGGCGGCGACCATCAACCGGAGCCTATATGCCCCCGAAGTCCTGCCGAAGCTCACCGACGCAAAGGTCAACGAGGTCGCGCACGCGCTGGCCGGGCTCGGCCCGCTTACGGAGACGGTCTTCATCGGGCCCTTCTCCGCCGCCGACATCCCGCCCGGGGCGCACGGCTACATCTATCAAATGCGCTGTGCGGACGGGAACATCTATCTCTGGATGATCCTCGAGCACACCGGGAAAATCGCGACGATTTTCTTTAAAGACAAGCTCGATATCGAGACCGTCGAGAGCCCCGGGACCCCCAACCCCGTCCCCCCGCGCTAGCCGCCTGCCGGTGCGCGGCTGGCATCTCGCCGGGCTCGCGGTATAATAGGCCGATACCGCCATGACGATCCACGAACTCATCGACCGCGTTCAACAGTACGACCCGTTGGCCGACCGGGCTTGGCTCACGCGCGTCTACGAGCTTGCCCACGCCGCCCACGAAGGTCAGCACCGGGCCTCGGGCGAGTCGTATATCGAGCATCCGCTTGCGGTCGCCGGGGTTCTGGCCGAACTGGAGATGGACCGCGAGACCATCGCGGCGGCGCTCCTGCACGACGTCGTCGAAGACACGTCGGTCACGAGCGATCAGGTCGCCGCACAGTTCGGAGAACAGATCGCTCAACTCGTCGACGGCGTGACCAAGCTGACGCGGATCCCCTATCAATCCAAGGAAGACGCGCAGGTCGAAAACCTTCGCAAGATGTTTATGGCGATGGCCAAGGACATCCGCGTCATCATCATCAAGCTCGCCGACCGGCTGCACAATATGCGCACGCTTGCGAGCTTGCCGGCAGCCAAGCAACAGGCCATCGCGCGCGAAACTCTCGACATCTACGCTCCGATCGCGCATCGTCTCGGCATTTGGAAGATTAAGTGGGAAATCGAAGACGACTGCCTGCGGTATCTCGACCCCGAACCCTATCGCGAAATCGTCGAGCTGGTCGCCAAGTCGCGGCACGAGCGCGAGGCCGACGTACAGGAAGCGATCGGCCGGCTCCGCTCCGACTTCAAAGAGATGAAGATCAACGCGGAGATTCAGGGACGGCCCAAGCACTTTTACTCGATCTATGCCAAACTCAAGAGCGGCCGCGATTTCTCGACGATCTACGATCTTACGGCGATTCGGATCATCGTCGACAGCGTCAAAGACTGCTACGGAGCCCTCGGCGCGGTCCACGCGCTGTGGACGCCGCTGCCCGGGCGATTCAAAGACTATATCGCGATGCCGAAGCCGAACATGTATCAATCGTTGCATACGACGGTCGTGGGCCCGACCGGCGAGCCGCTCGAGATTCAGATTCGTACGTGGGAAATGCATCGCACCAGCGAGTACGGCATCGCGGCGCACTGGCGTTACAAAGAAGGCGGTAAGGTCGATCAGTTCGAGAACAAGCTGTCGTGGCTGCGCGCGTTGCTCGAGTGGCAAAAGGATATGCGCGACTCACGCGTGTTCATGGAAAACCTCAAACTCGATCTGTTCGACTCGCAGGTGTTCGTATTCTCGCCGCGCGGCGACGTGTTTTCCATGCCGGCGGGTGGAACGCCGCTCGATTTCGCTTACTCCGTGCATACCGACGTCGGCAACCACTGCGTCGGCGCGAAGGTGAACGGCCGGATCGTTCCGCTCGACTCGCAGCTCAACAACGGCGATATCTGCGAGATCCTGGTTAACAAGACCAGCGGCCGCCCGTCGCTGGATTGGCTTTCGATCGTCAAGACCTCCAGCGCCAAGCACAAAATCAAGCAGTGGTTCCGCAAGGAACGGCGCGAAGAGAACGTCCTGGCCGGGCAGGAAACCCTAGAACACGAACTCGCGCGGGCCGGCGTGCGCGTGGACACGGCACGCGGTGAGTTAATCGAGCGCATCGCGACGCGTTTGAACTATACGACGCCGGCAGATTTATACGCCGCTATCGGTTTCGGCGACGCTTCCGCGCAGGCCGTTGCCAATCGCATACGCGACGAAGTCAAGAGCACGAACGTCGTCGACCTCACCAAGATCGGGCGCAAGCCGGCCGCGCGCAAGAGCGCTCGCCGATCGACCGGCGTCCGAATCACCGGCGTCGACGACGTGCTGGTGCGTCTCTCGAAATGCTGTTCGCCGGTTCCAGGCGACCCGATCATCGGTTACGTAACGATCGGGCGCGGGGTGAGCGTCCATCGCGCCGGTTGTCCCAACGTGGCCTACATGAACGCGACGCCGGAGCGGATCTTACAGGCGCAGTGGACCACCACGAGCGCCGACC
This sequence comes from Candidatus Tumulicola sp., assembly GCA_039922955.1. GTDB lineage: Bacteria > Vulcanimicrobiota > Vulcanimicrobiia > Vulcanimicrobiales > Vulcanimicrobiaceae > Tumulicola. The sequence goes on from JBDTDR010000009.1 coordinate 5,111, forward strand.
TCACCCACGCCGTCGAGATCGAGGTCGAAGCCGAAGACCGGCCGCAGCTGCTGCAAGATATCATGGCGGTCTTTGCCGAGTTGAAAACGCAAGTCAGTTCGGTCACCGCGCGCGTCCGCCGGGACGGCTTGGCGGCGACCAGCCTGACGGTGCAGATCCGCGATCTGGATCACTTGCACAAGATTCTCACGAAACTCGAGTCGCTCAAGAACGTCCGCCACGTTTATCGCGTCACCAAGCGCGAGCGCGCGACGCTTTAGGAGTTGACCTTCGCACCGATCGTCCTGCCGGGCGCGGCGGCGCTGGTTGCCGGCGCGATGAACAGCGTCGCCGGGGGCGGCAGTTTCCTTGCGTTTCCGGCGCTGTTGTTTGCGGGCGTTCCTGCCATTTCGGCCAACGCCACCAACAACGCCGCCCTGTGGGTCGGGATGGTCGGGAGCGCGCGCGGCTATCGGGAAGAGGTTGTGGCGCATCGGTCGATGCTGCTGCCGGCTATCGTTGCGAGCATCGCCGGATCGCTGATCGGTGCGGTCGCGCTGCTTGTCACCCCGGCGGCGCTGTTCGAGCGGTTGATTCCTTGGCTGCTGCTCTTCGCGACGGTCGTTTTCGTCGCCAGCCTCTGGCTGACGCGCGGGTCGGACGGTGTCGCGCGTCACGCCCCGTGGCAAATCGCCGCGCAGTTTTTCGTCGCGATCTACGGCGGCTATTTCGGCGCGGGCATGGGCATCTTGATGCTGGCGGTGCTCGCTTTTTCGGGGCTGCCAAGCTTCAACGCCCAGAACGCGATCAAGAACGTGCTTTCGGCGACAATCAACGGCGTTGCGCTCGTGCCGTTCGTCGTCGCGCGCGTTATCGACTGGCGATTCGCGCTGCCGATGGCCGCAATCGCGCTCCTCGGGGGGTACTTCGGTGCGCGCGCTTTCCGCCGCGTGCCGCAACCGATTTCGCGCGCGCTCGTGATCGCGATCGGCGCGACGATGACCGTCGTATTCTTTAGTCGATGGCGCTGATCGGCGCTTCGGCGAACTCTTCTCGGGCGTGGATGGTTTTGATCTCGCCGCCGCGGTGGAAGCCGCCGAGTCGCGGCTCGAGATGCTGCGCCGCCCACAGGTAGAGGGTCGGAACGACGATCAGCGAGAGCGTTGTCGAAACGGCCAGCCCGCCGATCACCACCACGCCCAGCGGGGCCTGGGTCTGGCTCCCGGCTTCGATGCCCAACGCGATCGGCGTCATGCCGCCGATCGTCGCGAAGGTCGTCATGAGAATGGGTCGCAGCCGCATCGGAGCGGCGTGCAGCACCGCGTCACGGGCGCTCATCCCCCGTTCGCGCAGCTGGTTGCTGAATTCGACGACCAAGATGGCGTTCTTGACGACGATGCCGACCAGCATCAGCACCCCGATGAAGGCCGTAAGCCCGAACGCCATCGGCGCGAACGGCTGGCGCGTGAGCGCGTCTCCGGCCGCCCAGATGACGTTGCGAAAGAAGATGCCGAACACGACGCCGGCCGACGCCAGCGGGACCGCGATCATGATGACGATCGGATGCAGCACCGATTCGAACTGGGACGCGAGCAGCATGTAGATCAACAAAATCGCGAGCGCCACGATGAGGCCGAGGCTCGAGAACGTCTGGCCTTGCTGAAGCACCTGAGGGCCGAACGCCCAATGGTAGCCCGACGGCAAGGCGATCGAATTCATGACGACGGTCGACTGTGCGACGGCATCGCCGAGTGGAATATTCAAACCGGCGTCGATATCGATCTCACGCTGTTTGTTCTGGCGCGTGATCTCCGACGGCCCGGTGCCGAACGTGATGTTAGCGATTTCGGCGAGCGGCATCGTTTGCAGCGTAAAGTTGCCGGTCGGACCGGATGCCGTGTTGAGCGAGAGGCTGCCGTTGGTGCCCGCGGCGATCGGCGCCGACGACGAGGTGTTGACGACCAACCCGGTTGGAACGGTGGCGACCGGCACCCTGAGATTTTGCACCGCCTGCAAGCTGCGCCGTTGATCGGGTGGAAGCTGCACCTCGATCGGATACTGCGTGCCGTTGATCTGCATGTACGAGGCGGTCTGGCCGGCGGTGGCGATATCGACTACCTGCGAAATGGCTTGCGTGCTGACGCCGAGTTGCGCCGCCATCGCACGGTTGACGTTGACGTCGATTTCGGGCTGCGAGTTCGTAATGCCGGGTTGAGGCGGCTGCAGCCCTTGAATTTCGGCCTGGAGTCTTGGGATGGCGCTGAACTCTGCTAGGTTATAGAGCTTATTGATATCCGGGCCGAAGATCTGAATTTGGAGGGCGTCCTGGCCGCGCGCGATGATGTTTTGGACGATGTCGATCGTGCGCCCAAAGGCCTGAAGGCCGGGTATCGGCGCGCCGAAACGGGCGCGCATCGCCTTGAACTGTTCGGGCGAGAAGGTGGTGGACCCGCGTCCGCGGCCGCCCGAGGCGGAGCGTGCGCCGGTGAGCGACGCGGTCCATTGCGTGACGAACTGTTGCGCTTGCCGGCCCGCGACGTTGGGTTTTAGGGTCACCGAGAGATTGGCTTCGTTGGTCACTTGCTCGCCGCCGACCGGGCCGCTCGAGCCGATCTGCGCGCCGACGTCCGCGACGCGCGGATCTTTGCGGAACCGGTCCTCGACGTCGATCGCCACGGCGTTCATAACCGACAGGGCCGTCCCGGTCGGCATCTGCAGGTTAAATCGGGCGAAGTGGGAGTTCGATGGAGGAAAGAGTTCGGTTTTCACGGCGCCAAGTTTCACCGCGACCAGCGTGACCGCGAGAATCGCGCCGGCTATCGCGAAAACGATCTTCGGACGATCGACGGCTTGGGTCAGCCTGCGAGCGTACCATCGAGCAAAGCGTTCGTATTGGTTATCGAAGGCGCTCGAAAAGCGCGCGTAAGCGCCGCGGTGCCTCCCGTTCGTCGCCGCGCCGTTGACGACTCCGGGAGACTCGGAGCGCTTGCGTAGAATAACCGAGGCGAGCATCGGCACCTGCGTGACCGCGACCACCAGCGACAGGCCGACGGCGACCATCACCATCACGGCGAACGGCGTAAACAGCAGGCCCTGCAGCCCTGGAATCAGGACCAGCGGCACGAACACGGTGATGACGGTGATGGAGGATGCCAGTACCGCCGAGAAAATTTCGGCGGTGGCGGACTCGGCGGCTTCGATCGGCGTCGCGCCGCGCGCCATGTGCCGGTAGATATTCTCGATGACGACGATCGCGTCGTCGACGATCAACCCGACCGCCAAGGCCAATCCGCCGAGCGTCATGATATTGAGCGAGTAGCCGAACGCGTACGCGGCAAAGAGCGTACCGAGAACCGAGACCGGCAGCGACACCGCGACGATCAGCGTCGAGCGCCACGAGTGCAGGAAGAGCAGGATGATCAAGATCGCGAGTAGCGCGCCGTAGAGGGCGGTGTGCTCGAGCGCGGCGATGGCTTCTCGGATAAAGCCCTGCTGATCGAAGACCACGCCGAAGTGCATGCCCGGATAGCGCTGCGTAATCGTCTTGATTTTCGAATACACGCCCACCGACGTCGCCACGATGTTCGCGTTGGGCTGCGCGTTGATCGTCATTCCGACGGCGGGTATTCCGTTCAACCGCTGGAAGCTGCGCTGCTCGAGAATCGAATCCGAGACTTTGGCAACCTGGTCGAGCCGAATCGGCGCGCCGTTTTTGGTAGTGACGACCAGGTTGCCGGTTTCCTGGGCCGATTGAAGGAGCGCGCTCGCGCGCACCAGATACTCGCTCTTGCCCACCTGGACGACGCCGGCCGGAAGGTTGATGTTCTCTTCCTGGATTCGCTGCATGATCTGTGGGAGCGTGATCCCGTTGACGGCGAGCGCGCCGGAATCCGGTTCGACGAGGATCGCTCGCTGCTGATCGTTGCCGACGGTTACCGCGGCAACGCCGTCGATCGAGGAGAATTCATCGGCGAGCTGATTGGTGAACAGATCCCCCAGATCGCGCAGCGTCATGTTCGGATCGGTTACGAACAGCCGAACGACCGGCAGCGAGTTCGAATCGAACTTCGTGATCACCGGCTGCTGCAGATTCGGGTCGTTCGGCAGCGTGCCGAAAATTCGAGAAACCTGCTCCTGCACGTCCACGGCCGCGGTGTCGATGTTCGTCCCGAAGTAAAACTGCGCGGTGACCCGGGTGTTGCCCTCGGAACTGCTCGACCGGATCTCCTCAATGCCGTTCACGCGGCTTACCGCGTTCTCGACGGGGCGCGTGATCAGCGTCTCCATCTGCTGCGGTCCGACGTTGGGGTACGTGACCGATACCGTGACCACGGGCTGGGTGAAGTTCGGCAGCAACGAAACGGGGAGCCGGGGAACGGCAAAGAGGCCTAGCACGACAATTGCCAGGGCGATCATCGAAACGGCTACTCGGCGGTGTACCGCGAACTTCGCAATCGGCACGTACTTGGAGGTTCCCTCAATTGCACAGCATCTACCGGGCGAGCGGCGGCCGCCGCTCCCTTGCTCAACGGTAATGCGCGCGCCTTCGAACTGCCTGGGAGTCCCCTGCGCGGCGCCTGCCGCCCTCCCGCCAGGGGCGCCGGGTGGTAGTCATTGCTGGCGGCGCGAGACGTGTGATAGGATGCGGGGGTCCCGGAGCCGCCTTTGCGGCGCCGCGGCCAACCCGCTGCCCGTCGCGTGAGGCGGGCCGCTCGCGTGCCGGGCGTCCATAGATGGGGAAACGATGACCGACTACGAGGTGACGTACATTCTGCGCCCCGCCCTCGAGGAAAACGAGGTCGAGGAGCGCGCCAGCGCGATCGCCGAGATCGTCAAGAACCAGCGCGGTGAAGTCGTGAGCGTCGAGAAGCTGGGCAAGAAGCGGCTCGCCTACGAGATCGACGACGTGCGTGAGGGGAACTACGTCGTCATGGGGTTTAAGAGCGACGGCCCCGGTTCAAAAGAGCTGGAACGTTTGCTGAAGCTGCACGAGGACGTGCTTCGCGCGCTGGTCGTACGGCTCGACGCCAAGATGATCGCCCACATGGCGGCGGTCGCGGCGGCCACTCCGCCGGCTCCGCCGCCGGTCTACTAACCCATCGCGTCACTAACAACCTAACGTAGAGAAGCGAAAGAGAGTAAGCGATGGCAGGTTCATATAACCGCGTGATCCTAGTCGGCAACCTAACGCGCGACCCGGAGATTCGCTACACGCAGTCGGGCAAAGGCGTCACGAAGTTTACGCTCGCGGTCAACAACCCGCGCAACAAGGAAGAGACCACCTTCGTCGACATCGTCGCCTGGGATCGCCTCGGCGAAACGTGCAACACGTATCTGAAGAAGGGCATGAACGCGCTCGTCGAGGGACGGCTGGTAATTCGGTCGTACGATGACAAGGACGGCAACAAGCGCAAAGCCACCGAAGTCGTGATCGACAACATGCAGATGCTCGGATCCCGCCGCGACGCCCCCGGCAGCGCCGACGAAAGCGCCGACTACGGCGGCGGAGGTTACGACGGCGGCAACCGCGGCACCGCAGCCGCACCCGCAGCGTCCTCAACCGGCGACGCCTTCGGCGACGACCTCGACGACGAAATCCCGTTTTAACGTTGTCTCACTAGGAGCCTGTAGGGTTTTGGGAGCGTGAATCTGCTACAATCTTACATTCCGCACATCGGGCAGCTCTCATCGCTCCCTCAACACTGACGCGACCTGCAACTGGTGGGGCGCCAAGGATGGCCCAGGCCCGGTCGGCACGGGCTCGGGTGCCAACGTAAGTACGAACGTGACCTTCTCCCCTTGGCTCACGAAGTCGAATCTCCACGCCAACTGCAACGGGCAGACGTTTTAAGGCCTCTCTCTACGGCCCCGTTTCGATGTGGAAGTAATACTGCGACGCAACCGCCTTACACGCTTTGGTGGCGGCGGAATACGTTGAGTGCATCGCCGCATCGACGGTCGCGCGGTCGACGGCGGGGTTTCCGCTCGACTTGACGATCTTTGCGCTCGTCGGGTGGCCGTCGGCCGAAATGTTCACTAGCGCGCCGGCGGAGAGACCGGCGCGGTAGGCTGATTTTGGAATGTCCGGCGGCGCGGCATCTTTGGCTTTTGCGTCCGCGTAGCCGTTAGGAAACGTGCACGCGCTGGCCGCAACCACGCTCGCGGCCGGCCCGGGATGTACGAAACCGGTCGACGCCAAACCCTCGGACGATTGGAGAAGCACGGCCAGGATTCCGAATGAGATGACGCTCATGCCGAGGACGAGATAGTTAATCTTCAACTGCGTAGCCTTTCCGTCGAGTAGCCGCGCGATGCGTCCGACGAGCAGGTGCTTCGATCCGATCGCGCTTGGGGTGAGTAGAGGCGCGTGCGAGCGCTGCGCGCCTTGCGCTAACTTCGTGAGGCAAGCGGCGTAACGATCCGGATCGCGCATCGCATGCACCGCCCAGTCGTCGCAGGCGGCCTCTCGCTCTGCGATGAGTTTCCGCCCGATGATATAGACCCATGGATTAAAGAATAGGCACGCTTCGATCGCGCGCTGGACGAGGTTTCCGGCAACGTCCATACGCCGAATGTGCGCGCGCTCGTGTTGAATGATGGCGTGAAGATCGCTGGTTTCGAACGTTTCCGCAACGCCTTTCGGAATGATAATCAAGGGTGAGAATAGCCTCGCCGCAAACGGGATCGCCACCTCATCGGAAATTAACACGTCCGGTCCGATGTCCGGCGCGGGTAAGGCTTTGCGCACGATTCGAGCGATACGCACGTAACTGAGCCCAAGGCGAAGCAAGCAAAACGCGACGCCGACGAGCCACGCCACCAAGGGCCACAAACCGCTTGCGTTTGCCGCTCGTTGCGTCACGCGCGATGCAGCGGAGGCGGTATGTGTCACGGACGACGGCAACGATGTAAAGGTCTCGGCCGGGTGCCAGAGAGTCAAGATTGGAAGGAGCGCCAGAGCGAGCAGCGCGGCGAACCAAACCGCGTAACGCGTAGCCGCATGGCGCTGGGGTAACCCGAGCGTGATACACGTGGCGACCGCCACGACGAGGGCGCCTTGCCACAGGCCGTTGAGGAGAGCGGCATCGATCATTGCGTCGCCCTTCGATTTCGCGAAATCATGCGTTTGATTGCGGCGGCGTCGTCGTCGCTCAGGCGCGCGTCGTTCAACAACGCCACAGCGAGGGCGCCGGGGGAGTTCCCGAAAAAACGATCGAGGATATGGCGCATGGCCGATTTTGCGGCGTCGTCGCGCGCGACCAGCGGATGGTACACGTAGGCGCGCCCGTCCTCCTCGTGGGCGATATACCCTTTTTGTTCGAGCGTGCGCAGTGTCGTGAGAACCGTGCTATACGCAAGCAGAGGCGGATCGACGGAGTCCACGACGTCGGCGACGGTCGCGTTGCCGCGCTGCCAGAGCACCTCCATAAGCCGTAGCTCGTGGTCCGTGAGAATGAGCGATTTCTTTCGAGACAATCCAACCCCCGTCTCATTAGTAATCTAATATAAGACACTATCGCATCCGGCCACGGCTGTCAACTAGAGTTCTAATGGTCAGTAACCGCCTTGCATTCCTCAAAGCTTTGTGTTACAAAGTTCTTGAGCTTTGCACTGCAAAGTGAGGGGAAGCATGGAGTTCCAGCGCGCGCTTTCGGACCTAGCCGAGGTCCGCGATCGGCTCGCCCGCCTTCAGCGATTTGAGGGCTACTCGGGTCCGGCCGCCGCCGCCAGCGGCGTCGTCGCACTCGCAGCCGGTGCCGCTCAGCTTCGGCTCGCGCCGCTGCCGCGAGACCCTGCGGCGTTTCACGCCTACCTCGTCATTTGGATAACCTGCTTGGCGGTAGCGCTAATCCTCAACTACGGTACCGTTGCCGCGTGGGTGCTGAAGAACCGAGGTCCGGGAGCGCAAAGCCAGTTCCGGTCGGCCGCTCGATCGATCGCGCCGAGCATCGTGCTCGGAGGCGCGCTGAGTGTGGCCCTCATCGAGCGTTCCGCTTACGCGTTGCTCCCCGGCACCTGGTTCGCGCTGTATGCGCTCGGATTGTTTGCATCGCGCGGGGTGATTCCGGAGTCGGCCCTTGGCGTA
>JBDTDR010000010.1:0-3073 GCA_039922955.1 Candidatus Tumulicola sp.
AATCAGTCGCGGTTCGCCGACAAGCGCGCGCGCAAACGAAACCCGCTGCGCCTGGCCTCCGGAGAGTTCTTCGGGAAGCTTATCTGAAAGCGCCCGTAGCCCCAATCGCTCCAGGGCTGCACGGGCACGTTCGCGCGCACCACGATCGCTTGCGCCTTGAAGCTGGAGCGGAAGTTCCACATTCTCCAGCACGCTCAGTGCGGGAATGAGCGTTTGGTTTTGAAACACGAACGCGACGTTACGTGGGCGCACGTCAGGCCCGAATGCGGGCCAGGTAACCGTTCCGCCTGTCGGGATGTCGAGCCCGCCCAGGAGTTGCAGCAGCGTCGACTTGCCGCTCCCGGAAGGCCCGAGAAGCGCGATGCGGGCCGCGGATGGTACTGTGCATGAAGCATCGCGAACGGCACTTACATCTTCGCCCGAAGTACAAAAGACTTTGGAAACATGATCGGCCGTAACGAGCGTGCCGTTCATTCGATGACCCGACCGTCCACGAGTTTAATGTTTCGGTCGGCCCAGCGCATAAGCGCCTCGCTGTGCGTTGCAATAATCGTTGCGCCGCCGCTTTTTCGGCGATCGTCGAGAACGCGCAATAACTTGCTTTCCGTTTCCTCATCAACTTCGCCGGTCGGTTCATCTGCCAGAAGCAGCGCAGGATTGGTACTTAGTGCAACGGCCAGGCCCGCTCGCGCCATTTCACCGCCCGAAAGCTGGCCCGCTTTTGCGCCGGCGCGGTGGCCAATGTCGGCTCGCTGCAGCGCACTTTGGATGGCGCTGCCATCGGTCACGCCGGCCAGCGCAAGTTGCAACCGGATGTTATCGGCCACACTCAAGTTCGTCAGCAAATTTTCGGATTGCATCAAGATGCCGATGTGCCGCGCTCGCAACGCCGCGCGTACGGATTCGGGACGCCGTGTCATGCGCTCGCCCGCCACCATGACATAGCCGCCGTCCGGCTCATCCAGCCCCGCTAGACACCAAAGCAGCGTTGACTTCCCACTTCCCGAGGGGCCGGCTATTGCAACGACCTCACCCGCCTCCACCTGCAAGCTTACGCCGCGCAATGCTAAGGTTTCTTCCTCGCCCGCGTGATAGAAGCGGTACAGGTCGCACGCTTGGAGCACCGGCGACGGGGTCAACGCGCCTTAAACGTGGACGCGAGGTGCTTCCACTGATCGACGTTATCAGATCCTAAAGGCGCCCAGAGATCGAGTGCCACCGGACCGCTCGGGGTTTTAAAAATATAGGTGTTGTTTAGGAGGCGCACTCGCTTGCCCGTAACCGCATTCGGGAGCGAGTTTGAACTGTAGGTCAAAAGCGTGGCTACGCCGCTGGGTACCCTTGCGGTCGCGCTTTTAAGATCGCGAACGGCGGATGCACCGGAAATACCGCTGCCTTTCCGAATGCGTTCGCCGCTGAATTCATGAACGAATGTAACGCCGGCCGGCTGCGATGTGCGCTCCCAACCTTCGGGATAGGCGATGGTGACGTGTCGATCTGGAAATGTGTACACAACGAATGCTTGCGAATCCGGAATGTCGCCGGGAGGGCTCGTCTCAGCGGGCAGGGGCGTGTCGGCGCGTTGGGCACCTTGCGTAACGGTCGCGCTCGAAGTGGTGTTGGTTTTATCAGTCTGATTGCTTGCGCACGCACAGAGCGTCGCACTCAGGGCGCAAAGGGCAAGAAATACCGTTCTCGTTGGCATTGACCTAGTATGCTTACCCATGCTGAACGTCTTCTATGCTCGGGAGACGGGCGTGGCGCGCAATACGGTGCGATCCGTGCTGCGCGGCAAGCACGACTAAGCCGGTATCCACCGGGTGGAATAGCGATTCGGCAACTCGTAGGCGTTTCCCAGGTCTGGGCGTTCGGTTCGCTGCCTCGGCGGGCTGCGTTAGCCATGAAAAGTGATCTTTGGGGCTCATCCGGCGCTCGTTGGGCCGGCTCCCCGCTCAAACGAGCGGCATGAAAGCCGCGTCCAGTTGACCGCGCTGGTTGTAAAAGCCGACAACAGCTTTAGACCGGCGCTTTAGTAACGCTATTTGATTGGAGGGCAGGCGGATCGCATACTCGATTCCCTCGGCGCGCTTGGTCGCGGTCAAGAAACGGGAACGTCCTCGCTGCCTTGGTCCGCGACTGCTTCGTGGTACAGTTTCTCGTGCGCCGGCTTGCAGGCGCGCTTGAGCGCATAGCGCTCTCCGGAAGATCGCACGAACTGACAACCGCATTTCTTACATTGCAATCCGCCGCTCGAAGACCGCACGGCAGTCCGATTCCCGGGACGCTGACGTGTCGTAGACACTTCGTCAACGGGACCAAAGATTTTCGCGACCTGCGACTTAGTTAACGCCATGCGGCTGCCTCATGCCGGGTAGTTCGACCCTCGCGGACCGGCCTCATGTTCCTGCAGGGAAGCGCAGACGAAGGCCTGACCGTCAGTTTTCTGCACCGAGAACGTGTCGCCGACCTATTGCCGCGAAATAGCGATGCGGATGGCTTCCTCCGGCGACACCAGATGATCGAGATTCACGGCGTCATCCGCGATCGCGATTTGCACGCCCTTGACGTGACCCGTGAACCCGTTGCCGCGCTGGCCATAGTCGGGCGATACCGGGGAGCCGGAATCTTCGCCGACGTCGAGACCGTCGTCGGCGGAGAAAACCATTGCGAGCGTTGCCGGGATGTCCCCTTCGCCGACCTGCTTGCCGTCGACGTAGAGGGTCACTTTGCCGCCCTTACCTAAGCCGCCGCCGGCATAGGCGAACTCCATACGCACCTGGTGATCGCCCGCAGGCAACGGGCTCGTCGCCTCGGCAAAGAAGTGTTGGATGCCGCCGAGGTTGTAGCAGTACTTCAGCTTTCCGCCCTTTACGTAGAGGCTCCAGCCGCCGATGTTCGCGCCTTGGGCGACGATCACGCCCTCGGCACCCGACGCGGGCACCGTGATCGCCGCGCTCACGGAATGCGACTTGTTCTTGATGTTGAGGACGCAGTTCTCGGAGAGGCGCCCCATGCCGCCGAAGAGTATCTGGGAGTTTCCCTTGATGAGCGTCGGCCGGCCGGCGGTGTCCGG
>JBDTDR010000011.1:0-4467 GCA_039922955.1 Candidatus Tumulicola sp.
GCTTTCCGTTTGGCATGAACTCATCGCCCCATGCGTACGGCTTGCAGCTCAGGCCGCCTCGCTCCGCGAACTCAAATTCGGCCTCGGTGGGCAACCGCTTGCCGGCCCATTTCGCGTAGGCTTGCGCGTCTTCGAACGCGATCTGCACCACGGGATAATCGCCCTTGCCGGCGATGCTGCTCTTCGGCCCGTCCGGGTGGCGCCAATTCGCGCCGTGCACGTAGCGCCACCACTGCGAATCGTCGTTGAGCTCGACGGGATGCGCAGGCGGCGTGAAGACCAGTGAGCCTGCCACCAGGTTTTCCGGCGGGGCATCAGGGAAGTCTTTTTGCAACGGCTTCCGTTCGGCGACCGTCACGTAGTGCGTCGCTCCGATAAAGCGCGCGAACTGGGTGTTCGTGACGACGGTCCGAGAAAGCCAAAAGCCGCTGACGCGGACGCGATGCCACGGCCGCGCATCCGCGAACATAGGGTTGTTCGAGCCCATCGAGAACTCGCCGCCTGGGATCCTAACCATCCCGGCATGGCCGTTTGTGTTTGGCGGCGAACTGTGTGAGAGCACGCTCGGTATGCATTGCGAGCCGTCGGGCGCAGCGTAAGACAGCATCCCGGCAGTGGGTGCATCCGAGCTTCGTGGTTTGCTGCATGCGGCGAGGGCGGCGACCACGGCGATCGCCATCACGAAGCCGCAGACGCGCAGTACTGGCATATCGGGCTCTGTTGTTCCAGATTCTGGACCGGGCGCGGCCCCCCTGTTTTCCGAAGATAAGCCACATTAGGCCACATGGCATAAGATTAGTACCAGAAACACAAGCCCGCAATTCGTTGCGGGGCTTGCGTTCTAGGTGGCGACGCTGATCGGGCTCGAACCGACGACATCCTGCGTGCCTGACTGGGATTCGCGCGTGTCTTGGTATCTGGCGCCTAGGGTCTCTGTCCCCAATAGTGCGTCAACGTTCGTGACTGTAAGGCATTGCGGTTCCGCCTGCTGGCTGCCTTGCGTCTTGGCGGCCGTTATTCTCGTCGACAGGCTGTAGTTAGGCTGTAGTACCAGCCTCGCGCTCGGCGCGCGAAAAACCCGCAACGCTTTACGCGGTGCGGGTTTCAGGTGGCGACGCTGATGGGACTCGAACCCACGGCCTCCTGCGTGACAGGCAGGCGCTCTAACCAACTGAGCTACAGCGCCACGCTTTATTCAATCGGACTTCTAGCGATGGCGCAGAGATTATTTCCGCCCGCGGCCGCTGACCGCCTGCCTAAATGGCAGGCGCTCAAGGCTGCAACAACGGTGGACCAACCAACTCCATGCCGTGGTCACTTAAGAGCTTTGCATCCTGCGGAATGTGCTCGGCTCCTGTTACCGCGCGAAAGAACGCCTCCATCTTGCCTGCCGGAGCAAAACCGATCAACATTCCGCCTGGGCTTTCACTCACGTACGCCCAGGCATGTGGCACCTCTCGCGGCGCTAGGACAGAATCACCGGCTTTCAGCGTCGTCGTCTCCCCCCCGATCTCAATGAGGACCTCCCCTTGCAACACATAGAACCACTCCTCTTGATCGTGATGCAGATGTCGCGGGGGGCCGCCTCTGGTCAAGTTGCTGTGTTCGATGATCAATAAACCGCCGTTGGTGTCCTCGCTTGAGACCTTGAACCTGATGATAGTGAACCCGAGTGCGTGCTTGAACCGGTCGTCGCCGACCCGAAGCAGTTTCATAGAGAACCTTCTCTCAAATAGACCTTCAGCGCTTCGGCAGCTTTGCGGCGCCAAACAAAATGCAATGCCGGCTCGATCAGTTCAAGTTCCTTTAGCATCGGTCCCGTCGATCTTGACGTCCGTCTCCCGTAACATATAAGATGCCGAAGTGACGTGCGGGTCGAGAGCTTGACGCCCCGCGTCCTACCCCAATCCGTACCCCCGTAACAAAAAATTGTGGCGGAAATTGGCGGACTTCAACGGAAAGAAATGAGCGCCGACCCGTTATGGAATCGACGCTCTATCGTTATGGTTTCGATGTGAAAGGCAGGCGCTCTAAGAAACTGAGCCTCAGCGCCACGACATTCCATGCGGTTACTCTGATCGCGACGCGGACGCCTGAAGCGCCTCCTATTTCGCTGGTTTGATGCCCCTCCTCCGCAAGCGCTCATTAAGTATGATAATCCGGTGCCATGTCCGAACTCCGAGTTGATGGCACGCGCAAGTGGGAAGCCCAAGAAGCCCGCGTCCCTGCCCACCGGCACGGTGACATTTCTTTTCACCGACATCGAGGGCTCGACGCAGCGTTGGGAAGCGGACCACGCCGCCATGGACGCGGCAGTGACGCTGCATGACGCTTTGGTTCGTCGCACGATCGAACTGCACCACGGTTATGTCTTCAAGACCGTGGGAGACGCCTTCTGTGCCGCCTTCAGCCAGCCCAAAGACGCTGCGAGGGCGGCGGTCGAACTTCAACAGGCGCTGGCGCACGAAGACTTCACTGCGGTCGACGGCTTGCACGTGCGGATCGGGATGCACGTCGGCGAGACGTACGAGCGTGAAGGCGACTATTTCGGCTCTGCGGTGAACCGCGTCGCCCGCCTGATGTCGATCGCCCACGGAGGTCAGGTGCTGATCTCTAGCGCCGTGCACGAGCGTATCAAGAGCGATCTGCCCGCAGGTGTGTCTCTGGTCGATATGGGCGCGCGGCGCCTCAAGGATCTGACGCATCCCGAGCAAGTCTGGCAAGTGAACGTCGCCGGGCTGCCGGCCGAGTTCCCGCCTCTGAACTCGCTGGATGCGCGGCCGAACAACTTGCCGATCCAAGTGACCTCGCTCATCGGTCGCGAGCAGGACCTGGTGGACGTCCGATCCCTCATCGGCAAGCACCGCGTGGTGACGATCTCCGGTTCCGGCGGTGTCGGTAAGACCCGCGTCGCTCTCCAGGCCGGCGCTGACCTGATCGACCGCTTCGATGACGGAGCGTGGTTTGCCGACCTCGCCCCCATTCGCGACCCTGAACTCGTCGCGAGCGTCGTCGCAAAGGTGCTCAACATCAGCGCACCGGAGGGCAAGAGACTCGACGAAGCGATACCGCATGCGCTCAGGCACAAGAAACTGCTGTTGATTCTCGACAATTGCGAGCAAGTGTTGGACGTGGTAGTCGGGCTAGCTGACGCGATCCAGCGCTCGGCACCGGACGTGCGAATCCTCGCGACCTCCCGCCAGGTGCTGGGCATTGACGGCGAAGCCGCGCATCGTCTGCCGTCCCTCGCTGTGCCCGAAACCGACTCGGCCATGAGCGCCGATGAGGCGCTGCGTTACGGGGCGATCGCTGTTTTCGCGGATCGAGCCACGCTCGCCGACAGTTGCTTTGCCTTGACCGATGACAACGCGCCGGCTGTCGTCGATATCTGCCGGCGGCTCGATGGCATTCCTCTGGCGCTGGAGCTTGCCGCCGCTCGCGTGAAGGTGCTCTCCATTTCGAACATCGCGCAGCGCTTGAGCGAACGTTTCAAGATGCTCACCGGCGGCAGTCGCACTGCACTGCCGAGACAGCGCACATTGGGCGCGCTGATCGACTGGAGCTACGATCTGCTCACCCCGCAAGAGCAAGCGCTTTTCAGGCGGCTGTCGGTCTTTTCGAACGGTTGGACGCTGCGGGCCGCGACGGAGGTATGCAACGACGAAGGCGTCACCGACGAATGGGCCGTGCTCGACGTGCTCTCATCGCTGGTGGATAAATCTCTAGTCGTGGTCGATTCTTTGGGCGACGACAAACGGTATCGGATGCTCAATTCGATACGAGAGTATGGGCTCGAGCGTTTGAGCCAGACAAGCGAAGCCGAGGCGATCGCCGCGAAGCACGCGCGCTTCTACGCCGCGTTCGTGCGCGGACTGTCGCCGCTTGTACGCGAGCTCGAGGACGTCGAGTGGCGACGCCACGTCGTCGCCGAGCTTGACAACATCCGGTCCGTCATCGAGCGGACGGTCCAACGGCACGAGCCGGAGGTCGGGCTAGCGCTCCTTGCCGACCTGGAGTGGCCTGAGTTGGTGACGACTCCGCAAGAAGCGCTGCGCTGGTTCGCAGCTGCGGCAGAGCTCCCGGACGCGGCTGCGGACGCGCGCGTCTATTCACGTATGCTCCGGCACTGTGTGCTGCTCGAATACCTGGTCGGGCGACCGCTCGCGCACCGTGAGAAAAGCGCATTGCGCGCGCTCGAAATCGCGCGCTCCACGGACGACGCCGACGAGATCGCCCGCGCGCTGGCCAGCCTTGGGGCATGCTATCGAGCCGCCGGGCGCTTCGAAGAAGCTGAACGTGTCTTCGAGGACGCATACAAGACTCCGGAGCTGCTCTCGCGGATCACGACGAACGCCGTGCTGCGCATATGGGCGGTGACAGATCTACAACGAGGCGAGGTCGAGCTCGCGCGCAAACGATTCTCGGAAGTCACGCGCTTGGAACGTCCTGGAAGCGAAGCGCACGCGA
>JBDTDR010000012.1:0-16445 GCA_039922955.1 Candidatus Tumulicola sp.
CTCGCGGGAGCTGCGGGCGCCCTCGTCCACGGCCGCCGAAGCGGTGGCCCGTTTTCGCGCGGACGTCGATCGTCGGCAGCGGGCCAAACGCAGCGCCGGGTGGAAGGAGTGCGAAGGGTGCGGAGCCTTGATCGCACCTCGCGGCGGCGCGCGCTGCATCACGTGTGCCAACGCGCGTTCGCAGCGGCGGACTGCGGCGGCGGCGCAGCTGCTCTTTGAGGCACCGTGGCTCGGCTATGCTGGAACGGCTGAGTTGGTAGACGAGCTCACCCGACGGGACTACGAAGCGATTCGGGCGCGCCTGCTTTCGCGCTGGTGGGAGTCGCTCGCGCGGGCCCGCGCCTCCAAGCGACTCTCGCGCGACGGACGCGAACGGCTGATCGCGAGTTCGTATGTGGTCCTCAAGAGTAAACTGCCGCCGGAAACGATCGATCCGGCGACGGTGCGCAACGTGCTCGGAGACGAGCTTCACGATTTGATTTACGGAACGGAACAACAGACGAAAACGAATGTCCAGTAATTACACAGGCGAACAGATCGAAGTCCTCCGCGGGCTCGAAGCGGTGCGCAAACGCCCCGGCATGTACATTGGAAACACCGCCGAGCGCGGGCTGCACCAGCTGGTGTACGAAGCGGTCGATAACGCCGTCGACGAAGCGCTCGCGGGGTATGCAAAAAACGTCTTCGTAACCCTCTACAAGGACGGCTCGTGCTCGGTCGAGGACGACGGCCGCGGCATTCCGATCGACATTCACGCCGAAGAGAAGCTGCCCGCGGTCGAGGTCGTGATGACGATGTTGCACGCCGGCGGCAAGTTCGGCAAAGGCGGCTACAAGGTGGCCGGCGGCCTGCACGGCGTCGGCATCTCGGTCGTGAACGCACTCTCCGAGTGGATGACGACGCGCGTGAAACGCGATGGGTGGATCTGGGAGATGAAGTTCGTGCGCGGCGTCACGGTGCAGAAACTCAAGAAGATCTCCCGGACCGAGGGCACCGGAACCCTGCAGTCGTTCAAACCCGACACGACGATGTTCGAGGTCTTCGACTTTCACTGGGACATCCTGCAGAAACGCCTACGCGAACTCGCGTTCCTCAATCGCGGCCTTTCGATCATCCTGCGCGACGAACGCGGCGAAGAACCGCGCGAGCGGGGCTACAAGTTCGACGGCGGGATCGTTTCGTTCGTCGAATGGTTGAACGAAAAGAAAGACCCGCTTCATCCGATTATCTCGACCCATTCGGAACGCGACGGCGTCGACGTTGAAGTCGCGATGCAGTACACCGGCACGTACGCCGATCAGATCTTCGCATACGCCAACAACATCAACACGATCGAAGGCGGCATGCACCTGCTAGGTTTCCGCACCGCGGTCACCAATGCGGTCAACACCTACGCGCGCAAGCGCGGCCTGCTCAAAGAATCCGAGCCGTCGCTTTCGGCCGACGACATCATGGAAGGCCTTACCGCCGTGGTTTCGGTCAAGTTGGAAAATCCGCAGTTCGAAGGCCAAACGAAGACCAAACTGGGCAACAACAAGGTGCGCAGCATCGTGTACGGCCTGGTCAACGAGCGCCTCGAGTTCTTCTTTGAAGAGAACCCGAAACAGGCGCGCACGATCATAGACAAGTGCATGCAGGCGCAGCGCGCTCGCGAAGCCGCCAAGAAAGCCCGCGACCTTTCCCGTCGCAAGAACGCGCTCGAAGGGTCGGGCTTGCCCGGCAAACTGATTGATTGCAAGAACACGAATCCGGCGGAGAGCGAAATCTTTCTCGTCGAAGGCGACTCAGCCGGCGGTACGGCAAAGGGCGGCCGCGATCCCAACACGCAAGCGATCCTGCCGCTGCGGGGAAAAATTCTCAACGTCGAAAAGGCCCGGCTGGACAAGGTGTTGGCCAACGAAGAGATCCGAACGATGATCACCGCGTTCGGAACCGGTTTCGGCGACGAGTTTAACCTCGGTAAGCTGCGCTACCACAAGATCATTATCATGACCGATGCCGACGTCGACGGCTCGCACATTCGCACGCTGCTGTTGACGTTCTTCTATCGGCAGATGCGCCCGCTGGTCGACAACGGGCACGTCTACATCGCGCAGCCCCCGCTATACGGCATCCGGAAGGGCAAGAAGCAGTGGTGGGCCTTCAGCGAAGCCGACTACAAGGCGATCCTTGGCGACCTCGACCCCAAAGACTTCACCATTCAGCAGTACAAAGGCCTGGGTGAAATGGACGCCGAGCAGCTCGCCGAGACGACCATGGAAGTGGGGCACCGCCGCCTCGAGCAGATCACCATCGAAGATACGGTCGAGGCCGAGCAGATATTCACCGATCTGATGGGCGACAAAGTCGAAGCGCGCAAGCAGTATATCTTCGAGTACGCCAAGAGCGTCAAGAACCTAGACCTTTAACCGGTAAAACGCCCCGTGCGATCGGGCCCGCACCCCAGCGGCGCGGGCCCGGCTCATCGAATCGTAACGCCGCCGATGCAGGGGCACGAACGCCGCCGGGGGGTATATGGAACTCCAGACGTGCGCAAGCGCTTGCTGATCGGCCTCGTGGCCGCCGCGGTCGTCATCGGGCTCGTGGTCGCGCGTCGCCACGAGCTATTGCGCTTTGCCATCGAAAGCGCGGCCAGCCTTGGCAGTGGGTATACGGTTCGCATCGGGAATCAGCACATCGGCATCGGGCAAGCGGCGCTCCTGGAGGTCCACGTTTCCCGGGGAACCGCGCCGCTGCTCGACGCGAGCCGCATCGACGCGCGGTATTCCCTTCGCGACCTCTTGCCGGGAAGCACGCGCCGCTTCGGACTGATCTCCCTCGACGTCACCAACGCCAAGGTGACGATCGTTCGATTCCGGGACGGCACGTATAATTTCGTCGTCCCGCCAAAACCCGCAGGCTTGCCCCAGGCGCCCGTTCCGCTGCAGGTCGTTTCGGTGCCGATTCGTTTCGCGCTGCGCATGCATAACGCGTCGCTTGTGCTGCGCGAACCCTTCGCGTACGATTCGAGCGCCAAGACCATCGCGATCGAAGACTTTAACGTCGATGCGTCGATCGACACGGCCAAGCGTACCCACTATGACTCGCGCGGGAACTTCGCGGTCGGGAAACGCGCGCAGCCGTTCACCATCGTCGGGACCATCGACGCGGTCCGCGGTTACGCGACGCACCGGGCGCGTGCGGCACGTTTTCCGCTGCGCGCGCTTGCGAACTACTTTGCGTACACGCCGATCGTCCGAATCGTCAAGGGCCGGGCGCGCAACTTCGATGCCCGGCTCTACTCGCTCGACGTGCGCCCGAACGTGGCGCCCAGCTACCACGCGAATCTTCAGCTCGACATCGCCGGTGGAGCGCTCGAGCTGGCCGCGCTCGACGCTCCGCTGGAATCCATTCACGGTCGCTTGCAGCTGGTCGACAACGCCTTCTTCCTGCGTCACATCCACGCTACGTTGGCCGGCGTTCCGCTTCACCTGACGGGCGGCATCTACGACCTCATGGGGGATCTTACCGGCCGGGCGCAGCTCCGCCTGGGCATCTACGGAGCCGGCGACCTCGCGACCCTGCGACGGGCGTTTTCATTCACGCGCAAGGAGCCGGTTTCGGGAATAATGCGTCTCGGGGTCTTGGTCGAAGGACCAATCGATAACCCGCTGATCGTCGCGCAGGGCCGCTCGCTGCACGCCGTCTACCGGCGGCTGCCATTCGACGCGCTCGATGCCGGCATCGTCTATCACGATAACGTCGTCTCGCTGCTGCCGCTCCACGCGTATTACGGCGGTACCGAAGTCGGCGTGCGAGGAACGATGGCGATTGGCAAGCATCTCCAGTCCGAGCTGGCGGTGCACGTCGTGGGCTCCGGCAACCGTCTGCCGTACCTCAACGAGATGCTTGGAAACGAGCCGATCTTGGTCGATGCCGCGGCCAACGGCACCGACTTCGATTTCAACGTTCGCGCGGCCGTCGCTTCGGCACGCGGCGTCGCGCGGGTTGCGGCGCTAGTTGCGCTCAATCGCAACGGCACCGGTACCGTCGAGCCATTTTGGCTGCACACGCAGCGCGGCGATTTCGACGGAGGATATCTCTTGGACCGGCCGCACGACACGAGCGCTTTTTGGGGTCTGGCGAGTAATCTCGCGATGCGAGCGCCGGTTTACAAAGCGTTCCCGGGCCTGGAGCTCCCCGAGATTCCGAACGTAAACGGACGGATCGGCAGCGTCGCGATCGCCGGCGGCGGCGCCGGTAAGGACGTGACGCTGGCTGGAATCGTCTCGGGAGACGACACCGATATCGCCGGGATCAAGTTCGACCGGATCGCGGCGACCTTCGGCGGCTCGCTGACCAACGCGCAAATCGGCTTGCTGCACGCGTCGGGACCGTGGGGGCAGTTTGACGGTAACGGCGCGTTCTCGTCGCAAGCGTTCGTCGCGAGCGGAAACTATCGCGGCACGTTTGAAGGGCTGCAACCGTTCCTCGGCAGCGCGATTCCCGGCCATGGCCCGGTTTCCGGCCGCACGTCGATCGCCGTACAGCCGAATCGCATCGTCGTTCAAGGTTCGAACCTTGCCATGCCGGGTGCGTCGCTGCGCGGCGTTCCGATTTCCGACGCGAGCATCACGATCGGCGTGGAAGGCGATCGGCTGCGCGTCTATTCGGCGCACGCTCGCGCGGCCGGCGGCGACGTCGTGGCCGCCGGTACGTTTGCGCTAAGCGGCGCGGCCGTCGCGTCGAAGGCCGGCGCGCTATCGCTGGTCGCGAACCATCTGGATGCGGCGCAACTGCGCGGCCTCGGGCTGCCGCTGGATGCGGGGCGGCTCTGGGCGAGTGGTGACCTCGCCGCGGGCGCGCCGCTGCCGTCCTTCGACGGCGGCGTGACGGTCGCGAACGGCCGGGTCGCGCACTATGCGATTTCTGGCGGCGGCGAGGTTAAACTATCCGGCAATACCGCCACCTTGCACCGCGTCATCGGATCGCTCGGAACGACCTACGCTCGCGTCGAGGGAAGCATCGGATCGCTGGCATCCGGCGAACCCGCGTACGCGCTCGATGCCACCGTTCCGGCCGCCGGCGTCGCCGCCGCACTGCGGTCCCTCCGATTCCCGGCGTATATGACCGACGGGTCGTTCAACGCGCGCCTCAAGGTGGGCGGACGCGGTTCGGCACCCACCGTCGCCGGATACGTCGGCGTGCCGGCCGGCGACGTCAACGGTTTGCCGTTCGTCGACGGCAGCGCGACGCTGGCGGCCGATACGCGCGGCGTAAGCGCCCGTGACGGACGCGTGAGGGTGGCTACGACCGCCGTGAGCTTCGACGCCGCTTCGCGCCCCAACGAGGTCACCGCGGCGGTCGTCGCGCCGCATGCCGACCTTGCGGATTTCAATAACTTCTTCGATACGGGGGACACGCTGGCCGGCCGCGGCTCGCTGAAACTCGCTGCGACCTTCGACGGGGATCGGCTGGCGACCGGCGGCAACGTCGACGTCAAGGGCTTCCGCTACCGCAACTTGCCAATCGGCAACACGACGGCGTCGTGGTCGAGCGCCCGCAACGTCGTCGCGGGATCGCTCGCAATCGGCGGCCTTGAGGGAAGGCTGCGCGCGAGCGGTTCGATCGCTCTGGCGAGCGCACCCGATGTGCGGTCGACGTTCGCGCGATCGCGGTACGATCTCAGTGCGGCGATCAGCCACCTCGACCTTTCGTTATGGGTGCCCGCGCTAGGATTTCCAAACGTGCCGATCACGGGGCGCGCGTCGGGCAATGCGATCGTGCGCGGCCGATTCCCGCGCGTAGATTTGCGTGGAAATGCCGAAATAACCGGCGGCACGATCGGACCCCTCACGCTCGATACGGCGAAGGCTTCGGTGCGCTCGGCCGGCTCGCGGATCGCGATCGAGAGCGCCGAGATACTGACGCCCGCCCTGTCGGCGTCGGCGTCGGGTTCGCTCGGGCTTCGGCCGGACGACCGATTGGATTTGCAGGTGCACGCGGCGACGAGCCAGCTTCCTGCGCTCGTCTATCAGCTCGCTCGCGTGAAGATCCCGGTTAGCGGCGAGTTCGAATCGACGCTGCAAATCGGCGGCACCTACAAAGCGCCGACCTTCGTGGCCGGAATCGACGCCAACAACGTGCAGGCATACGGCATCGGCATCGCCTCGATGTTCGGCGAAGTGCGCCTGCACGGCCGAACGCTCGTCCTCTCGAATGCGGGCGCGACATTCGCCGCCGGTGAGGCGACGCTGGCCGGATCGTTGCCGCTTGAACTCGCCCCGCTTCGCGTCGGCCCGGCAAACCAGCCGGTGAGCTTCGACGTCGACGTCGTCGGTTTGGACCCGGCCATTTTTGACGCGGTGCTGGGAAACAACACGAAGCTAGGCGGAACGATCAACGGACACCTGGGCCTGACCGGCACGATGCGAGCGCCGGTGATTATCGGTCACGCGTCGCTGTCGAACGGATCGTACGTGAGCGATCTCGAGCACGTGCCGGTCACCGCCGGCGCCGCTCGCCTCACGTTCAATCGCACCAACGCCTCGATCGATCGGGTATCGGCAAAACTCGGGTCGGGCGTCGTCGAAGGCTCGGGCCGAGTCGAATTTCCAAGAGGTTTTGAGGCGACCAGCGGATATTCGTTCGTCGCTAAGGGCTTGGCCAAGGGCGCCCAGCTCAATCTGCCCGCCTACGGCAACGGTACGCTCGAGGCCGATCTCGCGCTGACCAAGACGCCGTCCTCGCAGGCGTTGCTCTCGGGCAGAGTTACGCTGAGCAATGCAACCTTGCCGTTCTCTGCTTTTCTGGCGGCGACCGCGAAAGCACCCGCGGCGGCCACGATGTCGCTCCCGCCGGTAGCGTTCGATTTAAACGCCACGGCGGGCAAGGGCGTGCGCGTCCGCGGAAGCGGCTACGGCGCCGGGCTCGACATCGGCGTAGCGGGCGCGGTTCACCTGGAAGGAACGCTCGCGTCACCCCAGCTGGCGGGAACGATCGCGTCGACGGGGGGGACCCTCACCTACTTCGACCGGGCGTTCCGCGTTGCGGAAGGCTCGGTTTCGTTTGATCCCAGCGACGGCGTTCTCCCGAGCATTCACGCGATCGCTAGCACCAACGTGGTCAATCCCGACCCGGACCGCGCGCGAAACCCGTATGGCTCGGCTGAGATCACCATCGGCGTCGATGGTCCGATCGAA
Organism: Candidatus Tumulicola sp.; assembly: GCA_039922955.1. Taxonomy (GTDB): domain Bacteria; phylum Vulcanimicrobiota; class Vulcanimicrobiia; order Vulcanimicrobiales; family Vulcanimicrobiaceae; genus Tumulicola. Next base: position 7,182 of record JBDTDR010000012.1, read on the forward strand.
GGCCTGAAATTCGCCTTTTCGACCAACCCGCCGGGCTACTCGCGCGACCAGATCATCTCGATGATCGCGCCGTTCGGCGGTTTCATCAACGGAATCGCGTTCAACAATCAGTCGCCGTATCAAGTCCAGTCGCCGGCCGGCTTCACGCCGCTGGGAACGCTTTCGCCGCTGCCCCCCGGCGCCTACCAAACGCGCAACGGAACGATCACCGTCGGGCAGGAAGCCTTCAACATCCTCAACGCCCAGTTCGCGGCCGGCCTGCTCGCTCCACTCGAGACGGCCCTGGGCCAAGGCCTGGGGCTCTCCAGCGTCAATTTGACGCTGGGCTACTACGGCAACGTCGGCATTACCGCCACCCGGGTGCTCGGCAAGACGGTCAGCGCCGTCTACGCCACGACCTTCGGCCTGCCGCAGGTGCAGTCGTTTGGGATCAAGTTTGACCCGAGCGTCTTTACCGCCGCCACCCTCAGCTTTTTCTACCAAACCAGCCCAACCAAGCTCTTCCAACAGCCCGTCACCGTCATCGGCTCCTCCAACCAAGTCCTATTCGGCCAGCCCCTGCTCGGCAACAGCGGCTTCAGCTTCAGCCTGCAGCGATATTTGTATTAACGCTCGGTCAAAGCCCAATCTCCGACTAATCTTGGGGCAAGGAGCCGGGTGAGGTGGGGCGAACAGGGCGACGCGGGTCTAAAACGGCGCGTTTGTACGTGGCCGGCCCTTCGCTGACGCCGTCAGCCCCTCTCTTAGTAATTCGAGGACGAATTTTTCGCATGATCTTTGACTTTCGGCGCGCCCTTCGCGCACTGACGCGGTGGTCGGGCGCTCTGCTCGCGCTCGTCGTCGCGCTCGCGCCGCTGTCGGTGCCGGCGGCCGGCGTCAAGATCGTGTCGGTTGACGTGACCGGAAACCTCCACGTGCCGACGCAGACGGTCATGGCGGTCGTTCAAGCGCGGCCCGGTGAGAACTACGATCCCAAGATCGTGCAGGAAGATTTGGCGCGCATCAACGCGCTGGGCTACTTTGCCGACATCGCGCCGCCGCTCGTGCGGCAGCGTCCTAACGGTATTGCGATCACCTATCGCGTGATCGAAAACCCGGTCATCACGAAAATTTCGTTTACCGGCGACCGAAAGGTGCCGAGCGACACGCTCTCGGCGCTCATGGACCTCTCGGTCGGCCAGGTCTTCAACACCAACACGTTCCGTCAAGACGTATTGAAGATTAACAACTATTACGAGCGAATTGGCTACGGCGGCCAAGTCCCGACCCACGTCAAGGACCTCAACCTGGATCCCAAAACCGGCGCGCTCACGCTGGTCATCCAGGAGGGTCTCGTCGTCAAAGACATTATCCTCGGCGGCGATCCGCTCTTGCCGCCGCCGTTGATCCTGCCGTCGCTCACGCTCAAACCCGGGACCGTCTATTCCGACGAAGTGCGCGACGCCGACTTCAAGGCGCTGCAAAAGCTCTACGAAGACAAGTACCATCTCGAGGTGGGCAACTTCGAAGGGGGCATCGATCCGTCGTCGATCGATCTCAAAGCCGGAACCGCAAACGTCAAGTATAATATCTACGTGGCCCGCATTTCGGTCGTCGAGATCACCGGCAACACCCGCACCAAGGATCCGGTGATCCGCCGAGTGCTGCGCGAACTCCCCGGAATGGTGCTCAACACCGACGCCGTCAAGCGCGACTACGAGCGCCTCAACTCGATGGGCTTCTTTTCCAAGGTGGAACCCGACATCAAACCCGGCCCCGAACCCAAGAAACCTCAGTTGGTGTCGCTCGTCTGGCACGTCACCGAACAGCGCACCGCGCAGGCATCGGTCGGGTTCGGATATTCGGGCGGCCTCACCGGCCAGGGTCTGTACGGAACGCTCGGTTTCTCCGACAACAATCTGCATGGTACGGGGAACTCTGGATCGGTTCAGTTCGAGAAAGGCGCCCGCACCGGCGTCGCTCAGATTTCGGTTCAGGTTCCGTATCTCGGCAACACGCCGCAGTCGCAAAAATACAGCGTCGGCGGCTCGATCTTCACCAACACCTCGACCTACTATTATCCGGTCTATGGGGTGACGTCGAGCAGCCCGGGCATTCCGTCGGTTGGTGGAACGCCCGCGCCGATTCCCGTGACGCTGTATCCCGGCACGAACGCCCAGCAAGTCGGCGGCCTCGTCGCCACGAGTTCGTCGGCCTCGACGGGCGCGAGCGGCACGATCGGGCGGCGCTTGAGCGACTACACGATCCTCTCGCTCCAGGCCCAAGCGGAGACGATTCGCTACAACACCACCGTGCCGTCGCCGTATTACTTCCAGGGGAATCAGCCGAACATCTTCGTCGGGCCGACTCCGGGGCCGATCAACTCGACCATCAACTCGTACGGCGGGTCCTTCGGCATCTCCGCATCGTCGATCGCCAACGTCAACACCGGCGCGCCGTATAAGCTGAACACGGCCGTCGTGAGTTTGCAATCGAACTCGCTCGACGATCCGTTCAATCCCCGGCGGGGGACGAACGGACAGCTTTCGGCGACGATCTCGTTGCCGACGCTCGGATCGAACTTCCAGTTCACGCAGTCGACGCTCGGGGTGGCGAAATTTTTCCCGATACTCAAGACCGCCACGCTGGGCGTCCACTTGGTCCTCCAAGGCTCGTCGGGCGTGATTCCGCCAAGCTCGCTGTATACGTTTTCGGATCAACAAGTGCGCGGATATAATCAGGTGTTCTACGCGACCGACGCCGGACTCGGCCAAATCGAGTTGCGGCAGCCGTTAGCGCTAGACCGCCGGATCACGCTGGCCATATTTGTGGACGAACTCGATTTCAGGATTCGCGGCGCCTACCCGTTGCTCAACCCGTACACCAATCGCATCGTGGGCTATCCGGGGAACTGGGCGCTTTACGGCGATTACGGCGCCGGAATTCGGTTCGACGTGCCGCAGCTGGGGTTGCGCACCGTTCGCATCGATTTCGCGAAGGGCGTCTACGGAACGCACACGAGCTTCGGCATCGGACAGAGTTTCTAGGACAGACTCCTAGAGCCCCAGTAGAAGGAAAATATGAGAAACCGGTTTGTTACTTCTCTCCTCGTCGCCGCGCTGCTCGCGGCGTTGGTTGCCCCGGCTGCGATTGCGGCCGACCTCACCGATGTCGGCTACGTCGATCAAGCGGAGCTTGCGAACATTCCGGTGTTCCTAAACGCGAACCGGCAGCTATTCGCTTACAAAGCGCAGCTCGACGCTCAGTTCAATGCGACGATCAAGAGAGCGAAAAGCGATGCGGACAGGCAGCGAATTTCGTTGCAGTTCCAACAACAGTACACCGATAAACAGCGCGAGCTGGTCGGGCCCCTCTTCCAGCGCGCCCAGCTCGCGATCGCCGCGGTGAGCGCGACGCGCAACCTCGCGGTGGTCGTGGACAAACGCATCGTGATCTTCGGCGGCCAGGACATCACCAAAGACGTCGAAACGCTCTTTTTAGGATCGCAGGCGATCCAGCCGCCGGCCGCCTCGCCGCCGCCGTCGGAGATTGGGTACGTCGATCAGAGCGTGCTCGACAGCCTACCGAAGGTGAAGACCGCGAACGACGAGATGAATCAGTTTGCGACGACGCAACGCACGCTCTTCGCGCCAAAGATGGCGCTCGCGAAGAGCGATGCCGACAAGCAGCAGATCTATCAGCAGTACAACAAATCGATTAGCGACAAACAGGACCAGCTGCTCAAGCCGCTAGTCGATCAAACGAAGAGTGCGACCGGCGACGTAGCCGGCAAGAAGAAGTTGTTGCTCGTTGTCGACCGCGCCGACGTTATCTACGGGGGCACGGACATCACCGCGGATGTCCAAAATGAACTCACCAAATAGGCGGTTCGCGTTCGTGGCGCTGGCAATAGTTTCCACGGCTGGGAGCGTGCTTGGAGGCTGCGGCCGCGTCGACGTGCATTCACCCTCGGTGCGCGGCCTGGGGTACGTGAGGGTGGACGCGGTGCTCAAGCATCATCCGCTGTATTCCCAGCTGTCGCAGCTCGACGACGCAATTGCCGCGATCAACCTTGCGGCGGCGGCGCCGCACGTTCCGCGCAGCGCGGCCGCGATTTCGCGCGAGACGGCGCAGCTCAACCGGCAGCTGCGCGACGCCCAAAATCGGGCCAACAAAATCCTCGCTCAAAAACAACAAAATTATGCGAAACGCGAAGGGCAGGCGGTAGCGGCGGCGATGGCTGCTGCGGGCGTGGGCGCCGGCGGTTCCCAAGTCGCAAGCGCGATGAGCGCGACGTCGGCGCAGCAGGCGCGGCAGGCGGCATCGGCGGCGAATCAAGACTTCATGGCCTACCAGCAGAGCGTCGTCGCGCAAGATAGCGCGGCGAGCTCGGCGATCGCGCGGCAGCTCCAGCAACAAGCCGCGCAGAAGTTTCGCGCCAAGGCCGAGCAGCTTCAACAGAACGAGACCGATCTGTCGTTGAGGATCACGCAGGAGGACGCGGCGCAGCGGCTCGCGGTCAAGACTCGACTCTCGAACCTCGCTCTCGACGAAGCCACTCGCAAGCAACTAGACGAGCAACTGGCGGCAATAAATGCCAAAGATAGCGCGGCGATGGAAGCGCAGCGCCGGGCCGACGCTGCGACGCTCCAGGCCTATCGCGCGCAGCTGAGCGCCCAGACCAACGGCGACGTGCGCGCACAGGTCGGGGCGATCCAGGGTGCGACGCGTTCGAAAATCGAAGAGCGTCGCAACGAAGTGGGGACTCAACTGCGCAACCTCGGGCCGCCGGCGCTGCCTACTAACATCCCGGCGGGAGTCCGGGAAAAAATCGCAAAGATTCACGCGCAGTTTACTTCGCAGTTTCAGGTCGACGCGCAAAAGACGATCGGCGATTACAATGCGGTGAAAGCCGATTTGGACCGCCAGTTCGCCGGGCTTCACGGCGCGGACGTCGGGGCGACCGGCGCCGCGGCCCAAGAACTCGATGCTTTGCAAAAACGTCGCGACGCCCTCAACAAACAAATCGTCGATCAGATTACTCGCGAAGCGACGCGCATCGCAAAGGACCGGGGATTCAGCATAGTCTTCGTCAACGTCGCCGCCGCCCAAGGCGGTTACGATTTGACGAACGACCTCATTAAGGACGTTGAAAGTCTACACGAGTGAAAAATACACACATCGTCATTCTAACCGCTTTGGCCGCGGCGCTACTGAGCGGCTGCGGACCGTCGAGCCCGATTGGGTTAGTCGACGTCCAGCGCATCGTCTCGAACTGGCCGGAGTACCAGAAGTATCAAGGCCAGCTTCTGGCCGACGAACGGGCAATCGCGGCCGGCCGAGGCAGCAAGGTGCAAAAGCAGCGCGCCGCACTAGCGATGCAGCAAAAGTACTCGAAAATCACCGACCAGCTGACGCAGCAGATCCGCGACGCCTCGAACAAGATCGCGCAACAGCGACAGCTCAAACTCGTGCTCACGCGCGAAGGCATCGGCTACGGCGGCGTCGACATCACGGGGGACGTCGAAAAAACCCTCAACATCACGGAGAAGGCGACGCCGACACCCGGTAGCACGTAGCGACGATGCTGGGTACGCTGCAAGAGCTGGCCGACCGGGTTGGCGGACGCGTCATCGGGGACGGCGGCCTGTCGATCGGGCGCATCGTCGCGATCGAGGAGGCAACTTCCGACGCGCTCACGTTCGCAACCGACGAGCGCTATTTCGCGGCCGCACTCAAGAGTAAAGCCGCCGCCGTGCTGGTGGACGCGTCGATCCCCCACTCGGAGGCCGCCAAGCCGCTTTTGGTCGTCGAGAATGCACGGCACGCGTTGGCACGGCTCTTGGCGGCGCTTCGCCCGAGCCGGCCGCGCGGACCCTTTCGCCATCCGAGCGCGGTGATCGAGCCGGACGCGGAACTAGCCGCCGACGTCTACGTCGCCGCCCACGCGTACGTCGGGCGGCGCGCGCGCATCGGCGCCGCCAGCGTGGTCGGCGCCGGCGCCTACGTCGGCGACGATGCGTGGATCGGCGAGTCGGCGTGGCTGCACCCGAACGCCATGCTCATGGAGCGTTGCCGCATCGGCGACCGCGTGGTACTCCACGGGGGCTGCGTCATCGGAAGCGAAGGCTTCGGCTGGGCCTTCGTCGACGAGCACCTCGAACGCATCCCGCAGGTCGGCAACGTGGTTCTCGACGATGACGTCGAGATCGGGGCCAACACGTGCGTCGACCGCGCTCAGACCGGCAGCACCAGCATCGGGACCGGAACCAAGATCGATAACTTGGTTCAAGTCGGACACAACTGTCGAATCGGCAAACATTGCGCGCTGGCTGCGCTGACGGGGCTGGCCGGGTCGACCGTCGTCGGCGACTACGTGAAGATTGCCGGACAGGCCGGCACCCGCGGTCACATGACGGTCGGTTCCCGGTCGACGGTCGGCGGCCGATCCGGCGTGTGGGGCGACGTCCCCGAAGGCGCCACGGTTTCCGGAAATCCGGCGCGCGACCATCGCGAGGAGCTGCGGCGAGAGGTCATGATTCGCAGGCTGCCAAAGCTCGTTGCTCGTGTCGACGCACTGGAGCGCGCGATCGAGAGCGAAAACGAGTAGCCGGGTGACGCAGGCGACGCTCGCCGCAGCTCTGCGGTTCGAAGGCATCGGTCTGCATACCGGCGAGCACGCCGTCGTCGACGTCGCGCCGGCACAGGCCGACAGCGGAATCGTCTTCGTCCTCGAATCCTCGCGGGGTTCGGGCGCCGTCGTCGTGCCCGCAACCGCCGACAACGTGGTTGACACGTCGCGGGCAACGGTACTCGGGCGGAGCGGCGTCTCCGTTTCCACGACCGAACACCTGCTTTCGGCGCTGTTCGGCATGGGCGTCACCAACGCCGAGATCCGCGTTGCCGGACCCGAGATTCCCGTCGGCGACGGAAGCGCCAAAGGATTCGCCGACGCCATCGCCGCCGCCGGGATCGTTCCTCAAAACCGTCCGCGTGCGACGATCGCACTCGACGAACCTTTCGTCGTCGCGGTTGCGGACCGCATGGTCGCGGTGTTTCCGGCGCCGGCCTTCCGAGTGCGTTTCGTCGCCGACTTTCCACCGCCGATCGGCACGCAATACTTTAACGCCGAAATCGAGCCCTCCGTCTATCGTCGCGAGATCGCCGGAGCGCGAACGTTCGGCTATCTGCACGAAGTCGAAGCGCTGCGGGCGCGCGGCCTCGCCCTCGGAGGAAGTTTGGAAAACGCGCTCGTCTTCGCACCCGACGGGCCGATGCAGCCGTTGCGCTGGAGCAACGAAGTGGTGCGGCACAAAGTGCTCGATCTCATCGGCGATTTCGCGCTGCTCGGCGCTTGGCCGCAGTGCGAAGTCGTCGCGATCAAGAGCGGGCACGAACTGCACGCGCTGGCCACGCGCGAGCTGCGCGCGAGGCAACACGTGCCGTCGTCAGCATCGGCACCGCACACGGAGGGGATGATGTGGCAGCACTAGACATCCGGTAGATCTTGGAGGTCTTGCCTCACCGCTATCCGATTCTGCTCATCGACCGCATCACCGAACTCGAGCCGATGGTTCGCGTTCGCGGATACAAGAACATCACGTATAACGAACCCGTGTTCACGGGACACTTCCCGGGCAATCCGCTTCTGCCCGGCGTCTACATGCTCGAGGCGATGGCCCAGTTGGGTGGTGCCGTGGTTCTCGAGCCCGGCGAGTTCTCGCGCAAGACGCCGTACCTAGCCGGAATCGACAAGGCGAAGTTTCGCCGTCCGGTCATCCCCGGAGATCGGCTGGACATGGAGGTGACGATGCTGCGCCACAAGCGCAATATCGGGTGGTGCTCGGCGGTCGCGACGGTCGATGGGCAGTTCGTTTGCTCGGCGGAGTTGATGTTCTCGATCGCGGCGGATCCGCGCATGTTCGGCGCCGATTCCACGGTGCTACACGCGTGATTCATCCGACGGCGATCGTACATCCGAGCGCCGATATCGGAAGGCACGCCGAAATAGGGCCGTTCTGTATCGTCGGCGAGCACGTTGCGGTCGGCGCGCGCACCGTGCTGCAGGCACACGTTGTGGTCAACGGCTGGACGGAAATCGGGGAAGAGTGTCAGATCTATCCGTTCGCGACCATCGGCGCGGCCTCGCAAGACCGTAAGTACGGCGGCGAACGTGCCTTCACGCGCGTCGGGAGCCGCACGATCTTACGCGAGTACGTCAGCATTCAGCGAGCGACCGGCCACGACGAAGTAACCGCGGTCGGCAACGACTGCCTGCTGCTCGCCTACGTGCACGTCGCGCACAACTGCGTTGTGGGCGACGGCGTGACGATGAGCAATCTCGCGCAACTGGCCGGTCACGTCGAGGTCGGCGATTACGCAACCATCGGCGGTTTGGCCGGCGTTCACCAGTTTACTCGCATCGGCCGCTACGCGATGATCGGCGGTGCGAGCAAGCTGACCAAAGACGTGCCGCCGTTTTTCTTGATCGAGGGAAATCCGGCACAGCCCTACGGACTTAACAGCGTGGGTCTGCGGCGCGCCGCGTTTTCGGTGACGGAACGCAACGAGATAAAGAAATTCTACAAAACCTTATACGACCCGAAGTTCAACGTTTCGCAGGCGATCGAATCCATGAAAGCCGAGGTCACGACCGATCCGGGCCGTGAGATCATCGCGTTCTTGGAATCGCCGTCCGAACGCGGCGTCCTGAAATGACTTGCGCGCGTGCGCTATTTCTTTTCTAGCGGCGAGGCATCCGGCGAGTCGAGCGCGGTGCTGTTGGCGCAGGCAATTCGAGCGATCGACCCGGATGCGCAATTCGAAGGCATCGGCGCGGAGCGCATGCGGGCGGCCGGGTTTCGGCTCTGGCGCGACCATACGGGCTGGGCGAGCATGGGGCCTCTGGCGGCGATCCCGCGGATTCCCAAGCTGCTGGCGACGATGTGGCGGACCGCCTTTCACATCGCCGCGGCGAAACCCGACCTCGTCGTCCTGGTCGATTTCGGCGTCTTCAATCTGCGCCTAGCGACGACGTTGCGGCGGCTGGGCTATGCCGGCCCGGTTCTCGACGTTTTCCCCCCGGCCACCTGGCTGGACAATGCGAAAAAGGCGCGCGCGGTCAGCGCCGTCGCGATTCCCATGCCGGCGTTCCGGCACCAAAGCGAGTTTTACGCGAGTCTTGGGTGCCCGGTGGCGTACTTCGGGCACCCGCTGGCCGGCCAGTTCCGGAGCCGGCCGCCGCGGGCCGCGCCGCCTGCCGACGGCGGCGCGGTCGCCGTCCTT
>JBDTDR010000013.1:0-7092 GCA_039922955.1 Candidatus Tumulicola sp.
TCTCGACCCGGCCAGCCACCTAACGATTTTCGCGATCACGGGCGCGAGTATCGTCCTATCGGCGATCTTGAACTCGGTCGGCGCCAAGATCATGGGGCGCGTGGCGCGCCTCGGCGTGTACGTGGAGACGATCGGAACGTTCGGCGTTTTTATTGCGCTGGCAATTTTCGGGTTTCATCATGGTTTCGGCTTCATCTTCTCGTCGCAAGGCGTCGAGCATCTCAAGAGCAATCCGCTCGGCTTGAACTTTGGCGGCAACTGGTGGACCGGCGCGGCGCTGGTCGCCGTGCTGGCCAACGTGTACATCTTCTTCGGCTTCGAGTCGGCCGGCGACATCGCCGAAGAAACGCTCGACGCCGGGCGCCAGGTGCCTCGAGCGATGCGCAGCGCGCTGTTTTACGGCGGCATCGCATCGTTCGTTCTGGTGCTTGGCCTTCTGCTCGCCACCCCGGCCGCCGGGATCGGCAGCGTGGTCAGCGGCGGCGTCAACGTCATCCTGGCGGCGCTCCCCGGTTGGCTTCAGGACTTCTTTCTGGTCATGGTCATCGTCGCGTTCTTCAGCTGCGGCACCGCCGTTCAGGGCGCCGGCGCGCGGGTGGCATTCGCGCTCGCGCGTGACGGAGCGCTGCCGGTTAGCGACAAGCTCAAGCAGGTATCGCCGCGGCATCACACGCCGGCCAATGCGATCCTGGTCGGAACGATCGTTCCGTTCCTTTTCTTGTTGCTGGTGCTCGTCAATCCGAGTAAGCCCGTGCACATTTTGTGGTTCGACTACCCGGCGAACGTCAACGCGCTCTACGCGCTGGTCTCCTTCGCCACGTCGGGCATCTATCTGGCCTTCTTCCTCACCGTGCTCGGCGCGCTCGTCGCGCGTCTGCGCGGATGGAAGCCGAGCGGCGTCTTCACGCTGGGCGCGTGGGGAGTGCCGGTCACCGGCGCCGGCGCGCTGTACTTGCTCCTGATGCTTTTGAACATCGTCTGGCCCAGCGCGCTGACGAGCGGCCGGGCCGTCTTCAACTACGGCTGGGTGACGCTGCTCGTTATGGCCATCATCGTAGCCATCGGCGCGCTCTACGAAACGGTCGCCCGCCCCGACCGCAAGGCCGGTTCGCAGCGCCCCAAGAGCTGAGTGCCTCTTTACCCGCCCGGGGCCGTGGTGTAGAATCGCCGTACCAAGCCTTCTCGGAGGAACGATGATGTTTCGTTACAAGTTTCTTGGGCTCGCAATCGCAATCGCGCTGATTGCGGCTCCAGTCCGCATTCAAGCTCAGCAAATGGGCGCGATGTCGGACTCGGATTACATCGCAAAAGTAATGACGGGTGCTCCGGCGTCGGTCGTCAAGGGCGCGACCATCGTCGAGATGGGCAAAGACGGAGCCGTGCGTACGCTTCAGACCGGGACGAATGGTTTTACCTGCATGATGCTGGATGTCACCCCGGGCTGCGCCGACCAAAACGCCATGAGTTGGATGCACGCCATCATCACCCACGGCGCGCCTCCCAATAGCGTCGGGTTCATGTACATGTTGGCCGGCGATAGCGGCGCCAGCAATACCGATCCGGCGGCGACGGTTCAAACGGCTGGCAACCATTGGGTCAAGACCGGACCCCACGTGATGATCCTTGGGCCATCCGTCAAAACCATGGGCTACCCGATGACGGCCGATCCCGACCCGAGCAAACCGTACGTCATGTGGGCCGATACGCCGTACGCCCACATCATGATTCCCGTCACCGTTTCGCCGTAATTCCAGCGCGTCGATCGACGCTGCGGCGATAATACTTGTATCCGCTTGACGGCGGCTGGTCTGCCGTGTAATATATAACCGTATGGTTAACAATAATACGGCGTTGGACGCGGTATTCTCCGCGCTCGGCGACCCCACCCGACGGCGAATCCTCGAGCGGCTCGCGCGCGGGCCGTTGACCGTCGGCGAAATCGCGTCAGGTTTTTCGATCTCGCAACCGGCAATCTCCAAACACGTGAAAGTCCTCGAGGAGTCCGGGCTGCTCGCACGCCGCATAGACGGCCGCGTTCACCAATGCACGCTCGCGCCGCGCGCGATGGAAACCGCGTCGGATTGGCTGGAAACGCAGCGCCGGTACTGGAGCGCGGCACTCGATCGCCTGGGCGACCTCCTTACAACACCCCCCGTCCGAAGAAAGAATAAATCATGACCGAAGTGCAATCCCCCGCCGTCCCCGCGCTCGTTCTGCGGCGCACGTATCCGGTTCCCCGCGACCGCGTTTTTGCGGCCTGGACCGACCCTGCGCTGGCGCAGAAATTCTTGTGCCCGGAAGACGTGACGATTCCGGAGATCGCGATGGACGTGCGCGTCGGCGGAGCGTATCGCATCGTCATGCTGCTGCCCGAAGGCGAACGCATGGTCGTACGCGGCGTCTATCGCGAGGTTCGGGCTCCCGAGCGGCTGGTGATGACGTGGCGCTGGGACGAAGACGATCCGGCCGACGAGCGCGACACGCTGATCTCCCTCGATTTCACCCAACGTGACGGTGGAACCGAACTCGTGCTCACGCACGAAAAGTTCGCCGGCGTCGAGTCGCGCGCGCGGCACGAACACGGCTGGACGGCGATTCTGGAAAAGCTCGACGGGTTGCGCACGGACTAACACGCGGCTCAACGCGGGCTCCGGGGCACGGCCCGCGAGGCCTTGAGCGTTTTGTCGCCTCAGAAACGGGAATACCGATACTATCACTCCTTGCGAGCCGCTGGGCCCGGGATCGGCGGGCCCAGCGGCTTGTACCGGCCTTGTGCCGTATTTGAGAAAGCGTTGTGTCGTGCCCGCTGTCATCGTTATCGCTCTCATAGTAGTTGCGTTCGTCGTGCTGTCCGGCATGACGGTAAAGATTCTACGCGAATACGAACGCGCGGTAATCTTTACCCTCGGGCGCTTTCAGGCCGTCAAGGGGCCTGGCCTGGTTCTGCTTTGGCCCTTCATTCAGCAAATGGTCAGGGTGGATCTGCGCATCGTGGTCATAGAAGTTCCCTCACAAGACGTAATCTCGCGCGACAACGTATCCATGAAGGTGGACGCCGTGCTGTACTTTCGCGTCGTAGACCCCGAAAAAGCCATCATCCAGGTCGAGAACTTCCTCCCCGCGACGAACATGCTGGCTCAAACGACGCTACGCTCGGTGCTCGGCGAACACGAACTCGATGAAATGCTCTCCGAACGAAACAAGCTCAACGCCGACGTCCAGGTCATCGTTGACGCGCAAACCGAAGCCTGGGGAATCAAGGTGAGTAACGTCGAGATCCGAACCGTCGAACTCACTGAAAACATGATTCGGGCGATCGCCAAGCAGGCCGAGGCCGAACGCGACCGACGGGCAAAGATCATCCACGCGGATGCCGAGTTTCAAGCGGCACAGACCCTAGCCAACGCCGCGCAAATCCTCGGAAGTACGCCGGCAGCGATGCAGCTTCGTTATTTGCAAACGTTGACGGAGGTGGGCGGTGAGAGCAACTCAACGATCGTGTTCCCGATGCCGATCGACATCGTTAAACCGTTCCTCGACATTTTAGAGAATCAATCGCGCAAAGCGGCCGCCGAGCAGGGTCCGCGCGCCGGTGCTCTCGAGCGAGCGTGAGCGCGCGTAGGCCCCTACCCGTCTTTCGGCTTACCGATGCCGATCTTGGCATGGGGGCCAGCTTTGGAAATAGCGCGCTCTGGATCAACACCAAAAGTACGGGTGCGGTGGAGCGCGTATTCTCAAACGCGCTCGCGCAGAGCCTCATCGGAACCATCTCGATTCGGTACGGTGCCTTCGGGTCGTCGTTAGACGCGGCTGGGCAAACCCAATCGTCGGAACCGGGATGCATCGCTCTGCGACCCGACGGCGGTAGCCGCACCTTCGAGCTTCATCCTGCCTGCCAGCGCGTGTCGTTCAGTTTCGGCAACGTCCTGGAAATACAGGAAACCACGTTCGTTCCGCTGGGAACCGCATCGTCGCACTACGACGATCCGCCGTTCGTCTACGTGGTGACCGAGCTGACCAACGCGAGCGAGGCGCCCCACCGCCTTCGCGTCGTCGGATCGGCACGTCTGCGCGGGAGCATGGAACCCGACATTCGCACCCGCTTCGATTCGCCGGCGCATGCGCTGGTGGCCCACAACGACACGCAGCCCGACGCGGTTCGGATCTTCGGCGCGACCGAAGCCTCGTCGCGCTTCGAAGTCGGCTTCGACTTCGGGCGAATCTACGATCCGAGCAACGTGCGCGCGCTGAGTAACACGATCGCGGGGCCGGGCGACGTGATCGGCCAACTCCAGCACGACGTTTCGCTCGATCCGGGCGAACGATGCGCGATCGGCTTCATTGCCTGCGTTTGCGCCGACGGCGAGACCGCGGCGCTCGAACGGTACGCGGCGGCGCCCGGATTCTCAACCGCGCTGGCGCAGACCATCGCGCACCTGGAAGACGTCATCGGCTGCAGCGAGGTGCTCACGCCCGAACGGCCGATCAACCAGGGGGCCCTCTGGAGCAAAGTCAACATGCGGCGCGTCATGGCCGCGTATCCCCAGGGAGCGGCCTTCAGCAACGATCCGGGAAACTATGCCAACGTCGTCGTTCGCGATAGCGCCTGGTTCGTATACGGCAACGACCACTTCTTGCCGGATTTTTCGCGGAAGTTGCTCGAAAATATCGGCTCGCGTCAGTACGATAACGGCAAAATGCCCGAATACTACGACGCCGTCGCCGGCGATATCTACGACGACGGGCTGAACGTCAACGACGACACGCCGTTGTATATCCTTGCGGTCAACCATCATTTCCGATCCACCGGGGACCTGGAGTGGCTGCGCCACGCATATCCGCGGGTCGCGGCGGCGGCAACGTATCTCATTTCACAGACCGACGCGCGTGGTTTGGTGTTTTGCTCCGCGCGCGATCCCCGGGGCAACGTCTGGGCGTCGGCGAGCTGGCGCAACATCATCGAACGCTACAGCATCAACGGCGCCGTCACGGAGATCAACGCCGAATGCGTCGCAGCCCTCCGCGCCGCCGCCCATCTAGCCGATAACCTCGGCAGCTCCAACGGCGACAAAGAACGCTTTGCCGAGGCTTCGGGCCGGATTAAAAGCGCGATGAACGAGCATCTCATCAATTCTGAAAACGGACTGTACCTCCTCAACATCGATGTCGATGGAAACGCGCATACGGACGTCACGGGCGATGAGATTTTTCCGGTGATGTTCCGCGCGTGCGATGAGGATACCGGGTTTCGCATCATTAGCCGCCTCAACGCACCCGACTTTTGGACCTCCGCCGGGCTGCGAACCGTTTCGCGCGACGACCCCCTCTACGATCCGTCCCACTATTCGGGACTGATGGGCGGAATTTGGCCGGGTTTGACGTGGTGGTACGCGTTCGCTGCAGCTCGCTATCACCCCGACTTCATGGTACGAGCCTTGCGGTCGTCGTTCGAACACTACAGCCTGGCGCCCAAGAAAAACAACACGGTTCCGGGCCAGTTTAGCGAGTGGTTCGACGGCGAAAGCCTCACGAATAAGGGGATGCGCTTGTCCCCCTGGGAGCCCCCGCGTTTTTTGTGGGCGGCAATTGAGGGCGTGTGCGGGCTGATGGTGACGACCGGCGCGCCCCGCATCAACCCCATCGTCCCCGCACATTGGACTTGGGTCGGAATCCGCCGCCTGCCTTACCACGACGCCGAGCTTTCCTACTTTGCCGTTCGCCAAAGCGACGGCCGGCTGAATATCTACGCGACGGCCGAGGTGGATAGCGATTTCGACGTCGTGGTTTTCGAACGCGACGTAACGGACGACGTGGCCGTTTTTTCGGACCGCGCGGCGATCGTCGCATTAGCGAAGGGCGATGGGTTCGTGCTGCTGGCTGGGAACACCGCGGCCGAAACCGTTTCGGTGCCCATCGGCCTGCAACGCATCGTCGATGCATCCAAGCGCTACAAGCTGCAGATGTACAATAGCGAACGATTGAGCTGGGAACCCTCGACCACGTGCGAGCCCGGAGCGCTCAGCGCGATCGCTTTATCCATAGAGACCGGCGGCTTCCGGCTAATCCTCGTCGAGGAAGTCGAATAAGTGCCGACCGACGCGCAAAAACTGGCCGAGTTCATCGTGGCCGCCAAGTCCAAGGGCACCGACGATCGGTTCATCGTCGAACTGCTGCGCGCGAACGGCTGGTCGGAACGACGCATTTTTGCCGCGTTTTCGTCCTACTACGAGGAAACGCTCGGCATGCCGCCGCCTTCGCGCGGGGGCCGCACGGAAAGCTCGCGCGACGCGTTTTTCTATCTGCTGGCTTTTCTCACGCTCGGCATTTGGACGATCGCCCTGGTCTGGCTGGCCAACATTCTCATCGACCGCGCATTCCCGGACGCCCTGGATCTTCAATACGGGCAGTACGCTCTGGAAGATTTTCGCCAAGTGGTGGCCGGTCAGCTCGCCAGCCTGATCGTAGCGTTCCCGATCTTCCTGTTCGTCAGCCGCGCCATCGCCCGCGAGACCCGGCAGCGCCCCGAATCGCTCGACTCCGGCGTTCGCAAGTGGCTGACCTACGTAGCGCTCGTCATCACCGCGATCGCGCTGCTCGGCGACGGCGTCTGGTTTTTGCGCGAGTTTTTGGTCGGCGATCTAACCGTTCGCTTTATCGTGAAATCGTTGGTTTTGTTCGGCGTCGCGGGCGGCGTCTTCGCGTACTACCTCGGAAACGTGCGCGGCACCGTCGCCCAGCCGCGACGCGATCTCGGATTCGGCATCGCGGCGTGCGCCGTCGCGATTCTTGCGGCCGGTTTTGGTTTCTTCGGGATCGGTACGCCCGCGCACCAGCGCCTGGTGTCGTTCGACCTGCAGCGCGTTAGCGATCTGCAAAACATCGCCTCGACGATCGAGAGTGCTTACTCGAAAACGCGCGCGCTGCCACGCGACTTGAACGCCGTTTTCGCCCTCGACCACGTCGTTCGCATACGCGATCCGCAGACGCAGGCGTTCTATTCGTACGTGCTCGGCAAAGCGCCGAAATACGAGCTATGCGCCGATTTCGTCACCGCCGACCCCGAACCCGCGTTTTGGAAGCATGCGGCCACAC
>JBDTDR010000014.1:0-19791 GCA_039922955.1 Candidatus Tumulicola sp.
GAGCAGCTCGGGGGTAAAATGCAGCGACGCGGTGGGCGCAGCGACGCTGCCGGGAACGCGGGCGAAGACGGTTTGATAGCGGCGTTGGGCTTCGTCGGAGTCGGTGTGTACGTAGGGCGGAAGCGGCAGCCGGCCGGCTCGTGCGAGAAACGTTTCGAACGGCACCGACAGCGCGAACTCGACCTCGCGCGCGCCTGCATCGAGTACGCGCGTCACCGTCGCCGCGCCGTGCGCGCCGAAGGCGATCCGCGCGCCGGCGAGCAGCCGCCGCGCCGGTCGAGCGAGCGCGACCCAGCGGGTTGCATCGGCGCGATAGCGCGCGAACTGCGCCGGATGCAGCAGCAGCAGTTCGACGCGACCGCCGCTGGGCACGCGTTCGCCGAAAAGCCGCGCGGCGATGACCCGCGTCTCGTTGAGCACGAGCAGATCGCCGGCTTGCAGGTAGTCGGGGAGATCGCGAAACGCGGCATCCGCGAAGGCGTCGCCGGTGACCACCATCAAGCGGCTCGCGTCGCGAACGCTCGCCGGCTCCTGCGCGATCAGGCCGGCGGGAAGGTCGAAACGGTAAACGGCGCTGCGGCGGTCGTCGCTCGTCAGTCGCTGCCGATCGTGGTTCCGGGGAAGTAGAACGCCAGAATGTCGCGCGCCGTTCGGCCGCTCAGCGCCATGCCTTGCGCACCCCACTGGCAGAGCCCAACGCCGTGTCCGAGTCCGCCGCCGTCGATCGCCATCGTCGGCGACCCAGGATCCATCCGAACGCGGGTAATCAGCAAGCTGCGCACGACGCGCGGGCCGACCCCCAGCCGAAACGCGCTGCCTTTCACAACCGCGCTGCCGCGCTGCCCGATCAACTCGAAGCCGCGTGCGCGCCCGCTGCCGTCAAGTTCGGTAATGCGCACGCCTCGAAGCGCTCCGACGGGTGCAAGCTGCGTCGAAAAGCGCTGCGCGATCGCGTCGATGGCGATACTGGTCGTCCAGCGGTAGTTCGGCGACTTCGTGCAGTATGGACAGACGACACCCGCCAGATACGAAAAGAACGCTCCGCCCCACGCGTCGGCCGACGCTTCGGTGTGGCCGCCGCAGCACGACGAGTAGGCAATGCTCGCATACGTGTCGTTGAAACGCACGACTTGGCCGGCGGTCGCGTCGACGGCCAAACGCCCGGCCGGCGATTCGCCGGCCAAGCCGGTGTACACCTGATCGGCCTCGGATGGAACGACGTCGTAGTCGCGACGTGGGCTGCTGCGCTGCAGCACGTAGGTCCGCGCGCAAATCGCCTGCGCCTGCAGCGCGGCCGGCGACCACGACGGCGGCATTTCGTGCGGCACCACCGCGTAGAGATACTGTTCGAGCCCGATCAGGTTGACGATTCCGCCGTCTGAAAGCCGCGTAAACGTCCCGCGGAACGGGCGCCCGTCGAACAAAAAGCTGCCGCCGTCGAGACCCGGCTGCGCGTCGCCGCGCCCGAGCAGAACGCGTAGCGACGGCGTGGCGCTGGTAATCGCCGGGTCCGCATCGCTCGCGCTGCGCGCACCGCGAGGATACGCCGCGGCAGCCGCAGCGAGCGTCAGAAACGCGGCGCGGCGAAGCACTACAGCAAACGCTCCTGGATCGAGCGGTGCTCGGGAACGCCGAGATGGCGGTAGGCAGCGGACGTTGCCCGTCGTCCGGCGGCGGTGCGGATGACGAAGCCTTGTTTGAGCAGATACGGTTCGACCACGTCTTCGAGCGTTTCGGCATCTTCGGTGAGGGTTGCGGCGATCGCGCCGATCCCGGCCGGGCCGCCGCCGTATTGCTCGACGATCGTGCGCAGAAACGCGCGGTCGAGCCGATCTAAGCCGAGTTCATCTACGCCTTCGCGCGCGAGCGCTTCACCGGCGACGGTGGCGGTGATGTGTCCGGCGGCGCGCACCTCGGCGAAATCGCGGACGCGCCGCAGCAGCCGGTTGGCGATGCGCGGCGTCCCGCGGCTGCGGCCGGCAATCGTGGCCGCGCCCGCGTCGTCGATCGGCACGCCCAGCACGGTCGCGGAACGCCGCACGATCCGCTCGAGTTCCTCGGCGGAGTAGAAGTCCAAATGGTGGACGATGCCAAATCGTTCGCGCAGCGGTGCGGTCAACATTCCCGCGCGCGTGGTCGCACCGATCAGCGTAAAGCGTTTGAGCGGCAGCTTGAGCGTTTTTGCGTAGGCGCCGCGGTCGACGATGAAGTCGATCTGGAAATCTTCCATCGCCGGATACAAGAACTCTTCGACGACCCGACCCAGACGATGAATCTCGTCCACGAAGAACACGTCGCCTTCTTCCAACGCGGTGAGGATGCCGACGAGATCCTTGGGCTTTTCAAGCGTCGGGCCGCTGGTCGGTCGAAAATTCGCGCCGAGTTCGCGCGCGATCAACCCGGCCAGCGTGGTTTTTCCAAGGCCGGGCGGTCCGTAGAACAGCACGTGTTCGAGCGGATCGCCGCGCCGTTTGGCCGCGTCGATCGAAATCCGCAGGTTTTCGACCACCGTTTCTTGGCCGACGTAATCTTCGAAGGTTCGCGGGCGCAGGCTCGCACCGTAGACTTCGTCCTCGAGCGTGTCCTGCGGATCCACGACCCGGTCGGCGTCAACGTGCACCGGCGCCGGCGCCGCGGCGACGTCGCGAACGTCATCCGGACCGAGCAGCCGTTTGCGCGCGTTGGTGCCTTCGCTCATGCGCGCTCCTTCGACGCTTTGCGCCGGTACATCTCTGCCAACAGCGTCTCGGCCTGATCGATCGCCGGATTCGCCGCAAGCGTGCCGCGGATCATCGTTTCGGCCTCCGCGCGCTTGTACTCGAGTTGCAAGAGCACCGCCAGCGCCTCGGCGGCGAAATCCGGAATTGCGAGAACCGGCACCGGCGGCGCGTCTTGAATCAGCAAGAATTTCGCGACTTTGCCTTGCAGCTTGGCGACGATGTCGCGAGCCTTCTGCTGGCCGATGCCCGGCAGCGTTTTCAAATAGGCATGGTCGCCCCGATCGATGGCGCGCGCGATCGCCGACATCGGCTGCGAGAAGGCGCGGGCGGCCGAGCGCGGGCCGATCGAGGCGACCGTGATCAGCGCTTCGAAAAAGTCGCGTTCGATCGCGTTTGTGAAGCCGTAGTACGTAAAACGGCCGCTGTTGCCGTCGATGTTCACGACCGCGTAGATTTCGAGCGTCACGGGGCGTCCCGGCTCGGTCGGAATCTTTTCGGCGATGCACGGCGGCAGCACGATTTCGTATCCCAGACCGCCGGCTTCAACGATGGCGGCGTCGGCAACCCGCTCGACGAGCGAACCGGCAATGCGTGAAAACACGACGGCTCTAGCCCACGCGCCGTTCCGACATGTTGAGGAACGCCAGCGCCAGCGCCAGCGCGTCGGAAACGTCGTTGGGCTTCGGCGCGATGCGCAACCCGAGCAGGTGCGTCACCATCGCGTTGACTTGATCCTTGCGCGCGCTGCCCGACCCGACCAGCGCGCGTTTGACGCGGGCGTGTCCGAGGGTGTGCACCGCGATCCCGGCTTGTGCGGCCGCCAGACAGAGCACGCCCCGGGCGTGCGCCATCAAAATGGCCGTTGTCGGGTTTCTGTAGCTGGTATAGAGTTCTTCGATGACGATCGATTCGGGCTGAGTTTGCTCGATCACGTCGGTGATGCCGGCATGAAGTTCGCGCAGCCGTTCCTCGAGCGTTCCCCGGACGCGCGGGGCGACGATGCCCGCCTCGACCAGCCGCACGCGTGCACGCGTGCTTTCGATCACGCCGTACCCGGTGGTACGCAGTGCGGGGTCGATGCCGAGGATGCGCATCTACTGCGGCGGGCTGCCGTTGACGATCAACGTTACGGCGGAGCCCGGGCTCAGCGTCGTGCCGACGGCCGGATCCGTGCCCACGACGCGCCCGCCCGCGCCGGCGCTGGTGGTGTACTGCATCGTCTTCACGCCGTACCCGGCGGCCGAGAGGGCGGCTCGGGCTCGATCAACGGCCATGCCTTCGGTGTCGGGGACTTCGCCCGGAACCGCGACGGTCACGGTCACCGACGCGCGTTGAGCCAGCTGCGTTGCGGGAGCCGGATCCTGCGCGATGACCGTGCCGTCGTTCGCCGCTTGGACTTGAAACTGCACGTGCGTGACGAAGCCGGCACTGGTAATCGCGTCGATCGCCTCTTGGTAGGGCCGGCCGATCGTCGCCGGCACGGCGATCATCGTGACGCCACCGGCCGGCTGGATGGGCGCGCTTTCCACGCCGGTGCTGACCACCGCGTACACCGCGCCGCCCTTTTGGGTCTGCGCGCCGGCGGACGGATTCTGCGACGCGATCGTGTCGGCCGGAACGCCCGCGATCGCCGTATGCTGCGACGTATCCAGCGTGATCCCGGCTTTCTGCGCCGCCGCTTGCGCCTTCTCAGCCGACATTCCAACGAAGTTCGGCACGGAGACCGGCTGCGCGCCGTTGGAAACGACCAGCGTGATTCGACTGGCTTGGCGCACCTGCGTTCCGGGCTTGGGCTGCTGATCGATAACGTTGTCCTTGGCGCTGGTGTCGAACGTGCGCACGACCGTGACGGCAAAGCCTTGGGCTTGTAGCGTGCGCTGCGCGTCGAGGGCCGAATAGCCGCGGTAGTCCATCAGGCCGACGAGCGGCTTTCCGTTGCTGACGACCAGCTCGACGAGCGAATCGCGGGCGACCTTCGCACCGGGCAGCGGGTTTTGGCGAATCACGTGGTTGGCCGCGATGCTATCGCTGGGACTCTTGACGAAGCGCACGCGCAGTCCCGCATTCACGACGGCCTGCTGGGCCTGCGCGTCGCTCATGTTCGAGTAGTCTGCGACCGCGATCGTGGTGACGTCGAGGCTGGGAATCGGGCGGCCGAACAGGTAGTAACCCAGCCCGGTGGCGACCAGCAGCAGGGCCGCCATCGCGACGATCGTCCACGGCCCGCGCCGCGCCCGTCGGTCGTCCCGCTCGTCGCCCGGCTCGTACGGGCGATCCGGCAGCGGCGAGCGACGCGGCGGCAACGACCGCGTTGCGCGTTGCGTCTGGGCCGGCGCGTCGTCCTGGATGCGATATCCGGCAACGCTGGGGCGCTCGCGGGCCTCGCGCAACGCGGTCGCAAGATCGCTTGCCGACGCAAAACGGTTGTCGGGGTTCTTCTGCAGCAGGCGGTTCACGATTGCGGCCAGAGCCGGGCTCACGCCGAGATTCCGGGTGTCGATGGTGGGCACCGGATCGCCGATGTGCTTGAGCGCGACCGTTACCGGCGACTCTCCCGAAAATGGCAGCGTGCCCGTGATCATCTGATAAAGCACGACGCCGAGACTGTAGAGATCCGAGGTTTCGTGCAGCTCGTGACCCTGCGCTTGTTCGGGTGAAATGTAGTAGACGCTGCCCATGACGAGGCCGGGCTTAGTGAGCGTCATCGTGTGTTCCGAAACTGCCCGCGCAATGCCGAAATCGGAAAGCTTGACGACGTCGTCTTTGGTGACGAGTATGTTGGCCGGTTTGATGTCGCGATGCAGCAGCCCGGCGCGATGGGCGTAGGCGAGCCCGCTCGCGATTTGGGCGGCGTAGTCGAGCGCGACCGGCTCGGGCAGCTTGCCGTCGGCTGCGATGATCTCGCCAAGCGACGGACCGTCCACCAGCTCCATGACGATGAAGTACGTATCGCCTTCGCGCCCAACGTCGTAGGTGTTGACGATGTTTGGGTGCGAGAGCCGGGCGGCCGATTCGGCCTCTTGATAGAAGCGCCGGACGAACTCTTGATCGGCGGCGTATTGCTCGCGCAGAACCTTGATCGCCACCCGCCGGCGCAGCACCGTATCGGTCCCGCAGTAAACGGTCGCCATCCCGCCTTCACCCAGTTTGCTGTCGAGGCGATACCGGTTATTGAAAACGTGCTCCTCGATCAACTCCGAACGTTCTCCAGTGCGATGCGAAGCACGTCGCGAGCGATCGGCGCGGCGTAGGTCGAGCCGTACCCGACGTTTTCCACGACGATGGCGACCGCCACGCGCGGGTTCTCGGCCGGTGCGAAAGCAACGAACCACGCATGCGAGCGTCCCAGCGGATTGGTGGCGGTGCCGGTCTTCCCCGCGACGCTGACGTGCGGCAGCCGCGCCGGCGTTCCGGTCCCGCGCGCGACGACGGCGATCATCATTTTGGTCACATTCGCGGCAGCTTGCGCGGATACCGGGTTTGCAAGCGTGCTCGTGGAGGAGATGCTGGCGGGAACGCCGTCGCGAACGATCTGCCGGACGATGAACGGGCGCGGCTCGGTGCCGGAATCGGCAATGGTCGCGCCGATCAGCGCCATTTGCAACGGGGTCATGAGCAGCGCCCCCTGGCCGAAGCCCATCTGCGCGAGCTCGCCGGGGACGATCCCGTCCTTGGACGGCACGCCCGCGCGCTGGGCCGGAAGCTGGAAATCGAGCGCGTCGCCGATGCCCCACCGCGCGAGGTACTGGTAGAATGCGTCGGCGCCCATCTTGAGGGCGATCTGGGCGAAGTCCACGTTGCTCGAGAGCGCGAAGGCGGTCGTGAGATCGGCATAGCCGGTCGCCTCGCTTTCGTTGTCGTGCAGGGTGAAGTTTCCGATAACCAGATACCCCGGATCGTCGAAGTGCGAATCCATCGTGACGGTGCCGTTGTCGAGCGCGGCCGCCGCCGTGAAAATCTTGAAGGTGGATCCGGGCGGGTAGAGTCCGTCGAGCGCGCGGTTGAGGAGCGGGCTGTGCGGGTCTGAGCTCAGCGACGAAAACTGCGCGTCGAAGCCGTTCGGGTCGTAGCTTGGAGCGTTCGCGATCGCCAGCACCGCGCCGCTGCGCGGGTCGAGCACCACGCCGGCGGCGCGCGGATAGCGCGCCAGGAGATCGTACAGCTGCTGCTGCACCGGCGGCACGATCGTCGTGACGACGTCGGCGCCGCGCGCGATCGGCGACTCGCCGCGCAGCGCCGCCCGGATCGCGTCGAGCTGCGCCGCCGGGTCGCCGGCCGTGTCGGGGGGTGTCAGGGTCCGATCGAAGGCGTCCTCGATGCCGCTGGTTCCGTAGCGTACCGAGACGTAACCGACGGTTTGCGCCAGCGCCGGGCCCATCGGATACCGGCGGACGCCGCCGGCACTCGCCGCGAGCACGGTGCCGTCGGTGGCGAGGATGCGGCCGCGATAGGCGCCCATCAGCGCGTGGCGCGGGTTGCCGGATCGGGAAGCAATCCCCGGAGCGGCCACGATCTGCACGAAGATTTGACGGACGGCGAGTGCGGCGAATAACAGCACGAACAGGGCCGACAAGCTGCGGATGGCGCGGTTGGTCACGTCACCTCGGTCGTTTCCCGCAGCACCGTGAAGCCGCCCTCCGTCCGCACGGCGAGATGCGGCCGCTCGGAATCCGCTTCGAGCAGCACGTTGATCGTCGCCTGGGCGGCCGCTTCTTCTACGGCGTTGACGACCAGGACGATCTCTACGCCCATTTCGAGCAGCAGCCCGGGCGCGACGTATGCCGCCGCCGGCAGCGTTTCGAAATGGCGCTCCTCGTAGGCGCCGTTTCGCCAAGGGCCGCGCCTTCCGAAGACCTGCGCGTGATAGTCCCAGGCGCACAACTGCTTTTCTTTCCACACGAAATCACCGCGTACGCACGGCCTTCGGCAGGCGGCGCATTGGGCCAGCGGGGCGGCCGGGTGCGCGAGCGCTTCGGCGATCTCTTCGGGGACGTCTTCGATGTTGAGCACGCTGCCTTCGTCGACGATTTCGGGCAGCGGTGCCTGCCACCCGATGCGCGCCAACAACTCGACGTCGCGCATCGGTGCGATGAACGCGCGTTCGTCCTCGGGCGGAAACGTGCGATCGACCCATTCGAAGAGTCCCGCCAGGGCGATGCCGGCGTTCTGCCACGCATCCCCGATCACTACCCCGATCGGCGTCCACGCCACCGGGATGAGACGCGCGGTAATCGCGCCGCCTTCGGTCACGAAGCTGTTGACCACGGCCAGCGTGCTGCCGTTTCCGCCCAGCACGAAGACGCGCGGTTCGTCGCGCAGGTCGAGCGCTAAAACCCGATCGTCGCCGGCGCGCTGCTGCGGTACTCTTGAAGGCTCCGCGGCGGACCCGCCGTGCTTGCGAGAGCCTCCGCGAGCGCCCGAGCCGTATCCAAACTGGTCAAACACGCAATACCCGCCTCCACCGCCGCGCGGCGAATCTTGTAGTTATCGGAGATCTCGCGCGCGCCCTTCGCGTCGTTGATCACGAGGTCGACCGCGCGCGACGCGATCAGGTCGAGGACGTGCGGCGATCCGTCGGCGATTTTATTGATCGGCTGGGTGGGTATGCCCGCGGCTTCCAGCACGGCGCGCGTCCCGGGCGTTGCCACCAGCGTGTGACCCAGCTCGGAGTAACGGCGCAGCACCGGGACCGACTCGGGCTTCTCTTCGTCGGCAATCGAGACGAGACTCCGGCCGCCGCTTCCGGGCAGGCGCACGCCCGCCGCCACGAATCCCTTGAGCAGCGCGCCGGCGAAGGTGGCGTCGATGCCCAGCACTTCGCCCGTCGATTTCATCTCCGGGCCGAGAATCGTTTCCACGCCGCGCATCTTCGAAAATGAGAAGACCGGAACTTTCACGACCACGTATGGAACGTGGGGATGCAGCCCGACGCCGTATTCCATGTCGCGCAGCTTTTCGCCCAGCGCGATGCGCGTGGCCGCCGCAACGATGTTTATCCCGGTCGCCTTTTGAATGATCGGCACGGTGCGGCTGGCACGCGGGTTGGCTTCGATGATGTAGAGCGTACCGCCGTGCACCACGAACTGGATGTTGATGATCCCGCGGATCCCCAATTCGCGCGCGATTGCCAGGGTGGCGTCGGCGATGCGCTGCTCCATGGTCGCGTCGATCGTTTGCGCGGGATACACGCCGATCGAGTCGCCCGAATGAATTCCCGCGCGTTCGACGTGTTCGAAGATGCCCGGAATCATCAGGTCGTCGCCGTCGAACACCGCATCGACCTCGACCTCCAATCCGCGCAGATATTTGTCGACCAGCAGCGGCGCGTCGGGAAGAATCGGCGGCGCCGACTCGGCGTACGACGCCAGCTGACCTTCGTTGTACACGATCTCCATCGCGCGCCCGCCTAACACGAACGACGGGCGCACGAGCACCGGAAACCCGAGTTCGCGCGCGATCGCACGCGCGTCGCGGAAGCTGCGCGCCGCCTTTCCCTCGGGGCGGGCAACGCGCAACCGCGCGAGCGCGGCATCGAACTGCTCGCGGTCTTCCGCCATTGCGAGCGAACTGCGATCGCTGCCGACGATCGGCACCCCACGGGCGCTGAGCTCGGCGGCGAGATTGATCGCGGTCTGCCCGCCAAAGGCCAGCATGACGCCGCGCGCGTGGGTCGCACGATAGGCGGCCTCGACTTCGTCGGCGCCGGGCGGTTCGAAGATCAGCACGTCGGAGATGTCGAAATCCGTCGAGACGGTCTCGGGGTTGTTGTTGACGACCACCGGCGAATACCCGGCCGCCCGCAAGGCCCAAGCCGCGTGGACGCAACTGTAGTCGAACTCGATGCCTTGCCCGATGCGAATCGGCCCGCTGCCGACCACGACCACCGCTTCGTGCCGCGGCGACCGCATCTCATCGGCTTCGCCGCGTGAGAGGTAGTAATAGGGTGACTTCGCGGGAAACTCCGCGGCCGCGGTATCGACCATGCGAAAGGCCGGCGCGGGAACCGCCGCTGCCTGGAAGACCGGCGCGCTGCGGCCGTCGTCCGGCGAAGGTGAAAGCCGTTTGACAACGTTCGTGCCGTACCCCCACTCCAACGCCTGCGCGTAGTCGGCTTGGCTGGGGTGGGCGCGCAAACGCTCTTCGAGTTCCACCAGGTCGGCAAATTCGTTGAGCCAGAAGCGATCGATCGCGGAAAGTTCGTGAATGCGATCGATTATGCTGTCGCGCTCGTTCAACAGGTCGAGCGTCCCCGGATACGCGGCGCGGCGCAGCAACTCGCAGACGGCAAAGAGCCGCTCGTGGGTCGGCCGCGCGACGATCGCTTCGAGTTCGGCGCCGCTCCACTGCGTCAATGCTCCGGTCAAGGTTTCGCGTTTGAGATCCAGCCCGCGGACGGCCTTGAGCAGCGCTGCGCGAAACGTACGGCCGATGCCCATCGCCTCGCCGGTGGATTTCATTTGCGTTCCTAGGTGCGTGTCGGCAATCGGGAACTTATCGAACGGCCAGCGCGGGATCTTGACGATCACGTAGTCGAGCGTCGGCTCGTAGGCGGCTTTGGTGACGCCGGTTACGGGATTGGGGATCTCGTCGAGCGTTTGGCCGAGCGCGATGCGCGTCGAGATTTTTGCGATTGGGTAGCCGGTGGCTTTGGATGCAAGCGCCGAGCTGCGCGAGACCCGCGGGTTGACTTCGATGATCGCGTACTCGCTGCGGCTGGGGTGCAGCGCAAACTGGATGTTGCAGCCGCCCTGAACGTCGAGCGCGCGGATGACGTTGATGCTCGCCGTGCGCAGCATCTGGTATTCGAGGTCGGAAAGCGTTTGCGACGGCGCGACCACGATCGAGTCGCCGGTGTGCACGCCGACGGGATCGATGTTTTCCATGTTGCAGACCGTGATGCAGTTGCCGGCACCGTCGCGCAGAACTTCGTACTCGATCTCCTTCCACCCGAGCAGCGAGGTTTCAACGAGAGCCTGATGGATCAGGCTAGCGGCCAATCCGGCATCGAGCGTTTCGCGCAGCTGCGCTTCGTCGTAAACGACGCCGCCGCCGGTTCCGCCCAGCGTGTACGCCGGCCGGACGACCAGCGGGTAGCCGGAGAGTTGCGCAAAAGCGACGCCCTGCTCGATGTCGGTGACGATCGCGCTCTCCGGAACCGGTTCGCCGATCTCCAGCATTTTGCGCTTGAAACGAGCGCGGTCTTCGGCTAGCTTGATCGTCTCGACCGGCGTGCCCAGCAGTTCGACGCCATAGCGCTCGAGTACGCCCGCGCCATCCAGCTCGACTGCAAGATTGAGTCCGGTTTGGCCGCCGAGCGTCGGGAGCAGCGCGTCGGGCCGCTCGCGCGCGATAATTTGTTCGACCGATGCGACCGTGAGCGGCTCGAGGTACACCGCGTCCGCGACCTCGGGATCGGTCATGATCGTGGCGGGATTGGAGTTGACGAGGACGGTGCGGTGGCCTTCCTCGCGCAGCGCGCGGCACGCCTGAACGCCCGCGTAGTCAAACTCGGCAGCCTGACCGATGACGATCGGTCCCGACCCGATGACCATAATGTTCCGGCGGGGCATGCTCGGGCCGTTTCATTAGCCCGCCGAGAGAGCGACTCCTGGAATCGGCGGCGGCGCGGCGGCCGCTATACGGCGACGCCCGCCGGCAGCTTGAGCGCTTTTTTGGCTTCGGGAACCACGCGATCCAAGCACGGCTCGAAAACGCGCTTCATGCGAGCGAGTCCATCCGACGCCCACTTGGCCAGCGCCGGAATTTGGGAGTCGTCCTCGCGGTTGACGCCGATGTGATTCATGGTCACGATCTGACCCCGTCGCTCCGGGCTGAAATCCCACTCCAAGTCGGCGCCGCCGAGGGCCGATTCGAGATCGCGTTTTTGCGCGCGCAGACGTTCGAATATCGCCCGGTTGAGGACGGCGTCGGGAAACGTAATCCACAAACCGGCTCGCAGGATCCCGCGCGAGAAGGCCGTCCCGTAACGGACGCCGCCATGCGTGGTGTGGAGCATGACCTCGGACAGCGAGCGCGCCGCCGGAAGCTGCGCAAACGTACGGGCCTCGCGCAAATCGGCCAGAACGGCTTCGTTAAACCGATAGAAGTAGGCGTCGCGATCTTCCGCACTGCCGTCGTGCCGATCGAGCAGCGTTTTTTGCCAGCTGTTGGGAAACACGGCCGCCTTGAAGCTCAGTGCCGGTCTCGAATCGTCGATCTGCATCGCTTCGAGGGTCACGGCGAAAAACTCGACGCCCTCGCCGGTATGGTTGTTGAGCCACGCCACCGCCGCACGGTGCGGATCTCCGAACGTGGGTGCGATCCAGACCGCGGCGCAGGCTTCTACCCCGGCCGCGTAGGTCACGAGCCGCCCCAGATGGTCGTGATCGGTTTCATCGAGCTGAGCTTCGATCACCACCGGCCGGTCGCGCAGCGCATCGTGTGCGACGAGCCCGCTTGCTGACGTACCCGGCGCCGCTTCGGGCCGGGCTCGCGCGAGGTTCATGCCGAGCGCGGCGCCGAGCCGGTCCAGATTCTCGCCCAGCCAGCGCGAGAAACCGCCGTCCTCCCCCTGCCAAACTTGCCGCACGTCGTAGGGCTTCAAAACGCCGAAATCCGTCATAAGGCTGACCTCCGTTGCGCCCTCCGTTCGCGGGGGTCCCGGGCAAGCCCTGCGACCGCTCGCTCGGATACCCCAGCGACACGACCGCAACTCCGGCCTCAGCGGGCGGCCTACATTGCTTACCGCGTGTCGCCGCGGGAATAGCCACCTGTGTTGTTCAAGCAGGAGCCGATGGAGGAAAGACGCGTCTTTTCGGTCGTCCTCGAGCCTGACCCCGAAGGCGGCTACACGGCTATCGTGCCGGCACTTCCCGGAGTCGTTACCGAGGGCGAAACGGTTTCCGAGTCGCTCGAGAACGCTCGGGACGCGATCAGGCTCTGTATCGACGATCTGCGCGAGCAGGGTTTGGCAGTACCCCAAAGTGATACCGCCGCACTCTTCGAGCGCGTCGAAATTTCTATCGCAAGCTGAGAGAACCGCATGACGCGGTTGCCGCGCGTCACAGCCAAGGAAATACTGCGGCGTCTGCAGCACGCCGGCTTCGTGGTTTCTCGTTCTAGCGGCAGCCACGTTCGCCTTCGAAACGCCCAAGGTCGTTGCACGACCGGGCCGTTGCACACTGGGCGAACCTTGAAACCAAAGACACTTCTTTGCGCATCGTGCGGCTAGAGGTGCCCCTTTTCGCGGGTGGGCGCGCTATTGAGGCTTCGCCGTCGGGTAGAGCAGCGTTATCTGGAATCGCGCGAACCAGCTTGCCGTACCGCTTGGGCGAACGGCGTTGTAGCCGATTCCGCCCGAGACCGAGAGCGGCTGGCGACCGGCTTTTTGCAGTTGCGAGATACCCAGGAACACCGGTACCGTCCACTTTTGATTGCCCGGCGCGTTCCAGTTCGCGGTCGTTTGAGATTGTATCGTGAGCCCGACGCCGTGGGCGAAGTTCTTTACGTAGAACGGTTGGATGAAGAAATTATTGATGTTGAGATGGGATGGGGAGCCGGCAAACGACCACAGATTGTTGGCGATGAATCCCATCAGCGTCGTGCTCGTCGTGGCCACCACCGCGATGTCGGGACCGGCGGCCCACTTGTTGGGGCCGACGAGCGGGTTTGTCGATGTCGGCAGAAGGAAGGTGACGCCTGGGCCAATCGTCAGCGAGCCGGCTTTCGATGAGATAAAGTAGAGCTGCGGATTGATCGAACCCAAGCCGACGACATTTCCGATCAGCGGTGATTTGTTGAGCTCGGGGACGTACGCAATTGGGACAACCGTGCGAAAAATCATCGTCATCTTATCGCCGATGGGAACCGGGACGACGGGCTGAACGTTCAGCGTGTAGCCGAACTGATGGTACGGGCCGACGTCGTAGTTGGCATTAAACTGAAACGGCACGCTGATCAGTGCGGCCAGCGGGTTCGCGGCGGCGGCTTGCAGCGCGGCGGCCTTCTGGCTTTCCGTCATCGTCGTGCTCGCCGGCGTTGGTGCCGGCGACGGCTCGACCGCCTGGACGGGCACCGGTAACTGGAGCACGGTCGCCAGGATCGAAATGGCGACGGCAATCCCAAGGCGCTTCATGTCAGCCTTTCAGCGTAAAGCCAGATCACGGTTGCAACCGAACGACCCGCCAGCCGACGCCGTCGCGCACGTATTCGTAGCGATCGTGCATGCGGTTGGGGCACGCCTGCCAGAACTCGAAGCGCACGGGCGTAATGAGATAGCCGCCCCAGGAATGCGGCCGCGGGACTTCTTCTTCTCCGAAGCGCGCAGCGAAATGACCGAATCGGTCTTCCAGAACGTCGCGCGACTCGATGGGTTCGCTTTGCTCGGATGCCCAGGCGGCGAGCTGATGTCCGCGCGGCCGCGCGGCGAAATAGTCGTCGGACTCGTCCTCCGAAAGCGGCGCGGCCACACCTTCGACGCGCACCTGTCGTTCCAAAACCGGCCAATGAAACACCGCGGCGACCCGCGGGTTGTCGGTCAACTCGCGGCCTTTCCGGCTGAAATACGAGGTGTAAAACCGCAAGCCGCGTTGGTCCAAGCCGCGCAGCAAAACCATCCGCGCCGACGGATGCGCCGCAACATCGGTGGTCGCGAGACACATGCTGCCAGGCTCGGGAATACCGGCAGCGGTTGCGTCGTCGAGCCAGCGCCGCAGCCGGCGCGTCGGATCGGCATCGATCGGCACATCCGCTGCGTCGCTCACGGGTAGCGCCCGAGACCGAAACCGGCGATGAAGGCCAGCAGCATTCCGAGCGCGCCCGCGAGCGCGAAGCCGAGCGACGCGTTCACCGTCTTGCGTTCCAGCGACGTGACGCGCCCCAGCCGCGCCAATGCGTCACGGAGTTGGGCGGCGTTTTCCGCGCGCGCGTAGGCTCCGCCGCTAGCGCTGGCGTACGCACGCAACGCGTCCTCGTCAATCGTGGCCACGTCGTTGGTTCCGGGAATCAACCCTCCGGCCGGCGTGCCGATGCCGACGGCATACACCGGAATGTGATGCGCGCCCAGCCAGCGCGCGACCTCCAGCGGGTCGGAGCCGGCGTTGTTCACGCCGTCGGTGATCAGAATGACGACGCGATGGCCTTGGTCGGGGAGATCCTGTGCTGCCAGCCGCAGTGCGTCACCGATCGCCGTCGCGCCATTGGGCAGCGGCACCTGATCGAGGGCCGACGTCACCAGCGCGCGATCCGAGCTGAGCGGCTGAACGACAGCGGCCGATCCCGAAAATGCGATGATCCCGATGCTCGTACCCGGCGGCGTTGCTTCGATGAACGCGCGGGCTGCGGACTTGGCCGCGTCGGCGCGCGTGGGCGTCACGTCGGTCGAGGCCATCGACCCCGAGGTATCGATGGCGACGAACACTTTGCCGTCGCGCGCCGGCACCGGCAGGGTCAAATGCGGGCCGGAGATCGCCAGCAGCGCGCTCGCCAGCGCGAGCATCCAGAACGTTTGCAGCGCGCGCGGAATCCACCGCCGCGGTTTGACGGCGGCGGCGAAGAACTCCACGTTCGAGTACGCCAGATCGCGCGCCGTCGCGCGCCGCGCCAAGCGATCGTAAGCGATTGCAAA
This sequence comes from Candidatus Tumulicola sp., assembly GCA_039922955.1. Classification (GTDB taxonomy): domain Bacteria; phylum Vulcanimicrobiota; class Vulcanimicrobiia; order Vulcanimicrobiales; family Vulcanimicrobiaceae; genus Tumulicola. The sequence goes on from JBDTDR010000014.1 coordinate 15,346, forward strand.
CGCGACCAGCAACACGACGCCGATGGCGAGCCAGCCGGGCCGATCGAAGCTCATCGCGCGCGCACCTCGCCCGGACGCAAGCCGAACGCGGCCGCCAGCGAAGCGGCGCCGTCGTCTTCGCGCAGCACCCCGGTCCGCCAATTGGCGCGGCCGAAGCGCGTCAGCAGCGAGGCCTCGCGCTCGCGCACCGCGCGCCGGTACGCGTCGCGTTCGCGCCGTCCGACGTAGGCGCGCAGTTGCCCGCCTTCGGCGCCGCGCAGCCGCACGATGCCGCCTAACGGCAGTTCGCCGTGCCATGGGTCGCGCGCGACCAGCGCCGTGCAGTCGAAGCGCGCGCCCAGTTCGGCCAGCAGCGGATCGAGCCGCGCGTCGAGATCGTACCAATCGCCGACCGCCAGCAGTGCCGTGCCACGCGGCAGCGCCGCGCGCGCGGTTCGGAGCGTGCGCGCGGTATCGAACGCTGCATCCTCGCTGCCGATCGCGGCGAGCACCGCACGCGCCGTCCGCTGCAACGCCGGCGGCGTGATCGCATCGCCGGTTACCCGCATGCAGCGGTCGTCCACCGTTGCCGCGCCGAACCAGACGTCAACGGCCTCGCGAGCGGCGCTCTGCAGCGGCCGCCGGCGGCCGACGCGCATTGAGGGCGAGCAATCCACGATCGCGGCCAGCGTGAGCGCGACGTCTTCCAGGATCACGCGCGTTTGCAAGTCGCCCGAGCGCGCCGTCGCGGCCCAGTCGATTCGGCGCACGTCATCGCCCGGAACGTAGGCGCGCAGTTCCACGAACTCGTACCCGTCCCCGCGATAGATCGTCGGCGATCCCGTCCCGAGGTTGCGAGGCCGGCGTCTCCCGCGCAGTAACGCATCCCGAATATTCACGCCGCCCTTTCGCCTTACGGTGCGGGAATCGCGGCGATCAACGCGTCGATCGCGCGGTCGGGACTCACGCCCTCGGTGGTGAGACGGTAGTTAAAGCCGATCCGGTGGCGCAGCGCGTGGGGCGCGACCGCGCGCACGTCGTCGGGCAGCGCGAAATCGCGATCGTCGAGCAGCGCGCGCGCCCGCGCCAAGTGGGCTAGCGCGAGCGTCGCGCGCGGGCTGGCTCCGTAATCGATCAGCTCGCCGGCGCGCAGCGTCGCCCCACCGGCCGACGTCACGGTCACGCGCTCGGCCTCGCGCGTGATCGCCACCAGTTCCACGATGTAGCGTTTGAGCTTCTCGTCGAGGTGGACGGCGTGCGCCTGCGCGCGCCACGCGCGCACGTCGTCGAGCGTGGCGACGTCGCGCAACGGCTGCGTATCGGCCACCGCGAAACGGTCGAGAATTTGCAGTTCTTCTTCGCGCGTCGGGTAGCCGACGTTGACCTTCATCAAAAAACGGTCCATCTGCGCGACCGGAAGCGCGTAGGTGCCCTCGGAGTCGAGCGGATTCATGGTCGCCATCACGACGAACGGATCCGGCAGCGCGTGCGTTTCGGGCCCGATCGTCACCTGCCGTTCCTGCATCGCTTCCAGCAGCGCGGATTGAACTTTGGCCGGCGCCCGATTGATCTCATCGGCCAGCACGATGTTGGCGAAAATCGGCCCGACGACGGTCGCGAAGGCGCTCTCGCGCTGATCGAAGATGCGCGTTCCGACGATGTCGCTGGGCAGCAGATCGGGCGTAAACTGAATCCGCTTGAACTCACCGTCGAGCGCGGCGGCGAGCGCGCGGCAGGCCAGCGTCTTGGCCAGGCCGGGCGGCCCTTCGAGCAGGACGTGGCCGTTACAGAGCAGCGCCAGCAGCAGTGCTTCGACCACGCCGGGCTGGCCGACGATCGTTTGCGAGAGGGCGGCGGTCAGGTCGGCCGGACGGCGCGCGGTCACGCTGCGATGTACCGTTCCAGCGCGTCGCACGCGCCGTCAATCGCGGGCGCAAGGTCGGCGTCGTGGGTGAAGGCGCCGCGCTCCAGCGCGCGCAGCAGTTCGCGCATCGGCGCGCCGGCCGCTTCGGGTCGTTGCAACACGTCGGCCAGCGTTTCGCCGTCGGAGGCGCCGACCATGCGCCACACGACCCCGCGAATACGAACGGCCGTCGCGCGGGTGGGTTCGGCGCGCAGCACCGTGAGCGCGTCGCGAAGTTGGTCGCGGGGGGAACGGGCAACGGCTAGGCGCGGCACCGGATCGGGTACGACCGCGGCAATCGGCGGCGGCGGTGAGGCCCCGCCGGCGCGGCGGCGGAACAGCAACACCACGATCGCGACCGCGCACAGCGTTCCGAAGACGACGAGCGCGAGCTGGAAAGTAAATCGCATCGCGCCGGCCGCGAAATCGCCGCCGATCGCGAGCACAGGTGCGGCTGCGCCGGCGACGTGCAGCGTCAAACCGTTGCTGGAGTACTGCTTCGGGCGGCGATCGCGAGCGTCGATCGCCTGCAGTCGCGCCGGCCCAATGACGATGTCGCCGCTGTGGTGGGCCACGACCGCGATCGTTTCCCGATAGAGTGTGCCGTTGGATCCGCTCGCGAGCGCGCGTTCGTCCCCGAGCAGTTCCAACTCGGCCAGAATCGGGAGTTCGAGGTTGTCGATGGCGGTCACGCGTTCGCGCACGTGCAGCGTGACGACCAGATGAAACGGAACGTCAACCCGCGGCTGCCCAGTGTCGCCGGCGAGCGTGAACGAATGCACGGTCAGGCGCTGCAGCGTCTGGGCCCGCGCGGCCGCACCCGCGCTCCCCACCGTCGCGACGGCGAGGGCCGCGGCTAGCGCCGCGGCAAGCCGGCGGATTCGAACCACTCTGCGAAAAACCGTCGTGCGTCCGACGGCCCGGGCGACGCTTCGGGATGGAACTGCACTGCGGCGATCGGCAGCGTACGGTGGCGAAAGCCTTCGTTCGTACCGTCGTTGAGGTTGGTCATCGTCGGCTCCAGCTCGCTTGGAAGCGAGCTGGCGTCAACGGCGTATCCATGATTGTGCGCGGTAACGATCACATCGTCAGCAACGAGATCTTTCACCGGCTGGTTCCCGCCGCGATGACCGTAGGGGAGTTTATACGTGCGGCCGCCGTAGGCCAGCGCCAGCAGCTGGTGCCCCAGGCAAATGCCGAAGAGCGGCTTGCGCCCGATCAAACCGCGCAGCACTTCGATCGTTGCGGGCAGGTCGGTCGGATCGCCCGGGCCCGGCGAGATGAAAATCGCGTCCGGGTCGCCGGCCAGCACGTCCTGCAGCGTCGCGTCGTACGGCAGCACGGTCACTTGAGCCCCGAGCGCTTGGAGTTCGCGCAAAATCGCCCGCTTCACGCCGCAATCCAGCAGCGTTACGCGCGCGCCGCCGGGCGCGCCTTCGACGAACGCGTGCGGCGTGGCGACGCTCGCGACCAGGCCGTTGGTCGTGGCCGTGCGCACGAACTGCGCCAGCCGCCCCTCGGCGGCGTCGAGCGCCGGCGCACCGACGGCCAGCGCCGCCCAAATCGTTCCATGATCGCGCAGCGCAATCGTAATCGAGCGCGTATCGGCCCCGACCAGCGCGGGAATCTGCTGGCCGTCGAGCCACGACCGCAGGTCGCTGCGGGCGAGATGATGCGACGGATGCTCCGCGATCTGTTTCATGACCGCGCCCGCGACGCACGCCCGCGAATACTGCGCGGCCGAACCCGAGATGCCGTAGTTCCCGATCATCGGATACGTGAAGGTGAGGATTTGCCCGGCGTACGACGGGTCGGTTAGGGCTTCTTCGTAGCCCGTCATTCCGGTAAAGAACACGGCCTCTCCGAACGCGGTTCCCTCGAAGCCGAGGCCGTAGCCGTCGAACCGGCTGCCGTCGGCGAGAAACAGCGCGGCGCGCGGCCCGGTCCCCTCGCGCGGCATTACGGTGTCACGAACGCGACGCTGCCGCCGACCACGGTCGCGATCGCGCGACGCGGCAGCGTTCGCCCGGCAAACGGCGTGCAGCGTCCCTTCGACGCGAAGTGCGCCGGATCGACCTGCCACGGCCGATCGGCAAAAACCGTCACGTCACCCGGCGCGCCGATGGCGAGCGTCCCGCCGGCGACGTTGAGGATTCGCGCGGGATTGGTCGAGAGCAGCTCGACGAAACGCCGCACGGGTAGGTCGGGAAGCGCGGCCGCATACGCCCCAACGGCCACCTCCAAGCCGCTGAACCCGACCGCGGAACGCTCCAGGCCGCGCGCTTTCTCCGCATCGGTGTGGGGTGCGTGGTCGGTTGCGAAAACGTCGATCGTCCCATCCCGCACGCCGTCGCGCAGCGCCCGCACGTCCGCCTGCGTGCGCAGCGGCGGATTCACTTTGGCGGCGGCGCCAAAATCGCGAAGCGCCGCATCGGTGAACGTCAAGTGATGGGCCGTGACCTCGCACGACGCGCGCCCGCCGCGCGCGCGCGCGTCCCGAATCAGATCCAGCGCCCCGCGCGTGGTGAGGTGCGCGATATGCCACGCTTTGCCCGTGTCGATCG
>JBDTDR010000015.1:0-2517 GCA_039922955.1 Candidatus Tumulicola sp.
GAGCTGCGAAAGGCCTTCGAGCGCGTAGTACTCGGCTTGAACGGGAATGATGCATTCCTGCGCGGTGGTTAGGGCGTTGATCGTGAGCAGACCCAGCGACGGCGGACAGTCGATGAACACGAAATCGTAGCGCGGCGCGATTGGAGCGACCGCTTGGCGCAAGCGCGTTTCGCGCGAGAGCGCCGACACCAGTTCGATTTCGGCGCCGGCGAGATTGATGGTCGCCGGCACGAGCCACAGCCCGTCGAGCTCGGTCGGGACGATCACGTCGTCGATGGGCGCTTCCTGCAGCAGCAGGTCGTAGATATCGCGCCGCAGAGCCGGCTTGTCGATGCCCAAACCGGTGGTCGTGTTCCCTTGCGGATCGGCGTCGACTACGAGCACGCGTTTTCCCAGCACGGCTAACGCCGCGCCGAGATTGACGGCGGTCGTGCTCTTCCCGACCCCGCCTTTTTGATTCACGAGTGCGATGATGCGCGCCAGTATACTTCTCCGAAGGGCCTATACGCGTGCGTTGCGCGCGGAACGCGCATCGAGATACTGCTCGAGAAGGCGCAGCAGCGAACTGCGCTCGTTACGCTCGGGCGCGTCGGTAACCTGCTCGAAAAGCCATCGCAGCGCGCTGCCGACGCGTTGGTCGCCGCGAAAATCGGGTGGGGCGTTGCCGCGGCGAACCAGCGCCGCGATGACGTCGTCGCCGGTCAGGTGCAAATCGGCGATCGAAAACGCCGGTTTCCGGCGAATTTCGGCCTGGACCCGGTCGGCAAAACGCTCGTTGTGGTCGCCGCGCTTGGGCAGCCCGGAACCGACCACGTCAGCCGCTCGAATAGCGAACAGGTGTTCGAGGTTTTCCACTCCGATGCGCCGAATGAAGCGGCGAACGGCGGCGTCCGTCATCTCGGGATCCGCCGCGAACATATGCTGGCGTACCAGGTGCTCCGCGGCGTCGACGACGTCGTTGGAAAACCGGAATCGCCCGAGCATCGTACGCGTCATTTCGGCACCCACGACCTCGTGCCGGTAGAAATGCGGGCCGTCCTTGGTGCGGGGTTTACCGACGTCGTGGAGGAGCGCGGCGAGGCGCAGGGTCAGGTCCCCCGGCGAGGTCGCGTCGAGCGTCACCATCGCATGCTGCCACACGTCGTACGCGTGCCACTCGTTCTGCTCGATGCCGACCCCCTCGAGTAGTTCCGGCCAGATCTCGCCGAGCACGCCCGTCTCGCGAAGGAGTTCGAGGCCCACCGATGGCCGCCGCGCGTGGGTGAGGAGCTTGCTGAGTTCGTCGTGAACGCGCTCGGCCGAAACGGTTTTGACCAGCTCCGCCGCCCGCTGCATGCCGTGTCGGGTCGCGGCGCTGGCGGCGTACTCGAACCGTGCGGCAAACTGCGCGGCGCGGAGCATTCGCAGTGGATCCTCTTCGAAAACTTCCGGGGCGAGGATGTCGATCCGGCGGGCCCGGATGTCGCCCTCACCGCCGTAGGGGTCGATCAGTTCTCCCGACGGCAGGGCGCGCGCGATCATATTCATGCGGAAGTCGCGCCGGGCGAGATCGGTCTCGAGGGGAATGTCGGGTCCGCTCTGGATTTCGAAGTCACGATGTCCGCGGCCGACCGACCGTTCCCGGCGCGGGAGCGCCACGTCGACGGTGAGGCCGTCGACGGTCAGCTTCAGGACCGCGAACGCAGCGCCGACGACGTCGATTCGGCCCAATCGCTCGAGGCGCGCCTGCAACTGCTCTAGGGGCACGCCGGTGACGAGGTAGTCCAGATCCTTGCCGGGCGGGTTGATCCCTTCGACCGAGGCGCGGATCTCGTCGCGCACCCGCCCGCCGACCGCAAACAGCGATCCTGGGGGCAAGACCTCGGCAAGCGTCGCGTCAAGCGGGTGGGGACGGTACATCACGCCCCATCGTACCGCATCCTGGGAAGCCGCGATGTTTCACGGGAAACACGGCGCCTGTCCTAAACCCTAGCTCAATTGCGGTTTGCTTGCGCTTGCGGTTTGCTTGCGCTAGGATGGAGGCATGACCAGCCTCGATTACCCGGTCTTCATCGGAGTCAGTAGCCGGCAGCAGCTGGACTTCTTAGCCCATGCGCTGGGTCTGTCCGAAACGGAGCTGGGCACCCTTTTTGGCGTGACCCGCCAAGCGGTCTCGGCCTGGCGCGAACGCGGCGTTCCGGCTAGACGTACCGCGAGTGTCGATCGTATCGTGGAGTTCACGCAGTTTCTCCAGCGCCGGCTCGTTCCAGGCCGTATCCCGCAAATTATCCGCACGAAGGCGAAGGGCCTCGATCGGCATTCGATGCTCGAGGTCTTGCGGGAGAGCGGCCCAGACCGGCTGTATGAGTACATGACGCGCCTCGCCGCCTACGCCAATACGTGAACGCGGCAACCAAGGGGGGCGAGTATCTGAGGGTCTGCGACCCCACGTGGATTAACCCGTGCGACCCAACCTGTAGCGCGCGTATCGGAGGTCGCTGGAACGCGCCTGGAAGCTTTCCAGTTCTCTATCTGAAC
>JBDTDR010000016.1:0-10124 GCA_039922955.1 Candidatus Tumulicola sp.
TGTTCGCCGGGAATATCAGCTGGCCCGGATTGGGCGCGCTGGGAATTCTCAGCGTGTCGCCGTTCGGTTTTCCCCCAACGGCTTGATTGGGCACCCAGCCCTGTTGCGTCAGGATTGCCGCATAGCACAGCGTCTTGCCCGGGTACCCGTTCTTGTCGACGATATAGAACGCCGGCGTAGCCTGCGGCTTGAGCGTGTACTTGCTCATGTTAATCAACTCGGCGTACACGAACGGCTTGCCCGGGCATTTTGCAGGCTTTTGATTGATGAAGCAGTTGTTGCCGGTGCCGTACAGCGGGAAAATCTTGGTTTTAACTTTGCCGGTGACGTCCTTGCCGATCGCGTCGCCCATGATCGCAGGGACGCTTTTAACGTTCGGCGGCTTCGTAAACTTCGACAACGTCGTAGTGATCTCAATGCCCTGGTACGGGTGGACCTTGCCCAGCACGACCGTCGTCGTGGCATTCATATTCATGTTGAACGCCGCGCAGCTGCCTTGGAAATAGTACATGTTCGGCTGCGCGCACGGGCTCTTGGCGGGAGAAACGCCGGGCGCGAACCCGTTAGACGTAAAACCATTTGCGACACCGGACGCAAGGCTCTGCGACGGAACCACCCCGTGGCCGCCGCAAGCCGCCAGCGCAACCGCGGCTGCGATCGCCGCAGCGCCGGTACGAATTTTTGAAAAACGCATCGGGATACTTTTCACCTCACAGAGAAATTGCAAAAACCGGAAGAACCGCCTTTAGACGATCGGCGTTTGATGCCTGCCGAACGTTCAAGCGCACCTTTGCTGGATTTACCGTAACGGTTGCGTCGCAGTCGTGCGATATGCGCGAGAAAGCGTAACAGAAATCAATTCTCGCTGGCGAATGTAAACAGAAGTCAATGCTCGGCGTCAACATTTGCGCAATCGATGCGCCAAAATGTGAACAGAAATCATTTCCGGCGCGAGCGAATATTTTTACGCGGATAGGACGCGCAGATCGTGATCCCGGCTCAAGACGTGCGTGAACTCACCGTCGCTCTTTTCGATGCCGCGTTTGAACTCGGTCGTGAGCACGCTCTTGGCACGCAGGACCGCAGCCGCGTATTCGCATGCCCGCCAGGGATCGGTATGGTCGCCGCACGTGTAAAAGTCCATCGCCGCGTAGCCCTTCTCGGGCCAGGTATGGATCGAAAGGTGCGATTCGGCCAGAATCACCGTACCCGAGACGCCTTGCGGCTCAAACCGATGAAACGCGCTCTCCATAATGGTAGCGTGGGCCGCTTTGGCGGCCGCGACCATCATGGCATGGATGCCGTCAACATCCGTCAGCGCTGCCGGGTCGCAACCCGAAAGTTCGCACACAATGTGCCTGCCGAGTGCATTCAACTGACCAGGTCTCCTTGACCCTCGGGGGAATCCCACCTCCGGACCTCGTCGGCTGGCGCCTGCAGTGCAGTTCACGTCCCCGACCTATCGACAAGCTCTTGCCGGCGCTTTTGAGCGGTGCACGGGCGGCTCGCCGCGATGGCGCGTACGGGCGCGCCTCCCTGGAACCGTGGACCCGCCACCCGGGTCCGGCGCCAATCATACCCCCTGCCACCCCCCCTGTAAAGCCCTGCACGATCCCTCGTCGCCGAGGCTTTAAGCGCCCCGATTGTGAAGGTACTACTTCATTATCTTGACTATGTTGGGGCAGGGGGGTACGCTCAAAGGACTATGGCGACCAAACTCGATCCTTCCGTCTCTCCCCAGGGCCTCATCGAGGACTACCGGCACGGCTTTCACGATGCCGAAAACTACGTCTTCAAGTCCGGCAAGGGCCTGACGCGGGAAATCGTCGAGCGCATTAGTTCGATGAAGGACGAGCCGGCGTGGATGCGCGACTTCCGCCTTAAAGCCTACGAACTTTTCTTGAGCAAGCCGATGCCGGCGTGGGGCGACACGGCCCGTTTGGCCGAAATAGATTTCGCCGACCTTCACTACTTCGTGAAGTCCACCGACAAGACCGAGCGCTCGTGGGACGACGTTCCCGAAGACATCAAACGGACGTTCGACCGCCTCGGCATTCCCGAAGCGGAGCGCAAGTTTCTCTCCGGCGTCTCGGCGCAGTACGAGTCCGAAGTCGTCTACCACAACACCAGCAAGGCGCTCGACGACCAGGGCGTGCTCTTTTGCGACATGGACACCGCCGTTAAGAAGTACCCCGACATCCTGCAAAAGTACTTCGCTACCGTGATTCCGCCGGGCGACAACAAGTTCGCGTCGCTCAACTCCGCCGTGTGGTCGGGCGGATCGTTCATCTACGTACCGCCGGGCATCGAAGTCGCGATGCCGCTTCAAGCCTATTTCCGAATCAACGCCGAAAATATGGGTCAGTTCGAGCGCACGCTGATCATCGCCGACAAGGGCGCGAAAGTGCACTACATCGAGGGCTGCACGGCGCCGAAGTTCTCGACGTCGTCGCTCCACTCGGCGGTCGTCGAACTTATCGCCGAAGAAGGCGCGTCGATTCGGTATACGACCATTCAAAACTGGTATCGCAATATTTTCAACCTCGTCACGAAACGTGCGATCGCACAGAAGAACGCGACGGTCGAATGGGTCGACGGAAACCTCGGCTCGCGACTTACGATGAAATATCCGGCCATCTACCTGATGGGTGAAGGCGCGCGGGGTGAAATCCTCTCGATGGCGTTCGCCGGCGAGGGGCAACATCAAGATGCCGGTGCTAAGGTGATCCACGTCGCGCCGAACACGACGTCGGTCGTCACCAACAAAAGCGTCAGCGCGCACGGCGGCAAAACGACGTACCGCGGGTTGGTGGAGATTTTCCCGGGGGCGGTCGGCGCGAAGACCCACGTCCGCTGCGACGCCCTGATCATGGACGAGGAATCGTCGAGCGATACCAAGCCGACGATGAAAATTCACGAGCAGCGCTCGACCGTCGAACACGAAGCCAGCGTCAGCAAGATCGGCGAGGACCAGCTGTTCTACGCGATGAGCCGAGGGCTCTCGGAGGTCGACGCGACCGCCATGATCGTCAACGGCTTCTTCGACTTCTTCGTCAAGGAGCTGCCGATGGAATACGCGGTCGAACTCAATCGCCTGGTTAAGATGGAAATGGAAGGCGCCGTAGGCTAACAGGCGCGCGGCGGCGCGATTCGAAACTAGAGCGGCATGACGACACGATCGTACGCCGCTCGAGCGGCTTGATATGGCGCGGCAAAAGGTTGCGAAGCGGTCGGAGATCGCGCCGGGAACCACGCTTCGCGTGGTCGTCGACGACTGCGAGATCCTGCTCTGCGACGTCGACGGGGAACTTCACGCCATCGAAGACGTGTGCACGCACGACGGGGGACCGCTCGACCAGGGCGAGTTGGAGGGGCGCTGCGTCGTGTGCCCGCGTCACGGCGCGACGTTCGACGTATGCACCGGCGAGGCGCTCACCTTGCCGGCAGTCGTGCCGTTGATGACGTTTGCGGTGAGTGTCGAAGGCGACGACGTTTACGTGGACGCGTAAAACGGCGTGAGAACCTTTGCTCGCATGGTGGCGGGGGCGGTTTTGCTGGCGCTGGTCGTCGCCGTTCTTTTTGCGACCAACGTGTTCTTCGGGATGCGCGCGCACGCGCGCTTTACCGGGGACATCTCGGGTCTGCGGCTACTGCGCGAACCGGTTTCGATTCTGCGCGACGATCGCGGCGTACCCCACATCATCGCGCGTAACGAACACGACCTCTTCTTCGCCCAAGGCTATGCCGAAGGCTCGGACCGGCTCTTTCAAATGGATCTTCTACGGCGCTTCGTCAAGGGCGAGCTAGCCGAGGTGCTCGGCGGCGCGGCCTTGGCCAGCGATGAGAAGGAACGCGCCGTCCCCGTGCGCGCGATCGTCGACGCGCAGTGGCGGCAACTCGACGCGCGCTCGAAGGAAACGCTTGGAGCGTTCAGCGACGGCGTGAACGCGGCCATCGACCGCGAACCGCTGCCGGTCGAGTTTCGCATTCTCGCGTATCGCCCGCAGCCGTGGTCCCCGGAGGATTCGCTCGCCGTTTCGATGGCGACGGTGCTGGATTTAATCGACGACTGGAACGCCATCGAGCCGCGCGATGCCGCACACCGCCAAGGCGGCCCCGCGCTGGTCGCGTCGCGTTTTCCGCTCAGCGACCCGTGTTACGACGCTCCCGTCACCGCGGGGCTGGCGGGAATGGGCCCGGGCCGCGCGTGCAATCTGCGGGTCGCGCTGCTGCGCGAGCTGGCCGACGCGCGCCCGCCGATCGGCAGCAACGAGTGGGCGGCCGGCGCACGTCATTCGCTCACCGGGCACGCGCTGCTGGCCAACGATCCGCATTTAGGATTGCGAATTCCGGGCGTGTGGTATCTGGCGGATCTGCGCGCGCCGGGTTTCCACGCCGCCGGTGCGACGTTTCCCGGCGCGCCCGGCATCGTGCTGGGGCATAACGAGCGCTTCGCGTGGGGTGCGACCGACGGCACCGTCGCCTCGCTTTCCGTTTTCGATCCGCCGGCGCAACTGGATCCAAAAGATTGGCAGACGGAATCGTTTCACGTACGGTTTCGCCACTCCGACGTAACCCAACGCTATTACCGGGCCGCGCGCGAGTTCGGGGTCACCACCAAAGGCGGCCGGTTCGTGCTGATACGCTGGGACGCATACGAGCGTCCCGTTTCGCCGGCCAAGACTTTCATCGACCTCGATCGTGCGGGCTCGATCGAGGACGCCGAGGCCGCGCTCGCGACGTTTCCCGGGCCGACGCAAAACTTCGTGATCGCCGACACCGGCGGACGCGCGGCCTACGTCCTCGCCGGGCAGATTCCTAACGATCCGCTCTGGGCGCGTTGGTTCCATCCGGCTTCGGATCTCGCCAAGCGCTACGGCAGCGTCCCGTTTGCGCGCCTGCCGAAAATCGGCCCTTCCCAAAACGCGGTTCTCTGGACGTCCAACAACCGGATGTATGCCGCCGGTTACCCGTTACGGTTGAGCCCGCAGTTTGCGGCGCCGTATCGCGCCTATCGGGTCGCACAACTCTTGCGCGCGCAATCGAAATACGATGTCGCCTACCTCACGCGCATGCAGATGGACGTGGTCTCGCTGCCCGAACGCGAACTCGCCCGCGAGTTGGCGCCGGCGGTGCGACCGGTCGATTCGGCCGCGGGCAACGCGCTTGCCTCTTGGGACGGTGAGATGAGCGGCAATTCGACGACGGCAACGCTCGCGCAGGCGCTGCGTTTGCAAGTCACGAGTCACGTGAAGGACCGGATGCAAGCCGAGCTTGCGATCGCGCGGCGCTCGCCCAACGCGCTGCACGTCTCGCCGCTGCCTCCCGCCGATCCGTGGAGTACCGCCGGCGCGATAACGCCGCTGCACGCGTTTTCGTCCCTCGGAATCAATTTCTTAGACGGCACGCCGCTGCCCGGATACGGCGACGCGTTCACCGTGCACGTGCAGTACCCGGGGTATTCGCAAAGTTTCCGCGCGGTTTGGGACGTTGGGAACTGGGATGCCGGCGGCATCACGCTTCCGCAAGGCGAGTCGGGGGAGCCGGGTTCGGGTCACTACACCGATCAAGCCGGCGCGTGGATCGCCGGGCGGCTGTGGCCGCTGCCGTTCTCGGACGCAGCCGTGGAACGCACCGCCGCGCAACGCGAAACCCTCGCGCCCTAAACCAACCGGCTAGGCGTAGCGCGTCTTTTCGTCGCGCCGGTACCCGAGCGCGGCGAGGCCCGCGAACGCAAACGCATACATGGCCAATCCCGCGACCGCGTGGGTCGGCATGCCTCCGTTCACGACGCTCCAAAGCAACTCGGCAAACTGACGCGTCGGCAAAAACGGCGAGACTTTTTGAACGACGCCGGGCAGATACTGCGGCGGCATCCAGAGCCCGCCGGCGTAGGCGAGGAGCAAATTGCAGGCCGTCGCGATCGGAACGGCGGCGCGCGCCGACGTCCAGTAACCGATCGTTATGCCGAACACGACGAACGGAATGCCGGCAGCCAAACTGTAGGCCAGCACTTGCAGCCATTGCAGCGCCGTCAGGTCGATCGGGGTAAAGACTCGCGCCACCAGCGCCACGCACGCCGCCGCGAGCACCCCGAAAACCAGCGCCGAAAGAATGCGCGCCGCGAACCGCACGGCCGTCGAGGCAGGCAGGGTGCGTTGATAGCGCTCCCACGGCCGCCCGCGCTCCTGGGCGATGCCGACGCCGAACTGATAGAGCGTGACGCCGATAACGGCCCAGGCCATAAAGGCCAGCGTCGCGTAGTCGGCGATCGCCGCCTGCGTGCGCGCGATCTGCAGGTCGAAAAGCGTGAAGAACATCGCCGGAAAAATCACCGTCGGCACGACGTAGCTCGGGGAACGGAGCAGATCGAGCAGCGCGATGCGGGAATGCGCGCGGACCAGCGCGAGTGCGTTCATTCTTTCGAACCTCCGGTAATGGACAGGAATGCATCTTCGAGCGACGCCGGGGCAATTTCGAGTTCGGAAAACTGCGTGCCGGTTCGCACCAACGCGCGTACGTACGCATCGGTGTCGGTGGTCGTCACGACCACCGCACCGTTTGCGCGCGCGAACGTCGCGGCTAACCCCAGCGCTGCGGGTTCGAGCGGCTCGCCCACGTACGTCAGGCGCCGAGCGCCGAAGCGTTCGCGCAGTTCGCGCGGATCGCCATCGAAAAGCAGCCGGCCGCAGTCGATCACGATAATCCGCGACGCCAGCGCTTCGGCTTCTTCTAAGTAGTGGGTCGTGAAAAGAATCGAGCGTCCGGCAGCCGCGTTGCGAACGACGTCCCACAGGCGCCGGCGGGATTCCACATCGAGGCCGGTCGTCGGTTCGTCCAGCACGGCGAGTTCGGGATTCCCGGCAAACGCGAGCACGAGCGCGAGCCGGCGCGATTGGCCGCCCGAGAGCGTTCCCGCGCGTCGTTTCGCAAGACCCTCCATGCCGAACGCGGCAAGCACCGCCGCGACCCCGCTCGGCTGCGCGAAATGCGCCGCGGCAAACGCGACGATTTCTTCGACGCGCAGGGCGTCGGGGAAGCCGCTCTCCTGCGGGGTCGCGCCGAGCCGGCGCCGCGTCGCAACGTCGCGCGGCGACGCCCCGAATAGCCGCACCCGGCCGGAATCGGCGCCGCGCAAGCCGAGCGCAATGTCGATCGCGGTCGTTTTGCCGGCCCCGTTTGGTCCGAGCAGGGCGACGTTCTCGCCGCGATCGACGCCGAACGAGAGTGCGTCGAGCGCGCGAATCGTGCCGTAGGACTTGGTAACGTTTTCGAAGCGCAGGATCATGCCTTACGAACCGGCTTTCAGAAGCGACTGCAGTTGGGTGACGTGGTCGGAGAACGCCCAGCGTCCGCGTTCGGTAAGGTGGTACCGCGTTTGCGGGCGCCGGTTCACGAAGCTTTTTTCCTCGTCGACGTAGCCGGCATCCACCAGTTTGGCGAGATGCGCGCCGAGATTGCCTTGGCTCACGTCGAGCGCGCGCTGCAGTTCCGAGAACGCGATCCACTGTGCGGTCAACAACTCGGCGATGATCCCGAGACGAATCTTCGAGAGCAGCAGTTCGTCCATGTCAGTCGCGAGCGAACAGTTCGGCGAGGCCAAAACCGGCGTACCCGACGATCATGCCCGCCGCCAGCACGTACGCGACGTTCTGCGGCGCGGTAAAATTGGCGACGATCATCGAAACGACGACCAGAATGCCGGCAACCTGCGCGCGGCGATTGCCGTGCATGCCGATGTAGAGCAGCACGATCGCTTCGGCGAAACTCCAAATGGCCGCCGACGCCATGCCCGAGAATATCCGGTACGCGGCGGCGTTCACGACGAACGCCAGGCCGAGCGTGAGCCACAGCACGTTGAAAAACTCGCGCTGGACGATCGACTGCCGGCCTTCCGTCGCGCGCAGCCGCCGGCCACGCAGAACCGAGAAGACCACGCACGCGGCCAGCGCTGCCGGCAGCACCGCGACGGCGCCGAACGGCACGACACCCAGGCCGACGAGGTGCAGCACGACCGTCACGAGGGCCGAGAACACGCCCCAGACCACAAAAAACTCGCCGCCCGAGCACAGCCGCTGCTGCGACTGCGCCAGGATGCGCTCGACCAGGTCAAGATGATCGCGCGCCTGCGCGGCATCGATGCGTTCCACGGGAACCTTCTTTTTACAGATTAGTCTGTGTTATAGAGTACTCTAGGCACGATAGCAGACCTGGTGGGCGGCGTCAAGGGCCACGCTTCGTTTGACAGGGGCTCGGCGGGGCTGGTATCGTACCGAAGTTATGTACGCGATCATCGAAACTGGCGGCAAGCAGTATAAAGTCGCCGAGGGCGACGTCATCCGCTGCGATCTGCTGGCCAGCGAAGTCGGGTCGGACGTGACCTTCGACAAGGTCGTTCTCGCCGGCAGCGGCAGCGACGTCAAGGTCGGCACGCCGCTTCTAAGCGGCGCGAGCGTCAACGGCACCGTGCTGCGCCAGGCCAAGGACAAAAAGATTCTCGTTTTCCGATACAAACCCAAGAAGCGCGTCCGCAAACTCAACGGTCACCGCCAGCGCTTCGCGGAAATCAAGATCACCAAGATCACGCTCTAAGCGCGCGAGCCGCGTATGCTCGAAGTCGTCTTCTATCGGGACAGCCGCAACCGGCTGTCCTCAATTTTTGCGCGCGGTCACGCCGAGTTCGCCGTCGATGCCGACGATCTGGTTTGCGCGGCAGTATCGGCGGTTCTCCAAGCCGCGCGCCTGGGTCTCGAGCAACACGCCGGCGTCGAACTCGAGGCGCTTCAGCGCTCCGGCGAGTTTCGGATCCGATGGCCGGCGGACCGGCGTGACGACGCAAGCGTGCGCGCCATCGTCGCGACGGCGGAGCTCTCGGTCGGGCAGATCGCTCGACAGTATCCCGAGCACGTCAAAATCTCAAGCCGCGACGAAACCTCGCCGTAAGACCGGCTCTGGGCGTAACACCGCGGACGAAACCGGGTAAGTACGGCAGCAGCCCCGAAGGAGGCCCCTATGTCTGATAGTTTCCGCACGACGCCGCCCCAGCAGCAATGGTCCGGACCGAATCCGGCCGGCAACGGGTACCAAAGTGCCGGGTCGAATCCGGGTCACGACGACGCCGAGGCCGGCGAAGTCGGGAAGGCGCTGATCGTCGGCTTGCTCGGCGGACTCCTTTCCGCCGCCGGATACATGGTCTATCGCCGGCTGCCCGACGAACAGAAAGAAAAACTGCACTCGCAAGTGCGCACGGTCGTGCAGGCGCGCGTCAACGAACTCCGTCAAAACTTCAACATCTGACCGTTGCGCTAAGGGCTCAGCCGGGACCGATTACCCAGGTCGGCAGCCACATCCGAGCGTGCCACGCGTTCCATACGAGCGGGTGCGCGGCCAGGACCGGAAGGAAGAACGCGAAGGCGGCGCCGGCGCCGAGCACGTAAGCGCCGACCGCAATCCCGGCCATCCAAGCGTTGCCGCGATGGCGGTGCCGTTCGCCCCAGCGCCATACCCGTTGCAGCACGATCGCGTCGCACAGGCAAATTACCGGAACGTTGACGTAAAAATGATACTCCCACGCCAAGCGGGGCGACGCCATCCACGGTAGCCACTGCATCAGATAGGCGAGCGTAAGAAGCGCGCAGCCTTTGCCGTTCTCCCGCCACGCGATCCATCCGACCAACGGGACGCAGATCAAACCAAACCATAGGACGATCGGATTGGGCATCGACGTGATCTCGTAGATGCAGCACCCCGCCGGATCGGTTTGGTCGCGCCGGCGGTCTTGGTAGAAATACGCGACCGGCACGTAGTCCAGCGGCCACTCCCACCACTTCGACGAGTACGGATGGGTTGCGTGCGCCACGCCAACGTCGTGGTACTCGAACATTGAGTATTGCCGGTAGACGATGTCATTGAAGCTGTGAATTTCGTTTGGATCGGGCGACTGGCGCAGCAGGTCGGGCATCCATACGAGTCCGTAGACCGTCGCGCTCACGAACACGATCGCCACCAGCGCGCCGTCGAGATGAACTCCACGCGGATTGCCCCACGGTGCCGGACGCCGTTCGAAAAACGACGTCTGCGCCGCCAGCCCGATCAACACGGCAAAGCCGATGCCAAAACCCATG
>JBDTDR010000017.1:0-14417 GCA_039922955.1 Candidatus Tumulicola sp.
AATAGGTTCCGATTTTGAGCGTCCTGACTGCTTTGATCGTCTCGGTCGTCGGGTTCCCGGGGTTCGGGGTGAACGACCACTTCAAGCCGCTGTTGCCGGTTTTAGTCGACCAGGTAACGGAACCGCAGCTGACCTTTTTGCTTCCCTTCGTGCAGGTTATTTTAATGCCCATCGAGGCCGAGTGGCCTTGTTTAACGCAAAGCAGCGGAAACACGTTACAGGTATCGCCGCCAACGAGTTCGATCGCGCCCGACGCAGCCCCGGTTGAAGACGCGCCAAGGCTCGAGCGTATCTGCGACGATGCCGGCAGCGGCTGGCGGGTCTGATTGCTGAGGTTCGCGCCGGCTCCGGCGCTGGGCACCCAACCGTGGCTCGAACAGCCGCTCATCACGAGGGCGGCGATCGCGGCTCCCAGGACGTAGCGGCACGCGCGGTCATTGAGGTGGAGCTTCATACAGTCTCCTTGGCGGAGTCCGCCGGTTACGAAAGAGCAACAGGTGAAACGTTGGTGCACCGCGAGGGACTTGAACCCCCAACCAAGTGATTAAGAGTCACCTGCTCTACCATTGAGCTAGCGGTGCAAATCTGCGCCCTCCGGGACTCGAACCCGGGACCAACGGCTTAAAAGGCCGCTGCTCTACCGACTGAGCTAAAGGCGCTCGGTGCGGCTCAACCCGAGCCGAGAAGTTTACGCAGGGCTCGCGCGTGCGTCCTGCCGCACCGGCGCCTTACAACGCGCGGGCGGGGGAAGAACTGGGGTGACCGACGGGATTCGAACCCGCGACCTCCTGAGTCACAGTCAGGCGCTCTAACCAGCTGAGCTACGACCACCGTAATTTTCGTCCGATTCTACCGCGCGTCCGGCGCCGAAGGCGGGTGGCAATCCGCGCCCGGAGGGACTCGAACCCCCATCTTCGAGTTTAGAAGACTCGTGCCTTATCCTGTTAGACTACGGGCGCAGAGCGGCACCCTGGCTAGGATACCATGTCCGCACAAGGTGGTCGGGACGACAGGATTTGAACCTGCGGCCTCTGCGTCCCAAACGCAGCGCTCTACCAAGCTGAGCTACGTCCCGTCTCTAGTCTCATACGCTACTAGAATAACAACCGGTGAAAGCCTGCGTAGCGGGAGAGTTCGGATATTTCGGCGTCGCTTGCGAAGGTGAGCGTCTCCTCGATGCGCAGCCCGGCGCGCAGCGCCGCGCGCAAGAGTCGCACGTTGGTGCCCGGGATCAGTGCGGTGCACCACGACGCGCCAAACCTACGCTGCAGCGTGACCAGCGCATAGGCGAAGATCTGCACGAGATAGGCCCCCGACGCGGCGGCCATCGGCCCGATGCGGCCGTCCGGCCAGACGTAGGCGTATGCGACGAACTCGCCGTCGGAGAGAAATGCGAGGCCCTCCGCATCCCGGCTCAGGCGCCGGTGGTCGCGCAGGCGGGTCGTTCCGCGATTCTCCCGATCGAGGGCGCTCAGCGCGAACGCGTGCGCGGCCGGATCGATGGCATCGACTTGAAACCGGTAATCGCCCGCCGCCATCGCGAGCAGACCGTCTTCGCGCGGAATCGCTCCGGCAACGCGCAGCACGGTCGCCCTCGGCGCGAGCCCGCTTCGCAAGGCCAGCGCGAGGCTCGCGCGGTCGCTTGCGTCGAGCAGCGCGCTGCGCGCGCCGTTGCCCGCATCGGCCAGCGCGGCGTCGAACAGCCGGGCACCGATACGCAGCCCGCGATACGACGGCTCGACGACGAGCTCACCGACGTAGACTTCTTCATCCGACCGATGCGTCAAAACTACGCCGACGGTCTCGCCCGCGTCGCGCGCCGCCCACGCGTTGCCGTCTTCCGCAAACTCGAGCGCCAGTTTGATGGTTGCGTCGTCGCGGCCGTGCCGCAACTCCACGGCGCGAACCTCATCGACGCTGGCCGGGCCGATCGCGATTTCAGCCACGTTCGCGTAGCGCCGCCAGCAGCGCGTCGGCCGCTCGCCGCCGATGGCTTACGGCGTTTTTCTCTTCGGCGCCAAGCTGCGCGAACGTGCATCCGCGCGGCGGATAGAAAAATAGCGGATCGTACCCGAAGCCCTCGCTTCCGCGCTCTTCTTCGGCGATGCGTCCGCCGGCCGAACCCCGAGCGGTGAGTTCCTCGCCGCCGGGCAGGATCAACGCAACGGCTGAAACGAAACGCCCGCCGCGCTCCGCCTCGGGCACGCCGCGCAGTTCGGCGAGCAGCGCCGCGCGCCGCTGCGTCCAGGTCGCCGCCGCTCCCGCGTACCGCGCGGAGTACACGCCCGGCCGCCCACCCAGCGCATCCACCTCGAGCCCGCTGTCGTCGGCCAGAACCGCGGCGGAAATCCCTGCTGCCGTCAGCTGTCGTGCCAGCGCGCGTGCCTTGAGCAAGGCATTCCCAAGGTAGTCGTTTGCATCTTCAATTGCGCCGGCGTATTCCGGATGGGCGTGAAGTTCCAGGGCCGAACCGGCAAGGATCGCGCGCAGCTCGGCAAGCTTACCGGCATTCTTGGTCGCGACGTACGTCTTCAAGGCGTCTCCGAACGGCCTAGTCTTGCAGCCGCAGGACGGCCATGAACGCTTCCTGCGGAAGCTCGACGCGGCCGACGCGCTTCATGCGTTCCTTGCCGACCTTTTGCTTCTCGAGCAGTTTGCGCTTGCGCGTGATGTCGCCGCCGTAGCACTTCGCCAGAACGTTCTTTCGTATCGCGCTGACCGTTTCGCGGGCTACGATCTTCCCGCCGATTGCAGCTTGGATCGGCACGTCGAACATCTGGCGTGGAATCAGTTCTTTGAGTCTCTCGGTGAGGGCCCGGCCGCGCTGCGCCGCTTTGTCGCGCGCGACGATAAAGGAAAGCGCGTCCACCGGCTCGGCGTTGAGCAGAATCTCGAGCTTCACGAGGTCGCCTTCGCGATAGCCGATCACGTCGTAATCGAGCGATGCATACCCCTTCGTTCGCGACTTCAACTGGTCGAAGAAGTCCACGATCACCTCGATGAGCGGCATCTCGTAGGTCATGATCACCCGGCCGTCGTGAAGGTACTCCATGTTGGCCAGCGTGCCGCGCCGGTTCTGCGTGATCTCCATGATCGCTCCGACGTACTCGGGCGGAGCGATGATCGTGGCCTTGACGTACGGCTCTTCGATGCTGCGGACGAGCGTCGTCGCCGGCAGCTTCGAGGGATTGTCGATCATCTCGACGCCGCCGTCGTTTTTTACGACGCGAAAGACGACCGACGGCGACGTTGCGATCAGGTCCAGCGAGTAGTTGCGCTCGAGCCGCTCCTGCACGATCTCCATGTGCAGCAGGCCCAAAAACCCGCAGCGGAACCCAAAACCCAGGGCGACCGACGTTTCCGGCTCGTAGATGAGCGCTGCATCGTTGAGCTTCAGCTTTTCGAGGGCGTCTCGAAGCTCGCCATACTCGGCGCCTTCGTTGGGATAGAGGCCGCAGTAGACCATCGGGACGGCTTTGCGGTAGCCGACCAGCGGAACGTGGGCCGGATTGCTCTGCGACGTAATCGTGTCGCCCACGTCGATTTCACCGAGCGATTTGATGTTTCCGATCACGTAGCCGACCGCGCCCAGTTCCAGCTTGTCGGTCGCGCGCATCTCGGGTGCGAACACGCCGACCTCCGTGCACTCGTACACGCGTTGGTGCGCCATCGACAGAAAACGCGTGCCCGCCGCAAGCTCGCCGTCCACCACCCGCACGTAGCTCACGACGCCGCGGTACGGATCGAACTGCGCGTTGAAGACCAGCGCCCGTAACAGGTCGCGATGGCCCTGCGGCGGCGGGATTCGGGTGACGATCGCTTCGAGAATCGCTTCGATGCCGATGCCGTTCTTGGCGCTGGCCAAAATGCACTCGCTCTTCTCCATCACGAGCAGCTCCTCGACGTCGCCCATCACGCGCTCCGGATCGGCCGCCGGAAGGTCGATCTTGTTGATCACCGGGATGATCGTTAAGTCGTGCTCGAGCGCGAGGTGATAGTTGGCCAGCGTCTGGGCCTCGATGCCCTGGGCGGCATCGATGATCAGCAGGGCGCCTTCGCAGGCGGCGAGCGAGCGGGAGACTTCGTAGGAGAAGTCCACGTGCCCGGGAGTATCGATCAGATTGAGCCGATACGTCTGCCCGTCTTTGGAATGATAGTTGAGGGTCACCGGATGCATCTGGATCGTGATGCCGCGCTCGCGCTCCAGATCCATCGCATCGAGCTGTTGCTCCCCGAGGTTGCGCAACGCGATCGTGCGCGTAATTTCCAGCAGGCGATCCGAGAGGGTCGTCTTTCCGTGGTCGATGTGCGCGATAATGC
This sequence comes from Candidatus Tumulicola sp., assembly GCA_039922955.1. Lineage (GTDB taxonomy): Bacteria > Vulcanimicrobiota > Vulcanimicrobiia > Vulcanimicrobiales > Vulcanimicrobiaceae > Tumulicola. The sequence continues at coordinate 4,321 of JBDTDR010000017.1, forward strand.
AAAAGTTGCGAACGTTGTTCGCGACCTCGATACGGTGCGGGTGCTCGGTTTTTACCGCCACGGCCGAGACGCTAGACCGCGCAGCTATTGAAGAGCATCGAGTTGATCATCGGCCGCACGAGATACTGCAGCAGCAGCAGCACGACGAGAAAGGCGAGATCGAAACCGCCGATCGGCGGAATGATTCGCCGCACCGGGGCAAGCACCGGCTCAACGATTATCGCCAAGTAGTATAACCAGCGGCCGCGCAAGCCGGGGAACCACGATGCCAGCGCATATACGATCATGACGATCGTGTACGCGTACGCGGCGTAGTTCAAGAAGTACGCCAAATAGCACAGGATGCCGTTCACGACGAACCCGTTCTACGGGAGGGCAGCTAGAACATTTGACGGGACGCCGCGCAAGAACGCTGTCGGATCGATCGGCTGTCCCTGGTACATCAGCTGATAGTGCAGGTGCGGGCCCGTTGCAAAGCCGGTCGCACCGACTGCCGCGATGGGTTCACCTTTGTACACGTGTTGGCCGATCGCTACGTCCGCGCGCGAAAGGTGCGCGTACCACGTGTGATAGCCGTTACCGTGATCGATATCTATCTTGATGCCGTACGCACCGTCGTAGCCGTTGGCCACGATCGTACCCGCTGCAGCGGCACGTACGGTCTCGCCGTAGCCGGCGCCGAGGTCGACGCCTTCGTGAAATTCGACGTCGGGCGAGGTGCGATAGCAAAAGCAGCCGACCACCGGCGCGCCGATGACCGGATCGATCGATGGAATCGCCGCGACCTCGCGCGCGAGCGCGAGGCTCCGCACGTGTTCGACGTTGAGGACGCGAAGCGCGAGCGTCTTTATGCCGTCGGACTGCCGCTGTGTGACCGCCGAAGCGGCGCTCAGCGCTCGTACGTTGGCTTCGACCGCGTCGAGCGTTGGGCCGCGGCGTACCCAGGACGTTTTTTGAATGCGGGAAGGATGGGCGTTCGGGGCGCCGATCAGCGCCTGAATTTCCTGATTCTGCTTCTGCACGTGCACGAGTTCACGGCGCAGCGCTTCGGTCTTCGCGTCGATCGCCTCGAGGGTGCTGCGCTGATTCTCGCTCTGCTGCTGCAGCGACGCCGTCTGGGCGTGCGCCCGCAAAACTTGGGCTCCCACGAAGAGCAGCGATCCCAAAACGACGACCCCGAGCAAGCCCAGAATCGCCGCGAGGTGCCGTCGCCGCAGGAGAAAATGATGCACCGTGTCGCTCTTTTGCGGCACGACTTTCACGTAATATCGATCGTTAATCATACTTTTGTTGCCGCCGCCGCGCGCGCACGCGCGATGGCTTGAAGTTCTTCGTCCGACGCGTTGGCGGCAGGCGTGAACCGGTTGACGGCCTTTCCGTAGGTGCGGGTGTCGGTTCGCGAATAGATGCTCGAAAGAACCACGCCGTCGCCCTCGCGATTGAGCAGCGCGATTGCATAGGACAGGTCCGAACCGGTGTCGTCCAGCGCGTTATACCTAACGAAACCGATCCGGGAAACGTCGCTGGCGGCCAGCGCTTCGAGTTCCCCGACGCGCCCGGACATGTCTTCGACGTCGGCCCGGTTAGCCGCTTGCCCGGCCATCAGTCCCGCCAGCCGGTCGGCTGCGCCGCCCGAGTCGCCGGCGATCAACCCATCGTGGACGTCCAGAAGCCGGCGTGTCTCGGCCAGCGCCGGGCGCACGTACGCGCGGTGATAGATGAAGAGGGGCGCCAGGGCGCCCGCGAAGGCGGCTACGGCCGCATATATGGTGGTTATCGGCATACAAGTTACACCACGACGAGAGTCAGGTGGATCACGGCACCCGTAACGGCTCGCTTACCGTTGCTTCCTTCCGGACCTGGCGGGGTTCACGAGGTTACGCCGCGTGAAGCCCAACCCCCATCATGGCCACGCCATGATACCACAAGGTCCGAGGGGCGGATTCCCGGGAAGTCGCACCCCGCCGGCTAACGGTGCGACATGCCCCCCGACATGCCCGGGTGATCGCGGCCGGCGGAAGGATCCTCGAGGCAATCGCGACCCGGTAAACGGCTACTCTTGGGTGAAGCCGGCGGGGATCGCGAACAGCGCGTCGGCGGCGGCGCCGCCGAACCATTTCACGTTGCCGCGTTCGGTGACCATCGCAATTCCGCCGGCCGGCTGCGGAGCGTTACTACCGCCAAACGATCCGCCGTTGAACGATATCCGCGAATACATGACGATCCGGTTGCCGTCGTCTCCGAAGCCCAAACCGAGCCCGTGCAGTTGCGTGTGCATCGTCGGCTTGCATCCGCCGCGCGTTCCGGTGGCCATGTCGATCGGACTCATCGACGCCGTTCGCGGCAGCGGGCAGTAGCGGCGCGGAACGCCGATCGACGAAACGTACTGCGTTGCGCTCATTTTCACGTCGCCGTTCCTGCACGAGCCGGTGGCGTTGGTCAGACTCAGCTCCAGGTCGTGGTTCGCTCCATTGGTCGCGATCCCGTCGATCGTCAGCGGACCCAGGTTCGCGCTGGTTCCCTTGATCGTCATGTCGACCGTGCCGGGCGCGGCGCTGGATGTTTGCGGCCGGCCGGAATCGCTTTGGGGCATCGCCGATGCGGTCGGACACGGCACGGCGCTGGAAAGCGCGTAGGTCTTCTTTGCAAGGTTCAACCGGATGTACTGGTGGCGATCGCACTTTTCGATCGTGGCCGTCGCCGCAATGGGATCCTCGCTGCGAACCCAACCCTTGTAATAGGTGTACCGGGTTAGGTGGCCTTTACTCACCCCTTGATAGGCGTCCATCGCGCGCTGCGCGATGGCCAGGAGCCCGTTCCGCTGGGGTGCGGGCGTTGCCGAGGCGACCGCCTGGTACTCGGTTTGGAACGCCCCCGGCGAGGGCGGCGACGCCGGGGGAATAACGACGCGGGTGATCTCGTCGTACTGCAGCGCCGCCGGGGTCGGCACCGCGGCAACCGCCGCGCCCTCGCCCGATCGCCACGCCGGCGTAAGAAACGCTGCGAGCGCGAGTGCCGCAATTGCTAACGTTGGCCATTTCATGCTAACCGGAGTGCGCCGCGAGGGCGTCGAACGCCTGGCCGGATGCCTGAGGTTGTAATCAAGGTTCGTGAAAGCGGCCCCTACCTGGTTAAGGGCCCGGTGACGCTCACCGATGCCGATGGAAACCTCTACACGGTGGAAGGTGCAAACATCGCGCTGTGTCGCTGCGGCGGGTCGCAAATCAAGCCGTTTTGCGACGCGTCGCATCGAACCAACGGGTTCTCCGCCACCCAGCGGGCCGTAACGGCCGAAGTGGAGCCACAGTAATGCCGTCCTACGTACGCGCGGGATCGCTCCCGCACAAGCGGCACATCCAGTTCCGCCGGCCCGACGGCGGCTTGTATGCCGAAGAACTCTTTTCAACCAAGGGCTTCGAGAGCGCGTACTCGCTGCTCTACCATCTACGACCGCCGACCGCGACCCTCGAGGTTCGGCCGTGGGCGCGGCCCGCCGTGCGCTTGGTCGAAAACGACCCGCTGCGCAACCGCCATTTTAAGACCGGTGCGCTTCCGCCCCAGGGCTGCGACGCCGTCGAATCGCGCGTTCCGCTGCTCGGGAATTCCGACATCACCGTCTCGATCGCGCAAGCCGATCGCCCGATGGGATACTTCTACCGCAACGTCGGCGGCGACGAGCTGCTGTTCGTTCATCACGGATCCGGCGTTCTGGAAACGCAATTCGGCGAACTCGCCTACCGCGAACACGACTACGTCATCGTTCCGACCGGCACGATGTATCGGCTGATTCCGTCGAGTCCCACGCGTCTGCTCGTGCACGAGTGCTCGGGAGACGTCAAGATTCCGCGCCGGTATCGCAACGAATACGGGCAGCTCGAAGAGCACGCGCCGTATTACGAGCGCGACTTTCGCGTCCCGGTTCTCAAAGCGCCGGTGGGTGCGCAAGCCGAGTACGAAGTTCGCGTGACCAACGCCGGCCGCAATGCGGTCTACGTCGTGCAGAATCACCCCTGCGACGTGGTCGGGTGGGACGGCTACTGTTACCCGTACGCGTTCAATCTCGAGGAGTTCGCGCCGATCACCGGCAAACTGCACCAGCCGCCGCCGGCACACGCCACCTTTGAGGCGCCCGGCGCGGCGTTCTGCGCGTTCGTCCCGCGGATGTTCGACTACCATCCGCTGGCGATTCCGGTGCCGTACAATCACTCCAGCGTCGACTGCGACGAAGTCATCTATTACGTCAGCGGCAACTTCATGAGCCGGCGCGGCGTCGAAGAAGGGTCGGTCACCCTGCACGCCGCCGGCGCGCCGCACGGACCGCAGCCCGGCGCGGTGGAAGCCAGCCTCGGCAAAACCTCAACCGACGAAATCGCCGTGATGGTGGACACGTTCAAACCGCTAATGCTCGGCGAGCCGGCCCTCGCGTGCGAAGACCCGCAATACTTCCGCTCGTGGATCGAAGCCCCCGTGTCACCGTGAGCCGAGCGCCGGTGTCATCCAGAGCGGAGCGCCACAGGCGCGCAGTCAACGTGTCATCCAGAGCGGAGCGCCGCAGGCGCGCAGTCGAAGGAGCGCTCGATGCGCCCCCGAGCGGTGCCGAATCCAATTCGCCGGGCGCCCGGTTTCTCGCACCAGCCGCGCAACGTCACCTCGTCGCCGTCGCAAAGAAACGCACGGGATTCGTCGCCGGGCAGCGCGATCGGGCGTTGTCCGCGCCACGTCAGTTCGATCAGGCTTCCGTAACTGTCGGGCGTCGGACCCGAGATCGTGCCCGACGCAAACAAATCGCCCGGGCGCGTGACCGCGCCGTTGACCGTTGCGTGCGCGAGCTGCTGCGCCATGTTCCAATACATGCCCCCGAAGTTCGTGCGCGAGATTGTGTGGGCCGCGTGGCCGGAATCGCGCATTCGCTCGCTTTGGAGCTCGACCGAGAGCCGCAGGTCGTAGCCGCAGCGTTCGCCGGTTCGCAGATACGGTAGCGGCGGCGGTTCCTGCACCGGGTTTGCAACGCGGAACGGCTCGAGCGCGTCGGGCGTAACGACCCACGGCGATACCGTGGTCGCAAACGATTTGCCCAAGAACGGCCCGAGCGGCTGATATTCCCAGGCTTGAATGTCGCGCGCACTCCAGTCGTTGACCAGCACGAGCCCCGCGATGTGCTCGAACGCGTCGCCGACGCGAATCGGCACGCCTAAGGCGTTTCCGCGGCCGGTGAAAAAGCCGACTTCCAGCTCGATGTCGAGCATCGTGGTCGGTCCGAACGCCGGCGCCGTTGCATCCGGCGGTTTGCGCTGGCCGCACGGCCGCACGATCGGCGTGCCGTCGACGACGATCGTTGCGCAGCGCCCGTGGTAGCCGATCGGCATCCAGCGCCAGTTCGGGAGCAGCGGCTCGGCGTCGGGCCGGAACAGCCGCCCTAAATTCGTGGCGTGCTCGAGCGACGAGTAGAAATCGACGTAATCGCCGATCTCCACCGGCAGCAGCATGCGCGCGTCGCGCTGCCGCACGAAGAACTCCTCGGCGCCGGCGTCGCGCAGGGCCGGATCGCCGTCGCGCCGCAAAAGCGACGAGATGCGTTCCCGCAGCGCCTTTCCGGCGCCGCGCCCCGCGGCGAACAGCGCGTTGAGATTCGGCCGCACGAGTACGTCGCGCTCGCACGCTCCATCGAGAAACCCGCGTTCGGTAGCCGCGCGCACGTCCAGGATGCGATCGCCGATCGCGATGCCGATTCGCCCGCCGCTGCTCGCGTTGCGGACGAAAACTCCCAGCGGTAGGTTTTGGACCGGAAAATCGCTATCGGGCGCGACCTCGATCCAAGATTCGAGCGTCGCGCTCGTGGTATCGTTCGGCTCGAGGCTCATGCGGTCGCCGGAAGCAGACCCAGAGCGGTGAGATCGGCGACCGGTTCCGCGAAGCTGCAGCTTCCATACCCGGCAAAAGCCGACGCGCGCATCGTCTTGAGATCGTCGACCCCGGCGCGTTCGTCGCGCCACGCGAACGACGATTCGTCGAATCGAAATGCGCGCGCGTCTTCTTCCGCGACGATCGCCGAAAGCGCGTCGTTCGCGAGGCGCGGTGCGAACGACGCGGCCGCCAGCAGATTCAGGAACCCGTGCATCGCAAATCCGGTCGCCGCGTCGACGTGACGAGCCGGATGGTGAAGGCCGGCGGTGGCTTTGAACGCAACACCTTCCTCGGCTGCGGCCGCGATGAATGCCGCCACGTCGTCCACGCTAGGAAACGCCTCCGCGGTGATGCCGCCGCAGCGCAGCTTGGCGCTAAAGCGCACGCGCGCCAGCGCCGCCATCGCCCCCGCCAACAGCTCGCGGCGCTGCGCGGATTGAGGCAACTCGACGTACACCGGGAGATCGCGCAGGCCGGCGCGGCCGATCAGTGCGCCGAGCTGGCCGATTGCGGCGTCGAAGGTCTCCCGCGCACTCAGCAAGGGTGCGAGCGGCACTTCGAGCGCGTGGATCCGCACGCTCGGCGCATCCTTCCGCAACCGCGCGACCTCGGTTAGAAGGCTCCCAACGCCGCCAAACCACTGCCGCGGGTCGAGCGTTCCGTCGACGATCACCGAAACCGTGATCGGCTCGGAGGCGCCACTCGCTTGCCGCGCCGCGGTCAGTTCCGGAACCCGCGATGCCGGAACGATGAACCGGCCTAGCATCCAGGCCGCGGGCCCGGCTCGCGCGGCCGCGTATTCGGCCGCGGCATCGGACATCGGGAGCCTCGCCGGCGGGAACAAGCCCGCATAGTCGATGAGATCGTCGAATGCCGCCCGCACTGGCGGTTGGAGCGTTGTGGCCGTGCTCATGCGTGCGGCGTTTCTTCGCGCACCCGAACAGGGGCGCCTCGCACGCGTCGCAAAGGCCTCGATATGAGCACGTTGACGGAATCGCGCAGCAATCCGCTGGATCAGATCGACTGGGACTACGTCGAATTTTACGTCGGTAACGCAAAGCAGGCGGCCCACTACTACATGTCGGCCTTCGGGTTCGACCAAATCGGCTATGCGGGGCCCGAAACCGGCGTCAAGGGCCGAGCGAGCTACCTTCTGGAGCAGAACGGCCTCCGGTTCGTGCTCACGGCCAGCCTCGTTCCCGACGATGAGATCGCCAAGCACGTCATGCTGCACGGCGACGGCGTCAAGGACATCGCCATTTTGGTCGAAGACGCGGGCGCCGCCTTCGAGATGGCCGTGCGCGGCGGCGCCCGGTCGCTACTCGCCCCCACCGTGCTCGAGGATGCGCGCGGACGGATCGTCCAGGCAAAAATCGCAACCTACGGCGACACCGTGCACTCCTTCATCCAGCGCGACGGGTACGGCGGGATATTCATGCCCGGCTTCGTCGAAGAGCGCAAAACACTCGCGTCGTCACAGAAACCCGGCTTAGAGTTCATCGACCACTGCGTCGGCAACGTCGGCTGGGGCGAGATGGATGCGTGGGGCGATTTTTACGCACGCGTTTTTGGATTTTCGCAGTTGGTGTCGTTCGATGACAAGGATATTTCTACCGAATATACGGCGCTGCGCTCGAAGGTTATGACCGACGCGCGGCATCGGGTAAAGTTTCCGATTAACGAGCCCGCCCGGGGCAAGAAAAAATCGCAAATCGAAGAGTACCTCGATTTTTACCGCGGTTCCGGCGTTCAGCACATGGCGATCCGTACCGACGATATCGCCGCCACGATTCGCGCGCTGCGGAGCAACGGCGTCGAGTTTCTCGACACGCCGGACTCGTACTACGATATGCTCGAAGAGCGCGTCGGCCGGATCGACGAAGCGACGGAAATGCTGCGCGAACAGCGGATCCTGGTCGACCGCGACGATCTGGGGTATATGCTGCAGATCTTCACCAAACCGCTGCAGGACCGGCCGACCGTGTTCTTCGAGATCATCCAGCGCAAGGGCAGCCTGTCGTTCGGCAAGGGCAATTTCAAGGCGCTTTTCGTTTCGATCGAACGCGAACAAGAGAAACGCGGGACGCTGTAACGTGCGAACTATCGCCGCAGGTCTCGATCGGGCGGCACTGCTCGACTGGTACGCCCGCAATCGCCGCCGCTCGGCGCAGCTTTTCGGGTTGATCGGCGCGGACGCGTTCTATTCACGGCCGATTCCGCTGCGCCACCCCTTCATCTTCTACGAGGGGCACATACCCGCGTTCAGTTTTCTGACGCTCAACGCCCGCGGGCTGCGGGAACCCTCGGTCGATCCGGCCTTCGAGCGGCTGTTCGAACGTGGCATCGACCCGGGATCGCTCGACGACGCTCAACTCCTGGCGCGTTCGGATTGGCCGTCGCGCGAATCGGTGCAGGCGTTCGCGCGGCGCTGCGACGAGCGCGTCGAGCACGCCATCGCGCACGCTTGCATCGAGGATCCCGACGTGCCGCGGCTCGCGCGCGGACAGGCCGTGTATACGACGCTCGAACACGAGCAGATGCACCACGAAACGCTGCTGTACATCGTGCATCGACTGGATTACTCGCAAAAGACGCGGATCCCCCAACAGCATCACGATCCCCCGCCGGTTCGCAACGAGATGCGCGCGATCTCGGCGGGCGCCGCCACGCTCGGGGCCGGCCGCGACGAGATTCCGTTCGGGTGGGACAACGAGTTTGAGCGCCACAGCGTGGAGGTCCCGGCGTTTGACGTTATGACCTATCCGGTGACCAACGGCGACTGGTTGCGGTTTGTCGCCGACGGCGGGCCCGTACCGCCGTTCTGGATCGAGCGTGACGGCGCGTGGCGCCTGCGCGGCTTCTTCGAAGAGTTGCCGCTCCCCCGATCGTGGCCCGCGTACGTCTCGCACCGGCAGGCCGGCGCCTACGCGGGCTGGGCCGGATTGCGTCTTCCCTCCGAAGCGCACTACCATCGCGCCGCCTTCGGGACGCCGGGCGGCGACGAGCGCCCGTTTCCGTGGGGCAGCGGCGCTCCCAGCCCGCGCCACGGCAACTTCGATTTCGCGCGATACGACCCCGAACCGGTCGACGCCCATCCGGCCGGCGCGAGTGCTTGGGGCGTCCACGATCTGATCGGCAACGGGTGGGAGTGGACCGACACGCCGTTCGAACCGTTCCCGGGATTCGCCCCGATGGCGTCGTACCCGCAGTACTCGACAGATTTCTTCGACGGGAAACATTACGTCATCAAAGGGGCCTCGCCGGTCACCGGCCGCGAACTCATTCGGCGCAGTTTTCGTAACTGGTTCTACGACGACTATCCGTTCATGTACGCCAAGTTCCGCTGCATCGGATAGCGGACACCACTCCGCGGAGGTTCCAACCCGTGCAGCGACTCTTGACCTTGTTGGCGCTGGTCACGTTGTCGTCGGGGGCGATGGCGGGCTGCTCGAAGAGCGGAGGTCAGAATGCCGGCCCAAGCGATCGGTTGCGGATCGCCATCAACATCAATCCGATGCAGCTCAATCCGATCCTCCCGCAAAACACGATGGAGAACTTCATCGACGGGTTGATCTTCGACGTGTTAGTGACCCAAGACGAGCATCATAACCAGGTTCCGGACCTGGCGTCGGTGGTGCCGACCCTTGAGAACGGCGGCATCAGCAAAGACGGGTTGACGATTACGTATCACCTCCGTCACGGCGTCACGTGGCACGACGGCGCGCCCTTCACGAGCAAGGACGTCACGTTCACCTGGCGAGCGATCCTCAATTCCGCCAACAACGTCCTATCGCGACGCGGCTACGATCAAGTTGTGGCGATGGACACCCCCGACGACTACACCGTCGTGATGCACATGCGACGCGCCTACGCGCCGGCGATCGATACGATCTTCGGCGAGAGCGACACCATATTGCGAGTGCTTCCGGCCCACCTGCTCGCCAAGTATCCCAACCTCAACCAAATCCCGTTCAATGCCGCACCGGTCGGCACCGGACCGTATCGGTTCGTCCGTTGGCAGCGCAGCGACCGGATCGTCTTAACGGCCAACCCGGCGTACTTTCGCGGCACCCCGAAGCTCAAGCGGCTAACCCTCATGATCATTCCCGACGACAACACGACCGAAGCGCAGATTCGCTCGGGCGAGGTTGACCTAGCGATGGAGATCCCCGCGCCGGTCTATCGCGGCATCG
>JBDTDR010000018.1:0-4567 GCA_039922955.1 Candidatus Tumulicola sp.
GGGTTCGCCGCGGCGGTCGCACCCATTCCGCCGGCCGCCGCGCCGGTCGTCACCGCAAACGCACCGACTGCGACGGCGACACCGAATCGAACCATACTGCAGCTTTCCGGCAGCGGCCCGGAGACGACGCCCGAGTTCGACGTCGCGGCAACGTGGGCGGTCGCTTGGAATTACGATTGCTCGAAGGCTCCTCCAACCGCACGCAACTTCGTCGTGGACGTCGACGGCGGTACGTCGCAGACGCCGGTGAGCCAAGGCGGCCAAACGGGAACCAACGTCACCTACTTCCACGTCGCCGGTCACCACTACCTCAAGATCGACACCGACTGCGCGTGGAACGTACGCGTCTTCAACGCCGCCGGCTCGTGATTAAAGGGTCTCCTGGTCCACCGCCCAAAAGCTTTGCTGCCACCGCACGCCTACAGGGAGTCACGCTCGTTATGAAAGCTCCGGCCGTTTTTTCGGCGTTTATCGCACTTCTGTTCGGCGCGGCAGCCGCTAGCGCAGCCACGTCCGCAATCACGCTACAGGGTTCGACGCTTACATTCAAACAAGCGATCGCCACGTGCCCGGGGGCGCTCGGAACCGTCACGTTTTCACTCGGGCACTCGCGCGTGGCCAGCCTGCCCGGCGTCTCCGATCAAATCGACACGTCGTCATCGGGCATCGATACGATCACGTTCACGAACGATAAGACGGGTAAGACGGCCGTCGTGACCGCGAACGGTCATAAGAGCACCGTCAGCGCGAAAAACGTGCAGGTGAAATGGCACGACCAACTCGCCTGCGTGATGCCCGACTAAATTCACATAGCGATCGACCTTCAGGCGGACCGAAAGCGATGCTTCGCGTAGGCATCGACGTGGGCGGCACGTTCACGGACTTGGCGGCGGCCGACTCCGAACGCGGCGAGATCGTTACGGTGAAAGTACCGAGCACGCCGCGCGAACCGCAGCGCGGCGTCATGCGCGCGCTTGAGGCGCTGTTCGCCCGCTATCCATCGCAGCCGCCGCCGGTCATCGATTTTCTCGGACACTCGACGACGATTGCGACCAACGCGCTGCTCGGCCAGGTCGGGCTCGAGCTTCCGCGCGTGGCCTTGGTTACCACGAACGGGTTCCGCGACCTGATCGAAATCGGCCGCCAGAATCGCAGCGCGGTGTACGACCTGTTCGTGCAGCGGCCGCCGCCGCTGGTCGCGCGCGAGGATCGTTTCACGGTCCGCGAGCGCGTCGACTATCGCGGTGAGATAATCGAGCCGCTCGACGAGGCTTCCCTCGAGCGCGTTTGCGCGGAACTGCGGGCGCGCCCCGACGTCGCGGCGGTCGCGGTTTGCTTGCTAAATTCCTACGCGAACGACCGGAACGAACGGCGCGTTGCCGAGGCGATCGTCGCCGCGCTGCCCGGCATAACGATTGCACGCTCCTCGGAGATCGATCCGCAATACCGCGAGTACGAACGCTTCTCGACGACGGTCGTCAACGCCGCTTTGGCGCCGATCGTGGCGCGATATCTGGATCGGCTGTCGCGCGAACTTCGCGCCAAAGGCCTGCGGCAGCCGCTCTACGTGATGCGCAGCGACGGCGGGATGGCCAGGTCAGAATACGCGATTTCGCGACCGGCAGCAACGATCGAGAGCGGCCCCGCAAGCGGCGCCATTGCCGCCGCCGCGTTAGGCGCGCGCGTCGGCGCCCGCCGCTTGCTCTCGTTCGACATGGGCGGCACTACCGCGAAAGCCGGCGCCATCATAGACGGCGTTGCGCAGGTCGTCGGCGAGTTTGAGGCCGCGGGGAAAACGCACAGCGGGCGCGCCGTGAAGGGCAGCGGCTATCCCGTTCGCTTTCCGTTCGTCGACCTTGCCGAGGTGAGCGCCGGCGGCGGTACGATCGCGTGGATCGACGACGCCGGTTCGCTGCGCGTCGGGCCGGTTTCGGCCGGGGCCGATCCCGGGCCGGCCTGTTACGGAACGTCGCAACAGCCCACCGTCACCGACGCGAACGTCGTTTTGGGGCGGCTCAATCAAACGCACCTCCTGGGCGGCGCCTTTCCCATCGACGCGGATCGAGCGCGCGCCGCCGTCACCGCGCTCGCGCGGCCGCTCGGCCTCGGCATCGAGGAAACGGCCGCCGGGATCGTTACCCTGATCGACGCGCAGATGTCCAAGGTTCTGCGAATCGTGACGACCGAACGCGGCCTCGATCCGCGCGATTTCACGATGGCCGCGTTTGGCGGCGGCGGCCCGTTGCACGCGTGCGCGCTGGCCGGCGAGCTGGGCGTAACGCGCGTGCTGGTTCCAAAACATCCCGGCATCTTCTCGGCATACGGCCTGCTGGCGGCTGACGTGCGCGAACACTTCGTGCACCCGATCCTGCGCGCGCTCGACGAAACGGATTTCAGCGCGCTCGAGAGTGCGTTTGCTGTCTATGAAAGACTCGGGCGCGACACGCTCCGCGACCAAGGCGTCGCCGCAGACTCGATCGGACTCCGCCGCGAGTTCGATGCGCGGTACGCCGGACAGAGCTTCGAGTTGACGATTTCGCACGCCGCCTCGCCGGAAGCAATCGCCCAAGGTTTTCACGCGGCGCACCGGGCGCGGTACGGCTACGACGTTCCGGGCGACCGCGTCGAGTTGGTCAACGCCCGGCTGACCGTCTTCGGATCGCTCCCACAGGCCGACGGCGGCGCTCGCGTGGGCAATCGCTCCGGCCGCCGCCCGGCGCAGCCCCCCACGGCACGGCGCGTTTGGTTTGATGGCGAGTTCGTGCCGACGCCGGTGTTCGCGCGCGACGCGCTCGGCAAAGACGCGACGATCGAAGGCCCCGCCATCGTCGAACAGTACGATGCCTGCACGTATATCGGGCCCGGTTGGTCGTCGAACGCGCGGGGAGACTTGCTCGTGCTCGACCGCAAGGCGAGCGCGCCGTGACGGTCGATCCAATCACCGTCGAGGTGATCAAGAGCGCGCTGACCTACGCAAGCGAAGAGATGGGCATCGCCGTGCGCAACAGCGCGTACTCACCGAACATCAAGGAACGACTCGATCATTCGTGCGCGCTGTTCGACGCGGGCGGCCGGCTGATCGCGCAGGCCGAACACATCCCGGTCCACCTCGGTTCGCTGCCCTGGGGCTTACGCGAAACGATGCAAATCGTCGCGCGTGAGTACGGCGGGATGCGCTCCGGAGAAATGTGGGTCGCCAACGATCCGTACGTCACGGGAACGCACCTTAACGACGTCACGGTGGTTCGGCCGATCTTTCTGCGCGACGAGTTAATCGGATATGCCGCGAACAAGGCGCACCACACCGATGTCGGCGGAAGCGTCCCGGGTTCGATGCCGGCCGATGCCGGCGAGCTGTTCGCCGAAGGGCTGATCGTGCCGCCGATGCGCCTGGTCGAAGGCGACGAACCGGTCGCAACGACAATCGCGCTCTTCCGCGCCAATTCGCGCACGCCCGACGCCCGCAGCGGCGACCTGCGCGCGCAGATGGCCGGCAACTACACCGGCGAACGGCGACTGCTCGAACTCGGCGAGCGGTACGGCGTGGCGGTCGTACGCGCCGCCATCGAACGCATCCTCACCGACAGCGAAACGCGGATGCGCCACGCGCTGCGCGCTCTCGGCGACGGCGTTTTCGAAAGCGCCGACTTTCTGGAGGACCGCCAAGGCGATCCCACCATTCGGATTGCGCTAAAGCTGACCCTGCGCGACGGAACGGCTAGCCTCGATTACACCGGAACCGGCGCCCAAGTGACCTTTCCGCTCAACGCCGTGTTCGGCGTGACGCTGTCGGGCGTGCATTACGCGCTTCGCGCGGTAACCGATCCGACGATTCCGATGAACGACGGATGCTTTCGCCCGGTCGGCGTGTTCGTGCCCGAAGGTACGCTGCTCAATCCGCGGCGCCCGGCGCCGGTTTCGGGCGGAAACGTCGAAACCAGCACGCGCAACGCCGACGTGGTTCTGCAAGCGCTGGCGCGAGCGGCGCCGGAACGCGTACCGGCGTCCAGCGGCGGCACGATGAGCAACGTCATGCTCGGAGGCACGCGGCCGGATGGCCGCGCTTGGGCGTTTTACGAAACCAACGGATGCGGCATGGGCGCGCGACCGACCAGCGACGGCATCGACGGCATCCAGTGCCATATGACCAACACGTTGAATACGCCGATCGAAGCAATCGAACGCGACTATCCGCTGCGGGTCACGCGGTATGAGTTTGCGCGAGGAACCGGCGGCGCGGGAACGTTCCGCGGCGGGGACGGATTGATTCGCGCCATCGAACTGGTCGAAGGATCGGCGCAAGCGTCGCTGCTCGCCGACCGGCACACGCTCGCGCCGCCGGGCGCGCACGGCGGCGAAGCGGGCGCGTGCGGCCGGCACACCCTGGTTCGCGACGGCATCGAAACGGCCGTCGCCGCAAAAACCGGTTTCGAATTGGAGCCGGGCGACGTCGTGATCGTTCAAACGCCCGGCGGCGGCTGATACGGACCGCCTCCTTAAAGAGCTAGCGGCGTGTTGGTGCGGGCGGGGGCGGGGCGCTCCGAGCCGAAGCGCGCGGCACACAGCA
>JBDTDR010000019.1:0-12671 GCA_039922955.1 Candidatus Tumulicola sp.
ACCGGTCGATCGCGAGGGCGCGGCATAAGCGTCCGGGGCCGCGGCACAGGTCGCGGACCGCTCCGGTCGCCCGCCGCCGCGCCATGAGTTCGAGCCCCTCGAGAGGTTCTAAGGCGCGCACCAGCACGCCCGCGCCGAGGCCGTCGCTCTCGCTGGATAGATTGAAGCAGAAATTCGTTCCGTATATTTGATAGACGTAAGCACGATGCGGCGGCCCGAAGAGCGTGGCGTTCCGCACGCTCTTTCCGCCAAACGCGTGACACGCCGGATCGCGCGGAAGGTAAGCCTCGGTTTCAACGATGCGTCCGGCGGTGAGGCCATCGGCACTTTGCCGCACCAGCACGAATCCCACCAAAGCGCGCGCGAGCGCGCGAGTCTCGTGCGGCAGATCTCCCGGGGCAACGCGCCGAAAGGCGGTCACGCCGCGACGTTTAGCGCAACCTCGGCGCGAGCGCGCGCAGCTAAGTCGCCCTCGGCTGAAAACTCCAGCGTATAGTCGCCGAGTTGGTTGAGCGCGCAGCACAGCCGAACGTAGGGGAGCACGATCGGCGCCGGGACGTCGCGATGGGCCGCGAGATCGTCAATCAGGGTCGCATCGTCGAGCGCGAACCGGACCCTTCCCACACCCCACCCATGCAGGGCTCGAACGACCGCCGTCAGCGCCGCGTAGCCGACCTCGCGATTGCGGGCCGCAGACACGCTGCTAACGCGAAACGGCATCCTTAAGAGGTGCTCGCCGGCTGGGGCCGTGACCCGGGCATACACGACGCCGTTGCCCCGGCCATTGGCCGCGTAGCCAATCGCGGTGTCGACCGCCGTCGCTGAGAATCTGGTTCGGCGCTTCTGCATGATGAACTCTTACCCGCAATTCTATGCGAACATATGTTCGATGTCAAGCGATTTTCGCCGGCCGGACTAGGCTCTCGTAAAGGCCGAGCATCCGCTCGAGCTGACCGTCAATCGAAAAACGTTCGGCCGCCTGGCGAGCAAGCGTCGTTACGGCTTGATCCCGCACCGCCGGTACGGCGCGAAGGGCCGCGGCGAAGGCGGCCGCCGTCGGCGCAACGACCTGGCCGGCCGCGCCCAGCACGTCGCGGTTTTGGGGGGCGTCGGCCGCGATGACCCGCGCACCGCCGGCCAGCGCTTCGGCCTGCACCAAGCCCTGCGTTTCGGTCGTACTCGGCATGCAGAACGCGTCGCAGCTGGCGTAAAGGTCGGGGAGCTGCTCGCGCGCGACGATGCCGAGGAAACGGGTTTGCGCGGCGACGCCGCACTCGCGCGCGCGTTCCTCCAGGATCGCGCGGGCCGGGCCCTCCCCCGCGATCGCCAACCGCAGCGAAGGATCGTTTGCGACCGCCATTGCCTCGAAGAGCAACTCGATGTTTTTTTCTTTTGCAAGGCGCGAGACGCACAGCACCAGGCGATCCCCGCGGTTTGCGCCGACTCGAGCGCGCAAGGCCTCATCGCGCCGGCCGGATCCAAAGCGTCGGACGTCGATCCCGCTGGGCACGACTTCGAGCCGCACCGTCACCCCGAGGTCGCGCAGGCGCGTGGCCATCGCCTGCGTCGGCACGACGACCGCGTCGGTCAGGTTGGCGAACGTGCGCGTAAGCTGCGATGCGGCGTAACGCGTCGCGTTCGGCTCGAAAGGCACGTAGTGCGCGTAAGCCTCGAGCTGGGTGTGATACGTGTAGAGCAGCGGTATGCCGTACCGGCGCGCGTATCGCATCCCCATCCAGCCGGTGACGAACGGCGAGTGGACGTGCACCAGAGAAAGCCGCTTGATGATGTTGTTGACGTTGCGGCGGCTTACCAACGGCAGGGTCAGGCGATACGGCGTACGCGTCGGCAGTGGGAGCGACGGCATTCGGAAGACGGGGCCGTCGGCTTCATCGTAGCCGGGCATGCGCGGCGCGAAACAATACACCTGATGCCCGCGGGAGCGCAAGCCTTCGGCCAGCGTGTCGATCGAGGCGACGACGCCGTTGACAACCGGGCGGTAAACTTCGGTAAAAAACCCGACGCGCAGGGACTCCAAGGCAGGCGTCCTTCGCGCTTGCCGTTCACGCTCCGCCTCGAAAGGATGCTCCTGCCAAAATGAGACTTTCGGCATATGCCGCGCTTTCGATGACCGTGCTATATTGCGCGGGTCAGACCCGGCTGCCGGCTCGGCGGCCTCCCGCGGACCCCGGTCCATGACCCGGTTCGCAGGAACGTCGGACGCGCCAGGGCTCTCCGGAGCCTCGGCATTCCGACGCTCCATGTTGGCGTTTCCATAAATCGGTTCGGATCCGTCACCTATTCCCGGCGAATTCCAGCGCCGGGCTTCCCAGCCATCGCACCTTTAGGGTAATGCGAAGTCCGGCTCGGTCTGCATTGTAAGTGAAAGGAACCCCGGTTGATCGGACGCGACCCCATCCGCGTGAGTCACGTGCTCGCCGTCGGCATTCTTACTGCCGGCATCGTCTTTGCGAGCTTTGTCACGCATCCGTCGTCGGCGCTCGCTTCGGCAGCCGCGACCGCACCCTCCGGCGTCCGGCGGGCGGCGAGCCACGCGGTTACGTTCGATTCCAACGGCGCGGCGACGCAGCACGTTACGGACGCGGCAACCGTCGGCGACTTTCTGCGGGATCAGAATATCGCCGTCGGAGCGCTCGACTACGTCGATCCGGCGGCCGACGTTCCGCTTTCCGACGGCCTGGTCGTGAGCTATCGCGCCGCGGTTACCGTAACCATACTAACGGCGCACCAGCGCTTTGCCGCAACCTCGGCCGCCCAGGACGTCGGCGCGCTGCTCGAAGACCAGCACGTTCGTCTCGGTTCCGACGACGTCGTTGCGCCCGCGCTCGCGGACCCGGTTCCCGCCAACGGCGTCGTCCGGATCGAACGAGTCGTTACGTGGGTCCGAAACGAAAAGCACGCCATCGCTGCAAGCACGGTGCATCGGATCGATTCTTCGATAGCGCCCGGAACCTCGCGCACGATTGCTCCGGGTGCGCCGGGCGAGCGCGACGTTCTGGTGCGTTTCGTCCAGCGCGACGGTGGAACCGTGCAAAAATCGGTCGCCGCCTCGCACGTTGCGCGCAAACCGCGCGCCCGCGTCGTCGCCGACGGCGTCGGCGAATACCAAGCCTTCGAGCGTTTCGCCGCGCACGGCGTTGCGCGAACCGCGTATATCGCGCAGAGCGCCATGGAGATGGTCGCGACGGCTTACACGGCAGGCTGCGCCGGGTGCAGCGGCATGACCGCAAGCGGGCGCCGAGCCGGGCACGGGATCGTGGCGGTGGACCCGCGGGTCATTCCGCTAGGCACGCGCCTGTTCATCCCCGGGTACGGGCCGGCGGTCGCGGGCGACACGGGCGGAGCGATTCACGGCAACCGGATCGACTTAGGATTTAACTCGTTGCGCGACGCCCTGCTCTTCGGCCGTCGTCAAGTGACCGTCTACCGATTGAAGTGACCGGTCCCGTCCATCCCCGCGCGCTGCTCGCGCGCCGGGGGTTGCGTCCCCGCAAGCGCTACGGACAAAACTTTCTCACCGACACCGCCGCCGCACATCGCATTGCGCGATTGTGCGTTTCCACGAGCGACGGACCCCGCGCGCGCGTCGTCGAAATCGGCGCGGGCACCGGCGCCCTCACCCTCGCGTTGCTCGAAGAGGGCGCCGACGTCACCGCGATCGAGATCGATTCCGATCTCGTTTTGCTGTTGCGCGCGCGCGCGGAGCTTCGCGACGCGCACGTTGTCGAAGCCGATGCGCTGGCGTTCGACTACGCGCAGTGGTCGAAGGGTGGCGCGTGGCACGTCGCCGGCAACTTGCCGTACAACGTCGCCACGCCGCTGATCGTAGGCTTTACCGAGATGGCCGACGGCCCCAGCACGCTCGCCGTGATGGTGCAGAAAGACGTCGCCGACCGCCTCGCGGCGCGGCCCGGAACGCCCGCATACGGGAGCCTTTCGGTAGCCGTGCAGTACGCGATGCGCGTCGAGCCCGCGTTCACGCTCGGGCCGCAAGCCTTTTATCCGATGCCCAAGGTCGAATCGACGGTCGTCCGTCTGATTCGGCGTTCCGAACCGGCCGTACGCCCGCGCGACCTCGCGCTCTTTCGGAAGGTCGTGCGCGGCGCCTTCGCGTACCGCCGCAAGACGCTCGTCAACAGTCTCGCGCTCGCGTTGCACGTGCCTCACGCGACGATCGCCCGAGCGGTAGCGGTCAGCAATCTCTCTCCGGAGCAACGTGGTGAACGACTCGACCTCGACGATTTCGCCCGCCTGGCCGACGCGCTGGCCGAAAGATAGTTTCAAAAGCGTCGCAGCGTGGCTGCTGGCGGCTTTCATGGCCGCGCTATTTCTCGCAGTTTTCGTCGCCGGCATACGGAGCAGCGCGCTTTCACTGCGCTCGATTACTCCGACCCTGATCGATCTCTCGATCGCGGTCCAGCTGGTTCTCGAAGGGGGGCTGGTCGCCGGCTTGCTCGCAGCGTTGCCGGGTCTGTCGAAGTTCGGCCTTCGAGAGCTCGGTTTCAGCCGCCCGGGTGCCGCAACCGTGTGGACGGCCGTGGCGGGAGCCGTGGCCATGGCGATCGTAGCGAACGGGAGTGCGTCGCTGATAGACTACTTCGGGCACGCCAAACATCAGCAGGACACCGTCGCCATTTTCAAGGGATTGCACGATCCCGCGACGATCGCGGCCTTCGCGATCTTTGCGATTGCATTCGCTCCCATAGCGGAAGAGACGATCTTCCGCGTATTTTTCTTTAATTTCGGCCTGCGGTTCGGCGGGTTTTGGGGCGGCACGCTGTCGAGCGCCGCACTTTTCGGGCTCGCGCACGGCGATCTCTACGCGGCGCTTCCGCTGGCCCTCGGCGGCGTCGTTCTCGCCTTCGTTTATTACCGCACGCGCAATGCGTTTGCGCCGATGATCTCCCACGCGCTTTTTAACGCGCTTTCGATCGTCGCGCTGCTGACCGTTCCGAACCTCGCTTCAGGCTAGTACTTGGAGGGCGGCTTCGATGACCGCTTCGGCCGGAACCCCGCGCGTGTCGAGATATTCCAGGCGATGCTGCAGCGCCGGAGGCTTGGTCGTCGTTGCCGGACGCCGGTGGAAACCGCGATCCCGAACGTGCCGCCCGACCAGATGAGTCGCCGCGGGATTCGGCTCGTCGTACCAGTCGGGATGGTGTGCGAGCCACACTCCGACGATTGGGATCCCGCCGCGCGCCATCGTCACGTGCAACGGGCCTGCGGGAACGCCGACAAAGAGACCGGCGCGCGCCGCAAGCGCTTTGTAGAGCCGCGCAAACGGTTCGTCGAGACCCGCGAACAGTTCGCGGAAACCGGCCGCGCCTTCGCCAAGGCGTTCGTCGTCCATGGAAACGAACCGCCAACGCGGGTCCACGCGGCGCAACGTTTCGACGAAGGCGCGCGCTTCCGAGCCGTCGCCCCAGTTCTTGCGTGCGGCGCTCACGCCGGCCCGCGAAATCACGCACACCCGCGTCCCCGGCGGCGCGAGCGCCGCCAGCCGTTCGTCGAACCGCTCCTGCGTTTGCAGCGGCACCGAAAAATCGATCGTGTTTGGCAGCGGGTTAGCCAGATCGAACGATGCCAATCGCTCGGCCCGCACCAGCATTCGCGCGAGATTCCGCGCCTTCGTATGGAAGGGGTAGGCGGTCCGGCCCTCCGTTTCGGGATAGTCGGTCCAGAGCAGCACGTCGGGCGCGAACGCGAGCACCGCGGAATCGAGCGGCGGCGGCAGCGCGGCTTCCACGCTGCCGCCGTGCAGCCGGCGGAGGTCGAGACCGAGATGACGCGCGCCGCGGTCGGCACCGTCGCCGGGCGCGCGCACGCCACTGACAAGCGGTGTGAAGTACCGGTTGCCTTCCATGATGCTGCTATAGTCGTCACCGAAACGAGCGATCGCGTAGGCGTTGCTCGGCTCCAGCAGCGGTGCGATCGCGCCGAGATGCGTCCAGTCGCCCAGCCCGTGAGGCCAGTACACCAATACGCGTGCGTCGCGCACGCCGGCAAAGCGGCCGCGGTCTTCGCGCATCGCCCGCCCGAGCAACGCGCGCGGCAGCGCCGGCTGGGTCATTTCGGCCACACCGGTACGCCTCCGCAGAGCGCCGGCGGCAAACGTCCGGCCAAATTTGCGAAAAATGCTCGCGCGTCGGTGTCGTACGCGGGACACGCGACGAACGCCGGATCGGGGTGCGGATCGAGACGAACCCGCGGATTCGCGGCGGCGACGGCCCAAACGCCTTCTTCGCGGCGCGGCAGCACGACCGCGGCGTCGCCGTCACGTACCGCGACCGCGCGCGCGTAGGCGGGCCAGTCGACGATGTAGGGCCACCGCCCGGGGCGCACGGCGGTGTCGCTAAAGATCAGCAGCGTCACGACGAGCGCGCACGGAATCATCGCTCGCGCAAAGCCCGGATGCCGTCGCAACCCAAAGGCTGCGGCGATCGCCGCCGCCGCCAAAAGGGGCGCGGTGTAGTGCGAACCGATGCGGCTGGGTTCGTAGTTCCATTGCTGCATGAAAACGATTTCGGCCAGCAGCGGCACCGCGAGAAACAGCCATCGCCCGACGGCGACCGGAGCAAACGCAAACGGTGCGAGCAGCAGCGATACGAGCGTGAACTTTCCGCTGACGTCGTGCACCGAAAACCCGTAGGGCGGATCGTTCGGACGAAGGCCGTGCGCCGCCTCGATTCCCCAGTAGCCGGCGGCGTTGACGAGTGCGAGCGCGACCAGGGCGATGCCGATCCGGCGATCCCACCAAAGCGCGCACGCGGCGCCGAGCCACGCGACAAACAGGATCTCGTCTTCTTTAAGGCCGGCTAGCAGCAGCGCAACGACCAGCGCCGGAACGAGCGCTCGCCGCCGCACGGCCAGCGCGCCGGCGAACGCTAGCAGCGGGACGAAGACGTTTTCCGAAAAGTTGTCGTACGCGAGGCCCTGGGCCGAAGGCGTCAGCAGATACGCGGTGCCGAGAACGGCCGCAGCGCGCGGCGCTACGCCGATTCCGCGAGCAAACGTCGCCAGCGGAACCGCTGCGAGCCCGACCGCGACGACTTGCACGGCGATCAGCGTCTCGGCCCGTGGGAAAAGCGCGACCACCGGAACGAGTGCGGCCAGCGCCCACGAGTCGTGGACTTGCAGGTGCGGCCGCCATTCCCCGAAGTTCCACGACGAACCGTGGCGCAAATTTACGAGCGTCTGCAGATACGTGCCGAGGTCGGCGCCGTAGCGCAGCGCGTACAGACGATTCAAATCGTAGGCGAGGTACACCAGCACGAAGGCGCCGATCGCCCAGTACAGCATCCGCGTCTCGCGCAGCCGCACGCTAGCGTCTCTAGCGCCTTTCGGCGCGGGCCCGGTCGACGATCGCGCGAAGCCGTTCGACGAAACCCGCGGGAGCGAAGCGCTCGGCGTGCGCGCGCAACCCCGCCGGATCGTATGCCGACGGGTCGAAACGGCGCAGCGTTTGCGCCAGCGACTCGGGCACCGATTCGTCAAAGAAGACCCCCGTCTTCGTCTCGACAATCGTTTCCAGCGCGCCGCCGGCTCGAAACGCAACCGTCGGGCGCCCCGCCGCGGCGGCCTCCAGCGGGAGCAGCCCGAAGTCTTCTTCGCCCGGAAGAATGGCCGCGCGCGCGTCACCCAGCAGCGCGTTCATCCGCCGATCGTCCACGTATCCGAGCATGGTGGTAGTCGTATCGCGCGCGAGGTCGCGCAACGAGCGCTCCGCGGGCCCGGTTCCGGCAACCAGTAGTTTCACGCCGGCCAGCTGGGCGGCTCGAATCGCCAGATCGACGCGCTTGTACGGCAGCAGGCGCGATGCAATGAAGAAGTAGTCGCCGCGTCCGCTCCCAACGGTAAAGCGGTCGATGTCGACCGGGCAGTGCAGCACCTCGGATTCGCGCCCGTAGTACCGGCGGATTCGGTCGGCAACGTTGCGCGAGTTGGCCACCAGAACGGTGGGGCGCTGGGCCGCCATGCGATCCCACGCGACCAGGCGGTCGACGATCGGACGAGTTAACAAGGAAAGCATCTTGCCGCCCCGGGCCGCCTGCAGGCGGCCGACATATTCGTCGTAGGCAAAAGCGAAACGGCTAACCGTGTTGACGTAACAAACGTGCACGCTTGCGGGAGGGACGATCACGCCTTTCGCCCACGCGGTCGTCGAGCTCACGATCGTGTCGAATCTCGAAAAGTCGAATGCCTCGAAGGCGCGCGGATAGAGCGGCGCAAGAACGCGAAAGCAGCGGTTTGAAAAGGGAATGCGCGCGAGGTACGAAGTGTGAACGCGGGCAGCTTCGACCAAGTCGCCGGTCGCGCGTTCGTCGTACAGCGCCGTATACACGGGCGCTTCCGGCCACGCCTGCGCGATCCGGGCGAAGACGCGTTCCGCACCGCCGCGCTGGTTTAAGTAATCGTGGACGAGCGCGGTCGTCAGTTTTGGGGGCTTCCGTCCCGCGGCAGCACCAGCGCGATCGTCGGATTCCCTAGGTATCGGCGCGCGACGCGCTGCACGTCTTCGGGCGTCGTAGCGGCGATGGCCCGCAGTGCGCGGGCGAGGAAATCGGGTGAAGCGCTGCCTCGCGCGAACACCGCCGCCAACCACGCCCGCGTTTCCAGGGTGGTCGCGCCGGTCGCGAAATCGCCGGCGGCCTCGGCCTTGAACTCATCGATCGATCCCTGCAAACGCGTCGCCGCAAGGACGTTTACGATCGAAAGCGCGGTCGCAAACTCGCGGGTCGGATTACCGATGGCCCCGTTGACGTAGAGCACGAGATGCGCCGGGGCGCGATCGTACGAATAGTCGGCGCCGACGGCGCTCGACGCGAAGGTCGGCGAAACGGCGCCGGGTACCTGCGCGATCTCGGCGAGGGTGCGCCTTACGAAGGCCGAAAGCACCAGCATCGGCCCGAAATCCCCGCTATCGACGCTCGGTGCGGGATACTGCGCGATCAGCCACGGTGAGGTGATGTCGCGGTGCGCTACGATCTCGCGCGACGATCCCAACAGCGCCGGAACGCGCACCGTCACGGGTACGGTGGTGCCCGCCGGCAAGGCGTCGGCCAGCGAGGCGAGCGCGTCGGCTCCGAGTGCGTCCAAACGGCCAGCCGCACTGACGAAAGCTCCGCCGCGGCGGTAGTAGGCACGATAGAAGGCGGCGGCATCGGCGGGAACGAGCTGCGCAAGCGACGTCGCCGTTCCGAGCGCGGGTAACCCGGCATTGGCCTGCGCCGAAGAAGCTTGACTCAACATATCGAGACCGACTTGCAGCGCATAGCGGGAATGTTGTGCGGACTGGGCGAGGTCGTGCGTGAGCGCTGAGCGCGCGTCGCGCACCGTCGCGGAGCTGAAATCGGGCGCGGTCAGCGCTTGGCGCACCAGGGCGACGACCGCGGGCGCGTCGGCGGCGAGCGACTCGACGTAGAGCCGCACGTCGCCGGGATCGATCGTGAACCGCACCGACCCGCCGTTCGCGGCGACTGCCGCTTCGAGCGGCATCGTCGCCGCTTCACCCTTCGACGGCAGCGTCACCGGCGTGCGTAAGATCGTCTGCGCGACCAGCGCCGACAGACCGTTCTGCTTCATCGTTTGACGATCGAGCCCGGCGTGGACGACGAGCACGATGCCGACGAGCGACGAACGAGCGTCGGGCTGGCGCACGATCGTCGTGCCGTTACGATTCTCAACCGTCGGCGACGCCGCGTCACCGGGCGCTGCCGATATCGTCGCCGGCGTCATGGCAATGCAAGCGGCAAGCACCGCCGGAATGACTCGCAGATTCACGAGGCAGACTCCTTCGGAGTAGTAACGGTGATGAGATTGACGGTTATCGGATTGCTCAGGTAACGCCGTACGATTTCGGAAACGTATTGCGGATCGAGTCCGCGTGCGATGCGCTCGTACTCGCCGCCGGCGTCGCCGGGAGCGTAGCCGGCGCTGCCTTCGACGGCGTACCAGCCGAGGTTGTCGGCCTGCTCCTGCGGCGTTTGCGTGTCGGAAGCAACGTGATAGAGAAAGGCCTCGCGCGCCGCCGCGAAAGCCTGGGCCTCCATCGGCCTTTCCATTTTTGCAAGCCGCTCGAGCAGCTGCCCTTTGGCACTCTTCGCATCCGAACCGCCGATCGTCACCAACATCACGCCGGGATCGTGCAGCGTAATGAACTGACCGGAAACGTACGCGTCGGTATTGCGTGCGTCGAGGGACTTCGTAACGCTGCCGGTTTCGTCACGAAAAAGATAGTCTGCCACGAAGTCAAGCGCGGTGGCGGCCTTCTCATCGGAAATCGGAGGACCGACCCAGGCTAAGCCCGTGCCCGCAACCGCACCCGACGCGGGGATGGTGCCCGAGAAGCCCGAGAGCCGCGAGTCGTAGGGGGGGTCCATCGGCGCGTTGCCGCTGCCGTCGGTAACGGCGGCGATCGCGGACGCGTCCACGCTGCCGGCTAGGGTTAAGACGGCATTGCCCGAGCGGAAGGCGCGCTTGGCGAAAGTGGTAACGTCGTCCGGCGGAATCCGCGCGATGTCCGCCACCGAGTCGGGCAGCGGCGGATCGTGCGCCGGGCCGCCGGAAAAGATCTGCTTGAAGAGCAGGTCGTGCAACGTAAGATCGATCGAATAACGTTGTCCGACCGCTAGAATTGCGGCGTCGCTTCGGGCCGCCTTTACCGCCGAATCGTCGATCGCGGGCGCAAAGTAGGCCGCGGTTATCGCCGCAACGACGCGCCGCGCCGCCGAGGCCGGTACCACCGCGCCGACGCCCACGATGTCCGGATAAACGTTGATGTTCAGCGCGCCGCCAAGGCCGCGCACCAATCGGACGAGCGACTTTCCACTCGCCAGCGGCGCGACCGCGGCCGCCGTGGCGGCCAGCCGCGAAATCCCGGGAGACGCGTTGTCGTACCCGGCCCCGGGCGCCCTGAACCACAGCGCCACCGCCGCAGCGCCGGCGGCCGGATCGGGCGCAATCAGGTAGGATCCGCCGCGCGGCAGCGAGCCTTGCTGCTGCGCGGCCGGCGTCGCGGCGCACGGCACGGTAAATGCCGGCGATGCACACGCGAGCATCGCAACCGCGATCGTAGCGCCGAGCTTCATGCGGGTTCCGGTGAAATCTTCGGCTGCAGGCGCGCGGGCTTCTCGGCAAGCTTCGGCGCGTCGGTTACGAGTCGTTCGCCCTCGGCCTCGGCTGCCGGCGCGACTTCGGCGGCGGCTCGGTCGTAGGGAGTGCCGGCGAGAATCGCCATGACTTCCTCGGCGTCAACGGTCTCGTATTCGAGCAACGACGCCACCATGCGTTCGACCTTCTCCCAGTTCTTGTTGAGAATTTGCTTGCCGTTTTCGTAGCAGGACTCGATGATCGAGCGCACTTGCGCGTCGATCTTACTGGCGATTTCTTCGGAGTAGTTTCGCTCGTCCCCGAAGTCGCGCCCTAAGAAGACCTGATGCGCTCCGCGGCCGTATTGAATCGGTCCCAGCTCGCTCATGCCGTACTGCGTGACCATCCGGCGCGCAAGTTCGGTCGCCTTCTCGAAGTCGTTGCTCGCACCGGTGGTCACATCGCCGAACTCAATCTCTTCGGAGAGCCGGCCGCCCAGGGCCATCGTAATCTGCGCGATCAACTCTTCGCGCGTCACTTGGTATCGGTCGTCTTCGGGAAGCGACCAGGTGAGCCCAAGCGCCATGCCCCGCGGGATAATCGTGACCTTGTGGATCGGATCGGACTTATCGAGGAGACCGCCGAGGATCGCGTGTCCGGACTCGTGGTAGGCGGCGACGTTCTTGGCCTTGAGCGACATCACCACCGACTTGCGCTCCGGGCCGACCATGACGCGGTCGATCGCTTCGTCGCAATCGATCATCTCGATCACGCTCTTATTTCGGCGCGCGGCGAGCAGCGCGGCTTCGTTGAGCAAGTTTTCCAGATCCGCTCCGGAGAAACCCGGGGTGCGCTTAGCCAGGGTCTTGAGCGAGACTTCCTTCCCCAGCGGCTTGTTGCGCGCGTGGACTTCGAGAATCTTCTCGCGGCCCTTGAAATCCGCGCGATCGACGATGATCTGCCGGTCGAATCGGCCCGGGCGCAGCAAGGCCGGATCGAGCACGTCGGCGCGGTTGGTCGCGGCTATCAAAATGACGCCGGTATTCTGGTCGAAGCCGTCCATCTCCACGAGGAGCTGGTTGAGGGTCTGTTCGCGCTCGTCGTGTCCGCCGCCGAGGCCGGCTCCCCTCTGCCGGCCGACCGCATCGATTTCGTCGATAAAGATGATGCACGGCGCCGATTTCTTGGCTTGATCGAAGAGGTCGCGCACGCGCGACGCACCGACGCCGACGAACATCTCGACGAAATCGGAACCCGAAATCGAAAGGAACGGCACGCCGGCCTCGCCCGCGATCGCGCGCGCGAGCAGCGTCTTGCCGGTGCCCGGCGGTCCGAGCAGCAGCACGCCTTTGGGAATGCGCGCGCCGAGCGACTGGTACTTCTTGGGATATTTAAGGAAATCGACGATCTCGGCCAACTCTTCTTTGGCTTCGTCCACGCCGGCCACGTCGGCGAACGTCACCTTGGGGCGGTTTTCCGAAAGCATCTTGGCTCGAGAACGCCCGAACGAAAGCGCCTGGCTTCCGCCGCTCTGCGCTTGCCGAAGGATAAAGAAGAGAATC
>JBDTDR010000020.1:0-13482 GCA_039922955.1 Candidatus Tumulicola sp.
CACCGGAGCAGGCAACGATCACATTCCTCCCGCGGTAGCATGCTCCCGGCACGAACCTTAGAGCCATGCGAACGCGTTTGAAGGGTCGTCGGTTATGGTCCGAATGCAAGTGCCCGCGGCTCGACAATGCCCTGCCAGATGGTCCGCAGCACGTCTGTACTTCCGGGTGCGTAAACCGTTACGTTGCCGGAGTTACCGAAGTGATTTGCGACGTAGATATTGCCCGAACTATCAAACGCCAGCCTATATGCGTAGTTCAAACCTCGCCGAATTGTCCGCATCACGGACTGGCTGCCCGGAGCATAGACCGTGACGGTCGAGTGCTTGTACTCGTGGTTGTGTATGCAAAATGTCGTGGGACAGGCGGCGTTTGCCGCGTAAAGATTTCCAGAACCATCAAACGCCAGGGCCTCGGGAAGATCGATACCGTCGGTGATCGTCCGCTGCAAAGACTTGCTATTCCGAGCGTAGATCGTGACGGTGTCGGTCGCAGACCGGCCGTCGACACATGTGGCGCAGTTTGCGACGTAGAGGCGACCGGAAGCATCGAGCGCCAGCGCCAAAGGCTGGATGATTCCTTGCGTGATCGTTCGCCTGACCGTCGTTTTGCCTGGGCCGTAAACGGTTACGTCGCCGCTATAGGCGGTGTTCGCGACGTAGATATTGCCGGCAGCATCAAATGCTAATGCATCTGGAAAGTCTACACCCTGGGAAATCGTCCGGAGGACGTTGTTGCTTCCGGGGGCGTAGACCGTGACGGTGCTTGGGCCGCCGTACTGGGGCGAGTTCGCGACGTAGAGGTTGCCGGAGGCATCGAACGCGAGCGCGACGGGCCCATTTAAGCCGGCGGTGATCGTCCGAAGTACCTTCTCGGTCCCGGGTGCATAGACGGTCAGCGTGTACGGGACGTAGGGGCTGCACGTCGAGCCGGTACATCCGCTATTTGCGACATAGAGATTCCCCGTGGCGTCAAACGCGAAATCCACCCCATAAAAGAGACCCTGCGAAATCGTCCGCAGCACCGTATCGCTACCCGGGGCGTAGACGGTTACGGAGTAAGAGTTTAGAACGTAGAGATTCGAGCTTGCCGCTGCGGGGCGGGATGGCGCGCCGACGAAGGGTTGATGCGCATAGACTGGGGCCGCAACCGTCATCGGCGTTGACGGAGCCAAGCCGCTATTGCCACCGCCGCATGCGGCTAAGAGCGCCGCGCTAAGGCATGTGCCGACGAGATTGCGTAGACGTTTCATGTGTAGTCTTCCGTAAGAATTCGGAGCCTTGAGGGGCCTACGCCCCTCGTCGGGAAGTCAAGGGTGCGACTAAAGTCTCTCTTTCCCCTGCAGGCAACCGGGCGCTTGGGCGAAGTTTATTGGCGCGAGCCGCTTGCCATCGCCTGGCATCTGCGCGAATATATCAGGTCACTCACGAGCCGTCGCCTTTGCGCTGCAGCATCTCGGCGCGGTCGCCGCGTTGCGCGTGCCGATCGCCGCTGAAGGCTCGACTGAGATACGCTCGCACGCGGCGCGGCTGTTGGGTTTCAGCGACGCGCGCATCGCGGCGATGGGCTCGGGGCGCCAGCCCGCCGACCAGCGCGTCTACGACCGCGCGCTCGCCGCATTGCACGATGCGATGGGCGCCGACACGGTCGCGAGCCTCATGGCCGAGGGCGCCGTTATGACCGAGGAGCAGGCCGTCGACGAGGCGCTAGCGCTGTAGCATCGCTTAGATCAGGATTTGCGCTTTTCGGGCTTCCACCTAAGGCCGACCGCGTCGGCCGCGGATGCCAGTTTCTTGTCCAGCGTCACCAGGGGTAAGCCGTAGCGCAACGACAAGTCGAGGTAGCACGCGTCATACGCACTCAACGCGAACTTTCGCGCAAGGGCAACTTCAGAGAACGTCGGGATTTCGGGGGAGGTTTGAACGACTATGGGCAGCGCTCGGAGTAGTTCGAGGGCGTGTTGGGACTGCGCGTAATCGATGCGCCCTCGACGTTCGGATTTCAGGAGAGCCTGAACGATCTCGGTACACCACAAAGGCGGCACGAGCGCGCCGTGTTCACGAACGGAATGCAGAGCTGCAATCGAGAGTGGGGTTCGCTCGTCGCGAAACAGCCAGCTCACGGCGGATGATGCGTCGAGGACGATTCTCACTAACGCTCGTTTCGCCCCTCGCGCACGAGATCCACGACGGAACCGCTAAGTGTCCAGTCGAGGCTTAGCAGTCCTTGGACCGCTTCCTTGGCTTGCAAGCGCGAACCGATAGGCCCTAACTCGGCGACCGGTTTGCCCTTGCGGGTGATGACAATCGTTTGCCCGTCTTCCGCTTGGTCGATCAATTCCGAGAGTTTATTCTTTGCCTCAAATACGCCTAGCTGTCTCATACGGCTAGCATATCATCTTAGCCAGCAAATGTCAGCCATCCTTGGGCTTGCTTAGGCGCGGGTGCAATCTGCGGAGGTCAGGTGCGATTGACCCGTTACGGGAGGTGGCGTCGGTGCCGCATGCGGCCAGAGTGCCAACGCATCAATACGGCACGGGATGCCGAAATTTCGGCGCGCGTTACCTTTCTAGGCGTTGCGGTAGCGTAGTGCGCGTGCTGGCGGTTGGGTACGAGCAGGAAGGCGTGGACGTCGCCGTTCGGCAGCGTTCCGAGGCCGGCGATTTCTCCGCGATCGTTGATATCGATCGGGAAAAATACGTGCAGCGGCGAGCTCGGCGGGATCAGCGCGTTGAGGTCGACCATGACGCCGTTTTCCCACAAATACCCGCTGGTGTCGGCGTACGGAGGATTGCACTTGAACGACGTGCCGACAACTTGCGTCTTCGCATTGATCCAGTTCCCGTCGCTGTTGTCGGTCGACGCTCTCGCCGATCTCATGGCCGCCGGCGCCGCTATGACGGAAGAACAGGCGGTTGAAGCGGCACTGGCGCGCGCTCGAAGGCTGTAACGTTGCGGCGACCCAACGCCGCGTGATAGCATCGGTGTGAAATCATGGCACTTGCTGATATCAATTCGGTAGCGCGCTGGCGCTATTCTCGCATTAGGTGAGGAGCCTCCTTCGACTGCGCGCCTGCGGCGCTCCGCTCTGGATGACACGTCGACTGCGCTCGCTTTGCTCGCTCCGCTCTGGATGACACGTCGACTGCGCTCGCTTTGCTCGCTCCGCTCTGGATGACACGTCGACTGCGCTCGCTTTGCTCGCTCCGCTCGGGATGACACTGCTTCGCGCCTGCGGCGCTCCGCTCGGGATGACACCGCACGGGCAGGAGGCGGGGCGGCGGCAGCGCAGATGGGCGCATGACCGCTGTTGCCGACATTCATTTCGTGCTTGCGTACCTGGTTGCGCTATGCGCGCTCGTCTTTAGCTGGAACGCGTTAGGGCGTCGCGTGATCGGCGCGGTTCTCGGATTGCAAGTGCTCGCGGGGCTCGCGCTGGCGACGTTCTTGACGGCAAACCACCAAGCGCTGCCGCGGGGTGCGGCGCTGCATATCGGCGCGGCGCTCGCGGCGCTTTTGCTGTACGGATTGGCATCGCGCACCGGAAAGCGCCCGGACGGCGCGCGCGGCGCGCTCGCGCTGTCGCTGCTCGGGTTGCTCTGCGTAGCGGCGACGCTCTATCTCGGCGTGCGCATGCAGTTGCTGGGGGCCGTGTAAGTGGCCGGTGGAATGGAGAAAGGCCGGCGCTCGCGAATACCGGCGAACAACGTGAAATCGACGCGCGCCCTCACCCTGCTCGTGCTGCTGGCAATCGTCGTCGCCGGCGCGTGGTACTACCTCTCCAAACGCGGGCACGGCATCGGGAGCACGCTGACGGTTTACTACACGAAACTCGACGGAACGACGCTGGGCAATCTGAGCTTCTCGTTGCGTCCGCAGCAGCCGGGCGAAAGCGCGTCCGAACATCTGCGCAACACGGTGCTGTATGCGGCGGTCCAAGCCGTTGCCGGACCGCCCAGCGACGTGCCGGCCATTCGCTTCCCGCCGGGAACTCGGGTCACGAGTGCCAGCGTTAACGGCTCGACCGCCGTCGTCGATCTTTCCAAGGACGTGGATCGCCAAGCCGGCGGGTCGTTCGGCGAGAACGGCGAGTTCAAAGCGATCGTCTACACGGTGACCGGCGTTCCGGGTATCGCCGCGCTAAAAGTCACCGTTGGCGGGGAAACGCTGCCGACGCTGCCAGGGGGACATTTTGAGCTGGATCAGCCGCTTCATCGCTCCGATTTTTAAGACCCGAACCGCCTGCGCCGCGCTGCTGCTGGCCGCGTGGGCGGGGCTGCCGGCGCTGGCCGGCGCATCGATAACGGCCGTGTATGGGCAGCACACGATTCGCTTCACCCACGTTTCGACGTCGGCCGGAGCGACGGCCCTCGGCATCAACGATCCGGGTTTCGCGACCTTGTTGCGCGATACGGGTGCGAGCCTTACGTGGCAGCCGGGCGATCGCTACGTGCTGATCACCACGTCCGTTCCGACGGTCGTGAGCTTTGCGGTCGGTGACCGCCGCTACGACGTCGGTTCGATCGGTCTGCAGGCCGGCATCGCGCCGTATCAGCAGGGCGGCGAGGTCTATTTGCCGCTGAACGAACTCTTGCGCTCGCTCGATCTCGCGCTTCGGCAGGACGGTCCGATCGCGGTACTGCAACCGCAGCTCGCCATGCTTGACGTACGGTCTACCGGCAGCCGGGTGGATCTGGTGGCGCACGGCGGCGCTCCGCTGCGGCCGCGGATCGTGGCGCAGAACGCGAACGCGGTGACCTACGAGTTTGACGGCGTCGGTACGGCGCTGGCCGGTACGCGCAACGTAAACGCCGGCGGCATTCGCGCGCTGC
This sequence comes from Candidatus Tumulicola sp., assembly GCA_039922955.1. Classification (GTDB taxonomy): domain Bacteria; phylum Vulcanimicrobiota; class Vulcanimicrobiia; order Vulcanimicrobiales; family Vulcanimicrobiaceae; genus Tumulicola. The sequence continues at coordinate 4,830 of JBDTDR010000020.1, forward strand.
AGATCGTTCAAACCGGAACGTTGCGCGCGCCCAAGACGAACGTCATCGTGCAGCTCGAGCCGGGCGCGGTGTACGACGCGCCTCGGAGCAACGATGAACGAGACGTCTTGATTTCGTTCGCGGCCTCGGCCGCGGCGGCCCAAACGCCGTCTTCCCAAGCTGCCGGGTCAGGCGTTTCATCGGCGCCTGCGGGATCCGCGGCGGTCACCGGCGTGACCGTCACGCCGACGGCCGATGGGTACGCGGTCGCGATCGCCGTTGCGGGCAGCGCGGCCTTCGAATGGCACCGCTTACGCGACCCGGACAATCGCTTTTGGGTTGACGTGAAGGGCGCGCAGCTGCAGACACCGCCGATCGATCAGACCGAGCCGGATCCGGTCGGTGCGTTGCGGGTGCGACAGATTGACGCCGCGACGGTGCGCGTGGCGCTGTCGCTGGCGGGGCCGAAAGCGCTGGCGATCGTTCCCTCGGGCACCGGTTTGACGGTGTTCGTCGGTGAGGAGGAGGTCGCGAGCGCGCCGCGCGCGGGGACCGGCAGCGTCGGAAGCGTCGTCGCATCGGGCGAGCAGGCAGCGACGGTTACGCCCGCGCCGAGCGACCAATCCGGCGACTCCGCGGGCGGCGACAATGGTTGGAAATTCGGGTCTTCACATAGCACGTACGTGCCGAAGAACCCACGCTTGATCGTGATCGATCCCGGGCACGGCGGCAGCGATCCGGGGTCGGCGCGCAACGGCGTCAAAGAGGCCACGCTCGCGCTGGATATGGCCAAACGCCTGCGCGGCATTCTGATCGCCCGCGGCTGGCAAGTGCAAATGACGCATGACGCCGATGTCGACGTGTACGCCCCCAACGACAGCGCGCACGACGAACTGCAGGCGCGCGACGATATCGCCAACAATGCGGGGGCGCGACTCCTCATCAGCATCCACGTCAACGCCTTTATTAACTCCGGTCCGTACGGAACGACGTGTTACATCTCAAAGCCGGGCGACGTCGCGCTGGCTCGAAGCATCCAACGGCAGCTCGCCTCCGACGGGACCAAAGACGACGGCGTAATCAAGAGCCACCTCTACGTCACGTTGCATGCGTTGATGCCCGCGGTGCTGGTCGAAACGGCGTTTCTGTCGAACCCCAACGATTTTGCGCTCCTGACGTCGCCGTCGTGGCGGCAAAAAATCGCGCAGTCGATCGCCGACGGGATCGGTCAATACGATCGGCAATATCCGGCGTCCAACGCGCCGGCACAATAATTTCGCGGACGTGATCGGGCTTTTCGATTCGGGCCTCGGGGGGCTCACCGTGATCCGACGCATCCGCGAGCGCCTGCCCGGCGCGGACATCGTGTACTTCGCCGATCAAGCGCACGTTCCGTACGGCGATCGCGAGCCGGAGGATCTCTTCGAGCTGCTCGTCGCAAACTTAGCCTGGCTCGACGCGCAGGGCGTCGATGTAAACGTCATGGCGTGCAACACGTCGTGCGCGATCGCCGAGCGGTACGGCTGGCCGTCGACGCGCGCCCCGGTGCTCGATCTCATCGATTCGGCAGCGACCGCGGTTCAGCGTGCCGGCTACCGGCGTCTCGGCGTCGTCGCAACCGCAGCCACCGTCGGCGCCGGGTCCTACGGAAGAACGCTCCGTTCGGCCGTTCCGGGTGCCGAAGTGTGGGAAGTAGCCGCTCCGGACCTCGTCCCGATGATCGAGGCAGGCCGAGTAACCGGGGCGCAGCCGCAGTCTGCCGTTGAAGCGGTTTGCCGCGGTCTGCCGCCGGATCTCGATGCCGTCATTTATGGCTGCACGCACTATCCGGTGCTCGAAACGCATTTCGTCGCCGCCCTGGGCGACGGCGTCGCGCTGATCGATCCGGCGGTGATGCAGGCGGAGCGCGCCGCGGCGCTGCTGCGCGATCGCGAGCCGCTCGAGGAATTGGGCGCGACGCGTTACGTCACCAGCGGCGATCCGATCGCGTTCAAAGCCAATATCGTTCGCATGATGGGCGATTCGGCGCCGCACGTGGAGGCGATCATAGGCGCCCGACGTGGAAGAGATAGAAGAAGAGCATCGTCGTAACGGTCGCCAGGCCGGCGCCGGCCAGCACTTGCGCGATCGTGTGCGCCTTGAGATACACGCGAGCCCAGCAGATCATCGGAACGAGCACCAGAAATGGCAGCGGCTGGCGGCCGTAGAGCATCGTCAATGCGACCAGCGGCGCGGTAATGCCGAGCGCGTGCGTGCTGATTTTCCAGTACCGCGTGATCCAGCCGACGACGATGGCCGAAGCGAAGTAGGCGAGCATCGCGGCAATCATCAAGCGAGGCGCGTGGGCCAGCCACAGCGCGGCAGCGCCCAGGAGATAGAAGATCACGAACGTGCCGAAGGCCATCTCGCGCTCGCGGCGCACCGACATATCCAGATCGGAGATCCGGTCGGTGGAGTAAAGCCAGAAGACGTAAATCATCGGCCCGATCGACGTGAAGACCGTCGAAAGGAAGAGCAGTTCCCAGAACTCCAGCGTGTTCTTCGCGCTCGCGTTTGCCAGAATGACGAACAGGCCCAGCGCGGTCAGAAACGGGTTGAAGATCGTCGAGAGAATGCGGGCGAGATCGCGCCACACCCGCCGGTGCTTGATCGGGACGACCAGGTTGGTTGGTTCGAGCACCGGAAGCTACTAAGGTCTGGGAGGCCATGAGTCCTGCGAGGCAGGCAGGTCCAGCCCGGCGGTCGTAGAGTTCGTCTCGGAATCGCGGCCCCTCCGTCCCTTGGTCGGCGGCGTGGGCTAATTTACGCGATTTTCCTCATAGGGAGACACGAGCACGTTGAGTCCACTTCTACTTGCTGCCGCAACCGCGACGAAGGCTTTGGCGCACGCCGCCGCGTCGCCGCCGGCGCAACCGGCCCTTCCCGTCCAGGCACCCGCCCCGTTACCGGTTTTGGTGCAATCGCCGATCGCGCTGCACGCACCCTGGTTGACTCACGGGCTTGCGGGCGTCTTTATGATCGCTGCCGTGGCGCTGATCTTCTTGCTCGCCGTTCAAACGACGAAACAGGAAGGTTTGACCGGGTCGATCGGCGGCCGCGTCGAGTCCGCATATCGTGGGCGTCTCGGCGCCGACGAGCAGCTCCAGCGCATCACCGCTTACGTCGCGGTCACCTTCGTCGTTACGGCATTCGTCCTTTCGCTGACCGGTATTTAGTAGTTGCCGCTACTCGAGGTGAAGAATCTACGGACCACGTTTCGTACCGAAGACGGTCCGGTAACGGCGGTTAACGGCCTTTCCTTCGCGCTCGAGGCCGGCGAGACGCTCGGCATTGTCGGTGAATCGGGTTCCGGCAAGTCGGTAACCGCACTCTCGATCATGCGTTTGCTCGCCCAGAACGCCGCCGTCTCGGCGGATCGAATGTCGTTTGAAGGCGAAAACCTGCCGGATCGCAGCGAAGGCGAAATGCGGAAGATTCGCGGTCACAAGATCGCGATGATCTTTCAAGACCCGATGACCTCGCTCAATCCGGTGCTCACCATCGGCGAGCAAATCGCCGAAGCCGTTCGGCTGCACCTCGGATTGGACAAGCGCGAAGCGCGCGAGCGCGCGATCGAGATGCTGCGCAAAGTCCGGATCCCGGCGCCCGAGGGTCGTCTGGGCGACTATCCGCACCAGTTTTCGGGCGGCATGCGTCAGCGGGTCATGATCGCGATGGCGCTCTCCTGCAATCCCCAGCTCCTCATCGCCGACGAACCGACCACCGCCCTGGACGTGACGATTCAAGCCCAGGTGCTCGAGCTCATGAACGAGCTGCAGCGCGAAACGGGTGCGGCAATCGTGCTCATCACGCACGATCTCGGGGTCGTCGCCGAAGTCTGTAAGAACGTGCTGGTCATGTACGGCGGCAACATGGTCGAGTACGGAACCGCCGAACAGATCTTCGAGAATCCGCGCATGCCCTACACCCAAGGGCTGCTGGCTTCGCTGCCGCGACTGGACGACACCGGGCGCCGCCGGCTCGAGCCGATCAAGGGTCAGCCGCCGAATCTGCTGCGGCTCCCGCCCGGGTGCGCGTTCGCACCGCGATGTGGGTATCGCATGCCGATTTGTGACGAACCGGTCCCGCTCTACGATTTTGGAGAAGGGCACGTCGCGCGGTGTTTCCTGTTCGACGAGCGCGCGAAGGATCAACGCCCGATCGACGTCGGCACCGCCCCGGTGGTGGCTCCGTGAGCGACCCCCTGGTCGAAGTCAAAAATCTCTACAAGTATTTTCCGATTCATGCCGGGCTGCTGTCGCGCCACGTCGGCGACGTAAAGGCCGTCGACGGGGTCAGCTTTTGGATCGCTCCCGGCGAAACGCTGGGGCTGGTCGGCGAGTCCGGCTCGGGAAAGACGACCATCGGGCGGCTGCTGCTGCGGCTGCTGCCGGAAACCAAAGGCGAGATTCGTTACGACGGTGAGGACGTCATCGCGATGAAGCGCGGCGAGCTTCGGCGACTGCGGCGCTCGATGCAGATCATCTTTCAGGATCCGTTCGCATCGCTCAATCCGCGGATGACCGTGGGCGACGCGATCGCGGAGCCGCTGCGGATTCACGGCATCGCGCAGGGCAAGGGCGTCGACGAGCGGGTGCAGGATCTGCTAAAACGCGTCGGCTTGCGGCCGTATCACGCCAACCGCTACCCGCACGAGTTTTCGGGCGGTCAGCGGCAACGCGTCGGCATCGCCCGCGCCTTGGCCGTCAATCCGAAGTTCATCGTTTGCGACGAACCGGTGTCGGCACTCGACGTTTCGATTCAGGCGCAGGTCATCAACCTGCTCGAGGATCTTCAAGAACAGTTCGGCCTCACGTATCTGTTCATCGCGCACGATCTCTCGGTGGTCCGGCACATTTCCACGCGCGTCGCCGTCATGTACGTCGGAAAGATCGTCGAAACGGCCGACCGCAACGCGCTGTACCTCAACCCGCTCCATCCCTACACGCAAGCGCTGCTCTCGGCGATTCCGATTCCGGACCCCGCGCTCGAAAAGCGTCGCAAGCGCATCGTCCTGGTCGGCGACATTCCGTCCCCGGTGAATCCGCCGTCCGGCTGTCGCTTCCACACGCGCTGCCCGATCGCGTTCGATCGCTGCATCGTCGAAGAGCCGCCTTTTACCGAGTACGCGCCCGGACACTCGGCCGCGTGCCACTGGGTAGAAGAGCACGGCGGCCAGGCTCCCAACCTGGTGGGCGGCCCGGTCGTCGTCAGCGCGTAGGCAACCGGCTAGGTTTGATAACGAACGAGCGGCCGCATCGCGACCGCTCGTTTCGTTAGGTAGTGGTGTTGTGGCGCCTTATGCCTTTTTCTTGCGTCCGCCTTTGCGTGCGGCTTTCTTGCGTCCGTTAGCGGCTTTCTTACGTCCGCCCTTGCGCGTGGCTTTCTTGCGTCCGCCCGCGGCTTTCTTCTTGCGGGTGCCTTTGCGCGTGGCTTTCTTGCGTCCGCCTGCGGCTTTCTTCTTGCGGGTGCCTTTGCGGACAGCTTTGCGCGCCTTGCGGGCTCCCTTGCGAACGGCGGCCTTTTTCTTGCGGGCGCCTTTGCGTACGGCCTTGCGTACCTTGCGGGCGCCTTTGCGTACGGCCTTGCGTACCTTGCGGGCTACCTTACGGACGACGGCCTTTTTCTTGCGGGTGCCCTTGCGTACGGCCTTACGTGCTTTGCGGCGTGGCTTCTTTTCTTCGGCCATCGTTCCGCCATTCATCATGGTATCGGAGTCCATTCATTCCTCCTCGTCCCCCGGGGGACGACAAGCGTTTTATCCGATAGCGCTCACAGTGGGCGCTTTGAGCGAATCATAGTGGATTTCATCAAATGATGCAAATTCTCGCATCGCGCACGCATCGCGCACGCGCGTCGCGCATACGCGTACACGCGCACGCAGCGCCACCATCGGCCGCCCGGCAGCGCCCGGAAATCGGGCGTTTTCGCCCCGTACCGGGCGCCGAGACATTGCCCTCGTCTTGACCGCGGGAGTATACTAGGCCCCGTGAAAAAGCCCCTGATCATCGTAGAGTCGCCGACCAAGGCGCGGACGATCAAGAAGTTTTTGCCGGCCAGGTTTACCGTGAGGGCTTCGGTCGGGCACGTGCGCGATCTGCCCAAGAGCACGCTCGGCGTGGACGTGGAACACGATTTCACGCCCAAGTACCTGACGATTAAAGGTAAGGGCGACGTGATCAAGGAGCTCAAAAGCGCGGTGAAGAGCGCGAGCGACGTCTACCTCGCGACCGACCCCGACCGCGAAGGCGAAGCGATCGCCTGGCATCTGGCGGAACTGCTGAAGCTGCCGAAACCCATGCGGATCGAGCTGCACGAGATCACCAAGGAAGCGGCGCTCGCGGCGCTGCGGGACGCGCACGCGATCGATATGGATCGCGTCAACGCACAGCAGGCACGACGGATTCTCGATCGCCTGGTCGGCTATAAAATCTCGCCGCTGCTGTGGGCGAAGGTGCGCGGCGGCCTGTCGGCCGGGCGCGTGCAGTCGGTGGCGGTGCGGCTGATCGTCGATCGCGAACGGGAGATTGGGGCGTTCGTTCCACGCGAATACTGGAGCGTTACGGCGCTCCTGGCGTCGGAGCGCGCGCCGGAGACGCCGTTTCCGGCCGACCTCATCGGGTATCGCGGCGCGAAACTGGAAATCGCCACGCAAGCGCAAGCCGATGAAGCGCTCCGAGGAATTGAGGGCGCCGCGTTCAGGATCGCCGCGATCAAAAAGCGCGAGGTCAAACGCAACGCTCCCGCGCCCTTTACCACCTCCACGCTGCAGCAAGAGGCTTCCCGAAAACTCAAGATGCGCGTCCGGCGCGCGATGCAGGTCGCCCAGGGACTCTACGAAGGCGTCGACCTCGGCGGAAGCGACGGCACGGTGGGCCTGATTACCTACATGCGCACCGATTCGACGCGCATCAGCGACCAAGCTCGCGACGCGGCCCGCGAGTTCATCGTCTCGACCTACGGCGAGGCGTTCCATGGCGGGCGCCGGCACAAGGTCCGCGAAGGCGCGCAGGACGCCCACGAAGCGATCCGTCCCACCTCGGTTTTCAATACGCCCGCGAAGGTTGGCAGCGCGCTCAAACGCGACGAACTGCGGCTCTACACCATGATTTGGGAACGGTTTGTCGCTTCGCAGATGGCGGCGGCGGTGCTCGACGCGACGACGGTCGACGTCGATGCGAACGGCTACACGTTCCGAGCGACCGGCACGGTCGTGCGGTTCCCGGGCTTCACCCGCGTGTACGAAGAGAGCAAGGACGAGGACCCGAGCGAGGCGGCGGCCGACGCGCGCCTCAACGGCAGCGTCGCCCCAGCTCCGGCGAAGAGCGCTAAACCCCGCGTTCGATTGCCGGAACTAGTTGACGGAGAAACCCTCGACTGCCGCAACGTCGAACCTAAGCAGCACTTCACCGAGCCGCCGCCGCGCTATACGGAGGCATCGCTGGTCAAGGCGCTCGAGGACAACGGCATCGGCCGCCCCTCGACCTACTCCACCATCGTCGACACGATCCAAGCGCGCGGCTACGTCACGCAGGCGGAGCGGCGCTTCATGCCTACCGAGATCGGTGCGGCGGTCAACGATCTGCTGGTCGAGCATTTTCCGAAAATCGTCAACCTGGCTTTTACGGCGACGATGGAAGGCGGTCTCGACAGGGTGGCCGTCGGCACCGAAAACTGGGTGGCCTTGCTGCGCGACTTCTACGGTCCGTTCGCCGGCGAGCTGGCAGCGGCGGAGCAGAAGCTTCCGCGTCTCGAACTGCGCGACGAGCCGACCGACGAGATCTGCCCCAACTGCGGGCGCCCGATGGTGATTAAAACCGGACGCTTTGGAAAGTTCATCTCGTGTTCGGGATATCCGGAGTGTAAGACGACCAAGCCGATCGTCAAAGACACCGGGGCGAAGTGCCCCAAGGACGGCGGAGCCATCGTGGAGCGGCGATCCAAGAAAGGGCGGACGTTCTATGGCTGTGCTAACTATCCCAACTGCGATTTCGTTTCGTGGGATCGGGTCGTAGCGCAACCTTGCCCGGTTTGCGGATCGTACGTCGTCGCCAAGACGCGCCGGGGTGGAGACGCTCGGTACGAGTGTGCCGCGCAGCGCGAACACGACGTCTCGGCGATCGGGGGAGCCCAGGGCGCCGGCGAGCTTCCGGCCTAGATGGGCGCGCCCCGTTTGACGGTTGTCGGCGGAGGCTTAGCCGGCTGCGAGGCGGCGTGGCAGGCGGCGCGCTGCGGGGCCGGCGTGGACCTGTACGAGATGCGCCCGCATCGCAGCGGACCCGCGCATAAGACCGCCGGGCTCGCCGAACTGGTCTGCAGCAACTCGCTGCGCGGCGCGTCGCTCGAAAACGCCGTCGGCGTGCTCAAAGAAGAACTCGCGCGGCTGGATTCGGTGATCGTCGCGTCGGCGCGCGAAGCGGCCGTGCCGGCGGGCGGCGCGCTGGCCGTCGATCGCGCGAAGTTCGTCGCGGCCGTCGAATCGCGCCTGGCCGGCCACCCGCGCATTCGGGTGCACCGCCGGGAACTCGTCGCGATTCCCGCAGACCGGCCGGCGATCGTCGCGTGCGGCCCGCTTCCGAGCGAGGAACTGCTAGCGGACGTGGACGCGGCGCTCGCGCGCGCGGCGCCGGCCGAC
>JBDTDR010000021.1:0-7646 GCA_039922955.1 Candidatus Tumulicola sp.
CCGTATTACGAAACCGTGGTGCGCCTGGCGTGCGCGCGAGCCAGGCGCGTCATCACCGACGACGAGCGCACGGTTGAGGATCTCGCGCGCTTCCTTCACGTGGACGAAGCCAAGGTGCGCGTGATCCCCTTGGGCGTTGACGAACTGTTTTTGCTGGGCGGCAGCGCAGCCGCGTTCGCCGGACCGCGCCCGTATTTCTTGTACGTCGGCAACCATCGCAGGCACAAAGATCTGGCGACCCTGTTCGCGGCGTGGTCCGCGATGCCGGAGGATTGCCGGATCGATCTGTACGTGACCGGACCGGACGACTTTGCCGGGGAGCTGCAGAAACGTCGGACGGCGTCGCGCGAGATCGTCGCGCTCGGCGACGTTTCCAAGGAACGGCTGCGCGCCTATTATGCCGGAGCGCGCGCGCTGATCCAGCCCGCGCTCTGCGAAGGCTTCGGGCTGCCGATGCTCGAGGCGATGGCGGTGGGATGCGCGGTCGTTGCCAGTGAAGATGCCGTGCCGCGGGTGCTTGAACCGGCGGCGCTGACGTTCGCCGCCCGTGACGCCGCTCGTCTTACGGCAATTCTCGGAGAAGTGGCCGCCGACGAGGGTCTTCGAAACCGGTTCGTCAAGCTAGGCCGAGGGATCGCGGCATCGCTCACCTGGGACCGGTGCGCGCGTGCGACCGCGGACGTCTATCGCGAGGTGTTGGAGGAAGCGTGTTAACGATCGTAGCTCTGCTCGCGGTTTCGGCGACCGCACACGGAAAGGCGGCCGCGCCGGCGCCGGCTTCCAGGCATACGATTGCGATCGTCATCAATGGGAACGCGCTTCCGATCGATCCCCCTCCGCGGTTCGCGAAGAACGTGCTATTCGTTCCGGTCCGGCGGACGCTGGACGCCCTGGGCCTGCCGTTCGGCCGAGCGGGAACTCGCGTCACGACGCAGGTCGGATCGAAGTCGGTGACCTTGACGATCGGAAGCCGGATCGCGCGAGTCGACGGCGACAGCGTGATGCTCGACGCGCCACCGTTGGAAATTCGAGATACGCTCTACGCGCCATTGCGGTTTTTTACCGACGTGCTCGGCGCCCAAGCGACCTTCGACCGGCGCACGAATACCGTCACGATCGTCGCGCAACTGATCGGCCGGTCGGGCGCGGGTGTGCTCGCCACCGGCTCGGGCTTTACGCGACTCGGCACGGTTAGCGCCGTGGACGTGCTCTCCGATCCGCCGACGCTGACCCTGGGATACAACGGCGGCCCCAAGACGACGCCGATCGCGCCCAACGCCATCATCGAAGTGCAGGACGTCAATGCAAACGTCACCACCCCGGGCGAACTCGGCGACATCCGCCCTGGCGATTTCGCTCGCATCGAGATGCGCAAAGATGGGCGCGTGGTGCGCGTCGTGGATGCGTTCGGATCGCGCAACGGGCGGATCGTGGCCGTTGCGGGCAATCAGTTCGTGCTCGACAGCGGCCAAGTTGTGACCGCCGGCCGCAACACTGAGGTTTCGCTCAACGGAAAGGGCGCGGGTTTCGTGGATCTGCGGGCCGGTGACGTCGCAACCATCCGTTACAACGTCGAGACCAACGAGGTGCGCGAGGTCCTGGCGAGCCGGAAGCTGGCGACCGATGGCGCGGCGCCGTCCGTAGCTGCGCGCGGCATCGAGGTGACCGCGGACGCGACGCATCCGCTGCGGGCAAACGACGTCGTGCGCGTCACCTTGCACGGAAACGCCGGCGGCGCAGCCACGTTTGACATCGGATCGTACGTGACGAGCATCGCGATGCACGAAAGCTCTCCGGGCACCTACGTTGGCAGTTACACGATTCCGCGGGGAGCGAACTTCGACGAAGCGCCGCTTATCGGACACCTCGCCGCGGCCGGCGGAATCGAAGCCGAAGGGCAAGCGGCTCAAGCGATTTCCGCTTCCAGCATTCCTCCCGGAATCGCGGATTTTGCACCGGACACCGGAGCGACCGTGAACGATGACCGGCCGTCCATTTACGCGACGTTTGCGGCCGACGCCGTTGCGGTGAATCCGGCGAGCGCGTCGCTATGGGTGAACGGACGCGACGTCACCTCCGGCAGCGTGCGGACGGCGCAGTTCATTCATTACGTTCCGCCGTATCCGTATCCGGATGGTCCGGTTCGGGTAACGGTGCGCGTCGCCGACCGTGCCGGCAACGAGACGACGAAGTCGTGGACGTTCACGATCCGGACGCATTGACGCGCGTGACCCCGGAGACGAGCCTGGTGGAGGCCGAGTGCATCTTCTGCAAGATCGGACGCGGCGAGATTCCGGCCAAGCCGGCCTACCGCGACGCCGACGTGATCGCGATCGAAGACGTGAACCCGCAAGCGCCGACGCACCTGCTCGTCCTGCCGCTGCGGCACTACGCGTCGCTCGGCGATCTGCTTGAATCCGGGAATACGGGGTTGGCAAGCGCCTTGCTGCGGGTTGCGGCGAACCTGGGGCACGAGCGGGGCGGGGACGACGGATTCCGGCTGGTCGTAAACACGGGCCCGCATGGCGGACAGACCGTCGGGCACCTCCATCTGCACGTGCTGGCCGGGCGCTCGCTGACGTGGCCGCCGGGATAAATCTCTGGAGCATTGGGCACGGAACCGTCGCCCTCGAAGTGTTTGTCGCCTACGTGCGCGATGCGGGGATCGAACGGCTGGTGGACGTGCGGCGCTTTCCGGGCAGCCGGCGCAACCCGCAGTTCGCGACCGAGCCGCTCGAGAACGCGCTCGCCCAAGCCGGCATTGCCTACGCCCATGCCGTCGATCTGGGCGGCCGGCGCCGGCCGGGACCGGATTCTCCCAACACGGGCTTGCGCAACGCGGGTTTTCGCGGTTACGCCGACTGGATGCGGGGCGAGGAGTTTCGAGCGGCTTTTGAGTGGCTCGCGGCGTCGGCTGCGCGCCCGCGCACGGTCGTAATGTGCGCCGAAACGCCGTGGTGGAAGTGCCACCGGCGGCTGATCGCGGATGCCGCCGTCCTGCTGGTCAGCGCGAACGTCACGCATTTGGTTTCGGGCAGGCGAATCGTGCATGCCCTCACGCCGGGCGTCGCCATCGACCAAACCGGCCGGCTCCTCTACGCTCTCGGGCAGATTTGACGCTTACCTGCGCCTGTGCTACGGTGAGTGGTCGAAGACCCTAGGGGGGTCTAATTTTTTGTGCGCCCGCCAGGGCCACGCCGAGAGGGGGGTTGTTTAAAACATGGAGGTTCGCATAGCTCCGGGCGAATCGATCGAGAGCGCGCTGCGCCGTTTCAAAAAAGCCACCCAAAAGGCCGGGATCCTGGCTGAGGCGCGCAAGCACGAACACTACGAAAAGCCCAGCGTCCGGCGGAAGAAAAAGTCGGCCGCAGCCCGTAAGCGCCGGACGTAACGTGGGAGCGCTCAAAGACCGCATCGCTTCCGATCTTAAGGAAGCGATGCGGGCGCGCGACCAAATGCGTCTCGACACGCTCCGGTCCGCACTTTCCGGCTTTACGTATAAGCGCTCCGAAGCCGGGCAGGAGCTGTCCGATGCCGACGAGCTCGACGTGGTCCGGCGCCAGGTCAAACAGCGCGGCGACTCGTTAAGCGAGTTTGAAAAGGCCGGCCGGGCCGATCTCGCCGGCAAGGAACGCGCCGAGCGCGAAATCTTGTTGGCCTATCTGCCGCAGCAGAAATCGGCGGCGGATATCCGAGAGATCGTACGCAGCGTTCTGGCCGAGCTTCCGCCCGAAACCCGCAATCCGGGGTCGGTCATGAAGGTCGTGATGCCCCAGTTCAAAGGCGTCGCCGACGGCAATCTCGTCCGGCAGATCGTCACCGAAGAACTCGCTTCCTAGCCTGCCGTCGTAACCTTTGTCGCTTGCGGGGGGTAGCTAGCCGCATGAAGGTTCTGCACGCGCGCCGATGGATCTCCTTGGGCTTGCTTCTGTGCGGCGTGGCTGGATTTGGAGCGGCGTCGGCGGCTTCCCTCATCGACCGTCCGGTCGTCGTGGTTCCGATCGACGGTACCGTTGACGAGGGCATGGCTCATCTGGTGGAGCGATCCGTCGAGCTGGCCAACGGCGAAAAGGCGGCGGCCATCGTACTGGACATCAATAGTCCCGGCGGCCTGGTCGATCCCGCGTTTCGCATCCGCGATGCGCTCTTCTCGGCTCAGGAGCCCGTGATTGCGTACGTCGGGCGGCGCGCCTATTCCGCGGCCGCGTTGATCGCGCTCTCGGCTAATCGCATCGTGATGGCGCCGGGCGCGTCCATCGGGGCGGCCGAGCCGATTCCCTCGACGGCGAAAATGGTTTCCGCGCTGCGCGGCGAGTTCGAATCCACGGCCCAACGGAATCACCGTTCGGCGGCGGTAGCCGGCGCGATGGTCGACAAGAGCGTCGATTTGCCGGACTATAAACGTACCGGCGCGATCCTGACGCTGAACACCGAAGATGCCGTCCGAACGCATATTGCCGACGATACGGCGCCGTCGCTGGACGCGGCGCTCGCGCAATCGCATCTCGAAGCGGCGCCGCGCAGCACGCAAGGATATACCTGGGGCGAGCAAGTCGCGCGGTTCGCCACGAGTCCGCAAGTCAGCGCGCTGCTGCTGACGCTCGGAATGCTCGGCCTGTTGATCGAGATGCAGACGCTGCACGGCATCGCCGGGGTTATCGGCGTGGGCGCGCTCGCGCTGTTCTTCGGCACCCACGTGTACGCCGGATTTTCAAACGGTTTGGTGGTGCTGCTTGCGGTGGTCGGCATCTTGGGCATTCTGTGGGAGTTGCACGTCGTACCGGGACACGGGGTACCCGGCGCGCTCGGCGCGATCTGTCTGCTCTTAGCCGTGCTGTTTGCCTTCGGCTTGTCGTTTTTCTTCGTGGCGATCGAGACGATCGCTACGGCGATCGTTTTAACGGTGATCTGCTTCACGCTGGCGACCCGCAGCCTTCCGGAAAACGCGTGGGCGCGACGCTTAGCGCTGGGCGCGGCGCAGGGATCCGATTACGTGACGAGCGCCGATCACACCGACCTGCACGGCCGGACCGGAATGGCCGCATCGTATCTCCGTCCGGCGGGGATCGCGTCGATCGACGGACGGCGCATCGACGTGCTGACGGAGGGCGAGTTCATCCCGCAGGGAACCCCGATCCGCGTCGTGCGGGTCGAGGGCGCTCGAATCTTCGTCGAAGCCGTAAGCCTCCCAAGCTACCAGTGAGGAGTTCTTCGTGATTGCAGTCAGTGCGGCGATCATCATCGTCGTCGCGGTTATCCTGTTTTTCATGTTCTTGTACTATTTCCCGATCGGCTTGTGGATCCGCACGATTGCCGCCGGCGTACCGTTGGGCATCATCGCGCTCGTGCGGATGCGCTTGATCGGGATTCCGCCGAGCGTCATCGTGACGAATTACGTCCGCGCGCGCAAGGCCGGCTTGGACCTTACGGTCGATCAAATGCAGTCGCATTACTTGGCCGGCGGCAACGTCGAGAACGTTACGCTGGCGATGATCGCCGCGCAGCGGGCGCAAATTCCGCTCGCCTGGCAGCGCGCCGCCGCGATCGACCTGGCCGGCCGCAACGTGCTGGAGGCCTTGCAGACGTCGGTCAATCCGAAGGTGATCGAGACGCCGATTTTTCAAGGCGTTGCCCAGAACGGCATTCAGCTCAACGTCAAGGCCCGGATCACGGTGCGCAGCGACCTCGACCGCTACGTCGGCGGCGCCGGCGAACCGACGATCGTCGCGCGCGTCGGCGAGGGCGTCGTCTCGGCGGTCGGCGCGGCGGTCGATCACAAAGAGGTGCTGGAATACCCCGACCGGATCAGCAAAGCGGTATTGGCAAAAGGCCTCGATGCGGGAACCGCCTTCGAAATCGTGTCGATCGACATCGCCGACGTGGACGTCGGCAAAAACATCGGCGCCGAGCTTCAGACCAGCCAGGCCGAAGCCGACCGGCGCATCGCTCAAGCGAAGGCCGCCGAACGGCAGTACGCCGCGATGGCCGCCGAGCAGGAACAGAAAGCCGAGACCCAAGCGATGCGCGCGAAAGTGGTCGAAGCCGAAGCTTCGATTCCGCAGGCAATTGCCGAAGCATTTCGCAGCGGCCACCTCGGCGTCATGGACTACTACCGTCTCAAGAACATTCAGGCCGACACCGAGATGCGCGCGTCGATCGGCGGCCCGGCCGACGGCGGCGGTGACCAAACGCTGCCGCCCTCCTCGTCGCCGGGCGCTCCGCTTAAGTAGCGCATGCGCGATATCGGCGCAATCCTGTGGGTGCTCATCGTCATCGTCGGGGTGGTGTCGAGCATCGTCTCCAATGCGCGCAAACAGGCTGCGACCGCGCAGCCGCCGCAAAAGCTGCCGCCGCAGCCATCGCGCCCGCAGCCGCCGCAGCCATCGCGCCCGCAGCCGCCGCGGGCGGTGACCTTCGGGGCGCCGGCAGCCGCACCGGTTCCCGCGCCGGCGGCGACCGCGCCGGCAGCGCCGCTTAAAGCCCGCCGCGTCGCGCCGCAGCCGAAGCCGGCGCCGGCGACCGCTCCCGACCGGGCCGAGTTCTTTCCCGCGCATGAAACGGCGCACCCCGGCCGGCCGCCTCGTGGACGTCTCTTTAGGGATCGCCGCTCGCTCGTCCGCGCCGTCATCGCGGCGGAAGTTTTGGGAAAGCCTCACGCGCTGCGCGACGAATACGTGGGGCGTTGAGCGTAGAACGATCCGTCGACCTTCACGACCTGCCCGATCGCGTACGCCTCTTCGGAGAGTACGACCGGAACCTCTCGGCAATCGAATCGGCCCTCGAAGTTTCCGTCCACGCCGACGGTGACCGGCTGCTGCTGACGGGTGCCCGCGCCGACGTCGAGCGCGCCGAGCACGTGGTTCGGCGGGTTCTCGACGCCGCCGTCGGAGGGTCCCACATCACCCCCGACGACGTGGCTCTGGCGCTCTCCGACGTTCGCGAGCACGATGGCGGAACGGCGCTGCCCAACACGCTGCTGCGGACCCAACGCGGGGCCGAGGTGCGCCCGCGAACGGCCGGACAGCGCGCCTTCGTGCGCTCGATCGACCGGCACACGCTCACCGTCGGCGTCGGGCCGGCGGGTACGGGGAAGACGTACCTCGCGATCGTGATGGCGGTACGGGCGCTTAAGAATCGCGACGTGTCGCGCGTGATCCTGTCGCGTCCGGCGGTCGAAGCCGGCGAGAATTTAGGTTTTCTGCCGGGCGACCTGCGTGAGAAAGTGGATCCCTACATGCGGCCGCTTTTCGATGCGCTCAACGAGCTGCTCGACGACGGCGTCGTCAACCGCTACATCGATCGCGGAACGCTTGAGGTGGCTCCGCTGGCCTACATGCGCGGCCGAACGCTCTCCGACGCATTCGTGATTCTTGACGAAGCCCAGAACGCCACCAGCGATCAGATAAAGATGTTCTTGACGCGTTTGGGCGCGGCCTCGAAGATGGTGGTGGCCGGGGACGTGACGCAGATCGATTTGCCGTTCGGCAATCGCAGCGGCCTCCGCGATGCGGCCAACCGGCTGGCGGCCGTCGACGACGTCGGCGTGGTCGAGCTCGACGAGACCGACGTCGTCCGCCATCCGCTGGTTGCGCGAATTATTCGCGCGTACGCAGGACCCAAAGCGGCGCCGGCGCGCCCGTGATTTA
>JBDTDR010000022.1:0-10903 GCA_039922955.1 Candidatus Tumulicola sp.
GGCCGTCGTTGCGGTCGACGGCTCGCGGTTGCGAGGCGAAACCGGCGCGATAGAGCGCCGGATACAGAAAGTCGCCGGAGGCGTCGCCGGTAAACGGACGGCCGGTGCGATTGCTGCCGTGTGCGCCCGGTGCCAGCCCGACCACCAGCACGCGCGCGCTCGCCTCGCCGAAAGCGGGGACCGGCTTGCCCCAATACGAGCAGCCGGCATACGCGCGTTTTTTCTCTTGAGCGACCTCCGCCGTGTAGGCGCGCAGCTCCGGGCAGCGCGTGCACCGCACCACAGCCCGTTGGATCGATACCAGCGATCTTGTCATTCTCCTAGTGTAGGCTTTCGGCGTCTAGGGAGCAGCCTCGCAGGGCGGCGCCGCGCTCGCGACCGATCAGGACGAGGCCGGCCGGTTCGTCGGGGTCGTTCGAAGGGTCGAACTGGGCGCCGAGATCTTCGGTGGCTATGGCAAGGCACGACGAGCGGTTCGCTAGGTCGATGTGCACGAGGGCTCCAACCGTTCCGCTCGGGAGCGTCTTTCCGTCCGGTCCGACGACGCGCGTGCGCAGCCATGGCGGCGCAAGCTTGCGGCGCACGGCCGCCGATCCGGAAGACGGGTGGCGAATCAGCACGTCGTCGTAGTATTGCGTGGTTAGCTCGGTCATGCCGTATTCGGCGACGATGGCGTCCTGACGAATTCCGAAGCTTCGTGCGATTCGCCGATACAGATCGTCGCGTTCGAGCGTGCGCGCTCGCCCTTTGAAGCCGCCGGTTTCCATAACCCGCGATCCGTTCGGAAGGCCCAGACGCAGCCGTTCGCGGTCGAGAAGATCGAGTACGCGCACGAGCGCAAAGGCGGTAGCGGCGACGCACACGGGCGCTTCGTCGGCGATGGCCGCGCGCAGATCGGCGACGAATGCGTCAAAGGCGATCCCTTCGCCGCGCAGATACCAGCCCGTTTCTCGGGCTCCCCGCGCACGGCCCACCTGCTGCATCATGTATCCGAGGGATGACCCGCTGTGGTGGGTGGGATCGGGAACGAGATTCAGGTAGCGCAGGCGCGCGCCGTCGGGCAGCATGAAGCGATCGAATGCGGCGAGCAGCGCCGCGTCGTAGAGCGCCGGCGTTTCGAAGAAATGACGTCCGGGGCGACCGGCGGTCGTGCCGCTCGTCTCGAAGGCGAGTGCGGCGTTGGAAGAGTCGAACGTCGCGAGCGCGGCGTCTTTGAACGCCGCGGCCGGGACCGGAGGAATGTCTTGCCACCAACGCGGCAGCGCGGAACTCGCAATCCCGAAACTCGCGCAGTAGCGTGCGTAGGGACGGTCGTAACGAAGCTGATACTCGAGCAAACGCAGCGCGAGGTCGTTGAAGGCCTCCTCCTCAAACGCCGCGCCGCGATCGTGCCAACCGGTGATGACGCCGAGAATCTCCTCGTCGAGGGCGCGGGATTGTGCCGCATAGGCTGCGTCTGCATCGGGCCGGCTAGGCACGGCGGCGAGACGTAATCAGGCCGCTGTTCAATCCGCTGGTGGCCAGGCCGCCGGAAAAGCGCGCGTATTCGACCTTGATGCAGCGATCGACGACGACGGTCAAACCGGCTCGGTCGGCCAGCTCGATGGCCGTGTCATTGACGACGCCGTATTGGAACCAGACGGCTTTGGCTCCAACCGCGATCGCTTCGTTGACGGTGTCGACGACCGCGCGAGGTTTGCGAAAGACGTCGACGAGATCGGGCGCGCCGCGCTCGAGCGCATAGTTCGCGAGCGAAGGAAAGGCGGCGATGCCGTCGATTTCGGCGACCGTGGGATTGATCGGCGTCACGTCGTACGGCGTCGCGGTGCGAAGGTAGGAGAAGACCGTGTAGCTTGGGCGCAACGGATTGGCGGAGGCACCCACGACCGCGACGGTATGAATTCGGTCGAGCAGCGCGCGACGCGAAGACGGCGTGCGCGCGATCATGAAACCGCGGCGGCCGGCGCCGCCGCTTGCGCAAGCGCGTTTCCGATGTCCCACAGGAGATCGTCTAGGTCCTCGAGACCGACCGAAAGCCGCACCGACTCAGGCGGCACGCCGGCCTTTGCGAGATCTTCGTCGGAGAGCTGAGAATGCGTGGTCGAGGCGGGATGAATGACCAAGCTCTTGACGTCGCCGACGTTGGCCAGATGGCTCCATAAATCGAGCGCGTCGATAAAACGGCGGCCGGCCTCGCGCCCGCCGCGCAAACCGAAGGTGAAGATCGACCCGAGCTGCGGCTCCCGCACCCAGGCGACTTCGGGGCGCGTTTTCAAATATGCGGCTACCGCCCGCGCGTTGGCGACGTGGCGTTCCATCCGGAGCGCCAGCGTTTCGAGCCCGAGCAGCAGCAGCCACGCGTCCATCGGCGCCATTTGCGCGCCGATGTCACGCAGCACCTCGACCCGCGCACGCATAAGGAATGCGTACTCACCGAAAGTTTCGGTGAAGACTTTGTGATGATACCCGGGACTCGGTTCGGAAAGGAGCGGAAAGCGACCGTTGCCCCACGGAAAGGCCCCCGATTCGACGAGCACGCCGCCGATCGTGGTTCCATGACCGCCGATGAATTTCGTCGCGGAATGGAGGACCAGGTCGGCACCGCGTTCGATCGGCCGGCAAAGATACGGTGAAGCAAACGTGTTGTCGACGGCGAGCGGAACCCCGGCGTCGTGTGCGATCCGCGCGAGCGCAGCGAGATCGGCGATCGCTCCCGACGGGTTTGCAACCGTCTCGACCAGCAGGAGCCGCGTATTCGGGCGGATCGCGCCGCGAATGGTCTCCAGATCGTCCACCGGCACGAACGTCGTTTCGATGCCCATGCGCTTGACCGTCACCGTCAGCTGGGTGACCGTGCCGCCGTAGACGTTTTGCGAGCAGACGAGATGGTCGCCGGCTTGTGCGAGCGAGAGCACGGTGCCGAGTTGCGCCGCGAGCCCGCTTGAAAACGCGACCGCGCCGAGGCCGCCCTCCAGGCTTGCCATCCGCTCTTCGAAGGCCGCCACCGTCGGGTTGCTGATGCGGCTGTAAATGTGGCCGTAGCTGCGCAGCGCGAAGAGTTCTGCCGCCTGCTCGGTCGAGGCGAAGACGTAAGCCGCCGTTTGATAGATGGGCGTGGCGCGCGCGCCGGTTACGGGATCGGGCGGCGTGCCGGCATGAATCGCGCGGGTCGAAAAGCCGAATTGCCTGTCCTGCTGCATGACTCCGATGCTTCGCCGGATAACCGTCTTCTCATGGGAATGACGCTTACCGAGAAAATCCTGGCGCGACATGCCGGACTCGACCGCGTGGAACCGGGGAGCATCATCAATGCCGCCGTGGACCTCGTGCTCGCCAACGAACTTTCCGCCGCCGTCGCCATCGGCGTGATGCGCGGCATCAAGGGCGCCGACCGAGTGTTCGACCGCGATAAAATCGCGCTGGTCGAAGACCATTTCGTTCCCGCGAAAGACGCCCAGTCCGCCAAGCTCGCAAAACTCATGAAAGATTTCGCGAGCGAGCAGAAGATCACGCATTTCTTCGACGTCGGGCGCGGTGGCATCGAACACGTCGTCCTGCCCGAAGAAGGCTTGGTCGCACCGGGCGAGCTGATCGTCGGAGGCGATTCGCACACCTGCACGTACGGCGCCTTCGGTGCGTTCGCCACCGGCATGGGATCCACCGACATCGCGGCGGCGTTCGTTCTCGGTGAGGTGTGGCTCAAGGTGCCGGCTACGATCAAGATCGTGTACAACGGCAAGCTCGGCCCGATGGTGTCGGCGAAGGACGTCATGCTGCGCACGGTCGGCGAACTGGGCATCGACGGTGCGACCTATCGCGCGATCGAGTACCACGGCACCACCGTTGACGAGCTGTCGATCACCGGCCGGATCACGATGGCGAACATGGCGATCGAAGCGGGCGCGAAGAACGGCATCTTCCACGCCGATGCGAAGACCCTCGCTTACGTCACCGAACGCACGAGCCGCCCGTTCGTCGTCGAGCAAGCCGACCCGGATGCGGTCTACGAGCGCGTCCTGACGATCGACGTGGATGCGCTGGAGCCGCAGGTGGCCTGCCCGCACACGCCCGACAACGTGCATCCGATTTCAGAAATCGCCGCCGACGACATCGCGGTCGATCAGGTCTTCATCGGTTCGTGCACCAACGGATACATCGAAGATCTGCGCGTGGTCGCGAAAATTCTCGAGGGCAAGCGGATCGCGGCCAGCCTGCGCGTCATCGTCAATCCGGGCAGCCAAAAAGTCTGGATGCAGGCCGCTCAGGAGGGCATCCTCACCACCCTGGCGGCCGCCGGCTGCGCCGTGAACACGCCCGGGTGCGGCGCGTGCTTCGGCGGCCACATGGGCACGCTCGGTGACGGCGAGCGTGCCGTCTCAACCACGAATCGCAACTACGTGGGTCGCATGGGTTCGCCCAAGGCCGAAGTGTATCTCGCGTCACCGGCAACCTGTGCCGCGTCGGCGCTCACCGGTAAGATTACCGACCCCCGCGTCCTCGAACTCGCTAAGGTGTAATTCAATGGAATCGAAACTGCGCGGACACGCGCATAAGTACGGGAAGAACGTCGATACCGACGTGATCATCCCCGGCAAGTACTGCAACATCGTCGATCAAGCCGAGCTGGGGAAACATGCGCTCGAGGGCCTCGACCCGGAGTATGCGACGCGGATGAAGGCCGGAGACATCATCGTGGCGGACCGGAACTTTGGATGCGGATCGAGCCGCGAGGTCGCGCCGATTGCGATTAAAGGTTCCGGCACGTCGGCGGTCATCGCCAAGAGTTTCGCGCGAATTTTCTATCGAAATGCACTGAACATCGGGCTGCCGATCTTCGAATCGGACGAAGCCGTGGACGGCATCGAAAGCGGCGACGAGGTCGAGGTCGAGCCGGCCAGCGGCGTCGTGCGGAACATTACCAAAGGCACCGAGTATCGGGCGGCGGAGTTCCCGCCGTTCATGCGGTCGCTGATCGACGCCGGCGGGTTAGTGCCGTACGTCGAAAAGCGCCTCGCGCAAGCGTCGAATTAGGGCCGTCTACCGTGGCGGCCCGTAACCGCCGCCGCCGCCAGGTCCGCCGCCGCCGCCGAGTCCGCCGGGCGCCGCGTTGAGGTTATCGATCCATTTTTCTTTTGGACGGTACGCGGCCGTGAACGGAATCTGTTCTTTGGGCGTCGTGAGGATGCCGAGCATGTCGGTCGTTCCGTCGAGCCGTCCTTCGAGCAACAGCGAGGTGCCGTCCGGCATCGAGATGACCAAGCGAATCGCTTGCCCGTCGACCGATCCCGCGAGCGGGAACCGCTTACCGGCGTCGTCGAGAAAGGTTCCGGTTAGCGTCGTTCCGATTTGCTCGATCTTAAAGTGCGCGTAATCCGTTTTGCCGCCGTGCTGAATTTGGACTTCCCACACGCCTTCGAGCCCTTTGCGGGCATCCGGCGGCGGTGACGGGGTCGCCTTTCCGGCGGCCGCCGGCGCTGACTGGCCGGGAAGCCCAAACCCCGAGGGCAGCGGAATCGGCGTCGAGGCGGCGTCCGGCAGGGCGGTCGCGGCGGGCTGGGGCGTTGCCGGCGCGGCCAGCGGCGGCGGCGTCGGCGGGGGCGTCGCGGCCGCGGAGGGCACCGCGAAGGGCGCGCCGCCGGCCACCATGGCGACGGCTAGCGCGCTGCCGGCGACGAGGACCGCCAGCGAGGATTTGCGTTTCACGCGACGAGCCTTTTGGGCGGCGGGGCGGTGGCACCTCCCGTGCAACCGGGCGAAGCCGAGAGGGGCACCCTCTTGCGAGCTCTGATATAATGCAAGGACTGTGAAAGAGAAGATCCATCCCAAATGGTACCCCGAAGCGCGCGTCCACTGCGCCTGCGGCAGCACCTTTACCACCGGCTCGACCTTGGCTGAAATCGGCGTCGAGATTTGCGCCGCCTGCCATCCGCTGTTCACCGGCCAGCAGAAGCTGATCGATACGGCCGGGCGAGTCGATAAGTTCAACCAGCGCGCGGCCGCGGCGAAACAGAAGCAGGAAGAAGCCGCCGCCCGCCAGGCTTCCCGCGACGCCAGAAAAACGGCCGCCGAAGCCTAACCGGCGGACGGACGATCTAAAGACGAGCCGCCTGCGCGGCTCGTCTTTATGTGAAAAGAGCGACATCGCATGTCACCGACACCGACACTCTTTGCGCGACTCGATACGATGGCGCGGCGATTTGATGAGATCGAGGCGGAGCTCGCCAATCCCGCGGGAGGGTTCGATCAAGCCCGGTATACGGCGTTGGTCAAGGAGCGCGCACAGCTCGAAGCGCCGGTAGAAACGTTTCGGCGGCTGCGCACGATGCAGCGGGATATCGCCGCAAACGAGGCGCTGGCGCGCGACAGCGATGGCGAGCTGCGCGACCTTGCCGAGGAGGAGACGCGAACGCTGCGCGATCGCGCGCAGGCGCTCGAGGACGAGCTCCACCAGTTGATGATTCCGCGCGACCCCGACGACGACAAGGACGTCTTCGTGGAGATTCGCGCCGGCGCCGGGGGCGACGAGGCGGCTATCTTCGCGGGCGATCTGGCGCGGATGTACATGCGCTTTGCCGAGGCGTTAAGCATGACCGTAGAACTCGCGTCGGAGAGCGGGAGCGACGCGGGCGGCTTTCGGGAAATCGTGTTCGGCGTGCGGGGCGGCGACGGCCCGTATCGGTATTTCAAACACGAGTCCGGCGTGCACCGCGTTCAGCGCGTGCCGGATACCGAGGCGCAGGGCCGCATTCACACGAGCACGGCGACGGTAGCGGTGTTGCCGCAGGTCGAGGACGACGATGCCGAGATCGAGATCCGCTCCGCCGATCTGCAGGTCGATACCTATAAATCGTCGGGGGCCGGCGGCCAATACGTGAACAAGACCGAGTCGGCAATCCGGATCACGCACGTTCCTTCGGGCATCATCGTCGCTTCGCAGCAGGAGCGGTCGCAACAGCAAAACCGCTTGAAAGCGATGGCGATGCTGCGCTCGATGCTCTACGACCGGAAGCGGCGCGAACAAGAGGAGGCGGTCGGTTCGATGCGGCGCTCGCAAGTCGGCACGGGCGATCGCTCCGAAAAAATTCGAACGTACAACTTTCCGCAGGATCGCGTCACCGACCATCGCATCAACCGCAACTTTGGAAATATCCGCGGGATCATGGACGGCGAGTTCGGTCAAATCGTTGACGAGCTTCTCGCCGACGAACGCGCGCGTCTCCTCGCCGGCGACGGATCGCCCGTCTAAGCGGCTCCGCGTGCAAACGGTCGCGCAAACCCTGGCCCGGGGCATCGCGGCGTTGGGGGCGACGAGCGAGACGCCGCGGGCCGATGCGATGTTGCTGCTCGCGCGGGCGCTGGAACGCGATCGTGAATGGATCGTCGCGCACCCCGAGGCGGCTCCGCTCGAGACGCAAGCGGCGCGGTTCGACGCGTTCTGCGAGGTCCGCAAGCGCGGGACGCCGCTCGCGTACGTCTTGGGTTCGGCCGGATTCTTCGGACGGGAATTCGCGGTGGACCATCGGGTGCTCGTACCGCGTCCCGAAACGGAACACTTAATCGACGAAGCGCTGGCGTTTCTCAAGCCGCGGGAGCCCGCGACGGTACTCGACGTCGGCGCCGGTTCGGGAGCGATCGCCTGCACGATCGCGGCCGAGATTGGCAGCGTCTTTGTCGAGGGGACCGACGTTTCGCCGGATGCCGTCGACGTCGCCGAAAGCAATGCGCGAAAACTCGGCGTCGCGGCGCGCTGCCGGTTTTGGTGCGGCGACCTGGCCGAGCCGGTCGGCGAGCGTCGCTTCGACGTGGTGCTCGCCAACCTGCCGTACGTTCCGACGCGCGACCTGCCCACGCCGCCCAACCCGGTCGGGTTCGAACCGCGGGGGGCGCTCGACGGCGGTGCCGACGGCCTAAAGGTCTACCGCCGGTTCCTTCCGGTCGCGCCCGCGTTGCTCAACCCCGGCGGCCTGTTGCTGCTCGAGGCGGCGCCCCCGCAGGTGGGCGGTCTCCTCGAACTCGCCGCCGCCGCGTTTCCAGGGGTCGACCCCCTGACCGGTGAGGATTTTGCGGGGCTGGCCCGCTACGTCAAGGTCAGGCTGCCGGCTCGATAAGGGTTTTTGGCGGACGAATAGAAAAAATATCGTCCCGAGATGGCGAAGTACATTTTCTTCACCGGCGGCGTCGTAAGTTCGCTCGGCAAGGGCATAACGGCGGCTTCCCTCGGACGACTCCTCAAGGCTCGCGGCATCAGCGTTTCGATCCAGAAGCTGGATCCGTACATCAACGTGGACGCCGGCACGATGAACCCCTACCAACATGGGGAGGTCTTCGTGACCGAGGACGGCGCCGAGACCGACCTCGATCTCGGGCACTACGAGCGCTTTATCGACGAGAACCTGCTGCGCGCCAACAACGTCACCACCGGGCAAGTGTACAATTCGGTGATCGAAAAAGAGCGGCGCGGCGACTACTTGGGCGCGACCGTTCAAGTGATTCCGCATATCACCAACGAGATCAAAGCGCACATCAAGCGCGTCGCCGAAACCGGCCACGCCGACGTATGCATCGTCGAAGTCGGCGGCACCGTCGGCGATATCGAGTCGCTCCCGTTTCTGGAAGCGATTCGACAGATGCGGTACGATGCCGGCGAGGAGAACGTGATGTACGTCCACCTCACGCTGGTGCCGCATCTGGGCGCCGCCGACGAGTTGAAAACCAAGCCGACGCAGCACTCGGTCCGCGAGCTGCGCGGCATCGGAATCTCTCCCGACGCGATCGTCTGCCGAACGCAGTCCTCCGCCCCGATGCCGGTGGAACTCAAAGAGAAAATTGCGTTGTTTTGCGACGTACCTCCGAGCGCGGTGGTTCAAAACAGCGATGCCGGCACGATCTACCAGGTTCCGCTGAATCTGGAAGCCGAAGGGCTGGCGCTGGCGGCGGTCCGCAAGCTCAACCTGCCGACCGCGGCCCCGAAGCTCGAGGAGTGGTCGGCGATCGCCGACCGCATGCTCCATCCGCAACGCCGCGTAACCGTCGCGATCGTCGGGAAGTACGTCGAGCTGAAGGACGCCTACATTTCCATTATCGAGGCGCTGTATCATTCGGGCGTCTTCCACAACGCGGCGGTCGACATCAAGCGCATCGATTCGGAGCTGATCGAGAACGAAGGCGTCGACGCCCTGCGCGGCGCCCACGGCATCCTGGTCGCGCCCGGCTTCGGCGCCCGCGGCGTGAAGGGTAAGCTGCGGGCCATCCAGCATGCGCGCGAACGCAAAATCCCATTTTTGGGCATCTGCTACGGGATGCAGCTCGCGTGCATCGAATTCGCTCGCAACGTCTGCGGCCTACCCGACGCGATGACGAGCGAAGTCGACGAAACGGCTGCCGACCCGGTGATCGATTTCATGCCGGATCAGCGCAACCTCGAAATGTACGGCGGCACGATGCGGTTGGGGACGTACTCGTGCCTGCTCGAAGAGCCCAGCCACGCCGCCCGCGCGTACGGCACCCTGGAAATTAGCGAACGGCACCGGCATCGGTACGAGTTCAACAACCGCTACCGGCCGATCTTCGAAGAGCACGGCATGCGTTTTACCGGCCACCACACGATCGACAAGACGCGCTTGGTGGAGGTGATCGAGCTGGCCGTCGACGCGCACCCGTGGTTCGTGGGGACGCAGGCGCACCCGGAATTCAAATCGCGCCCCAACCGTCCGGCGCCGTTGTACCGCGACTTCATCGGTGCCGCGCTGGCGCACGAAGAACGGACTCACGGCAGCGTCGCCGCCGTTCCTGCGGAACGGGCGGGCGTTTCCGCGCAACCCGGCGGAGGCGACTGAGGCACCCTGGACCTCGCGGCCGTCACCGCCGTCATTCTGACGCGCGACGAAGAACGCAATTTGCCGCGTGCGCTCACCAGCTTGCCACGCGGGATGCGCGTCCTCGTGCTCGACGCCTGCTCGCGCGACCACACGCTGCAGTTCGCCCGCGCCGCGGGCGCGGAAGTCATGCAACGCGAGTGGACCGACTTCATCGACGCGCGTCGCTTCGCGCTTTCTTGCGTTCGCACGCCCTGGGTGCTGATGATCGATGCCGACGAAGCGCTCGACGACGTGCTGCGCGGGGCGATCGTTCGGCTCGCCGTCGACGGCGCCGACGGCTACCGCGTGAAGCGCACCACGTATTTTTGCGGGCGGCCGATGCGGCAGTGGCGCAACGAACCGCTGCTGCGTTTATTCCGCGCCGACCGCGCGGTTTTGCAGGCGCATCCGGCGGCTGGGGGAAGCGCCGCGCTCCACGAGAGCTGGACGTGCGCCGGAAGCGTCGGCGAGCTGCCCGGAACGCTGCTGCACTTTTCGTATCCGGACTACGCCGCGTATCGCTCGAAGTACGATCGGTACACGAGCACCGAATCCGCCGGCGTTGACGGGTCTTTGCTCGGTTTTGCCGGGGCGTGGCTTAAGGGCGTGCTGCGGTTTCCCTGGCTGCTCGTGGGGAAGGGCGCGGTCCTCGACGGACCGCGCGGGATCTACGTGGCGTACAAGTCGGCGATGTATCCCGCGGTCGTGGCGTGGAAGGCCCGCAAGGCGTGACGGCCCGCCGCATCGGACTCGATACGCGCTTGACCCGACAGCTGTCGGTCGGAATGAAGGCCTACGTGGCGCAGCTCGCCGCGCGCCTTCCGCGCGTCGCGCCGGAATATGCCTACGTCGGGTTTTCAGCCGGCGGCAACTTCGGCTGGGGGGAACAGGTCGGGCTTCCGCTCGCGATCCGCGCGGCGCGTCTCGACTTGGTGCACTTTCTCTCGCCGTACGCGCCGTTGGTCGTGCCGGTCGCGTCGATCGTCACGATTCACGATCTCATCCACCTGCGCTTTCCGCAGTATTTCAAGGCCAAAGTACGGCCG
>JBDTDR010000023.1:0-8521 GCA_039922955.1 Candidatus Tumulicola sp.
CCGCGGCGGCGCGTCGCCGTGCGCAGCCGCTGCGACGGTTCGGCTCCCGCCGGCATCGACGCCTACGACGAGCGGCACTCGCGCTCCACGTCGGCTAAGAGACGTTGCAGTTCGTATGGAGCGATCGCTCCAAGGGGCACCGCACGCGCAGCCCCCGTCGCACGCGGAACGTTTGACGCCCTTCCACGAAGCGTTTCATAGCCGAGCACCGCAAAGGCCACGGCCTCCTTTGCTTCTGCTGGAATGCCCATCGCGTCCGACGTTTCGACGCGGGCCGGCGAAAGCCGTGCGGCGATGCGCGAAATGAGGTGCCGGTTGCGCGCTCCGCCGCCGCTCACGATCACGCGCGCCGCAGCAAATCCCGCGGCATCCACCGCCGCCGCGACCGAAACGGCCGTCAGCTCCGCCAGCGTCGCTAGGCCGTCTTCGAGGCGTAGCTGCGACAGCCGTTCGCTATGACGCGCCAGAAACTGCACGCCGAACCGTTCGCGTCCGGTGGTTTTGGGCGGTGCTTGCGCAAAGTAACCGTCGGCAAACATCGCTGCGAGTAACTCCGAATCGACGGTCCCGGCCGCCGCCAGCGCGCCGTCCCGATCGATCGTCCGTGCGCCGCTCGTGCGCTCGCGAACGAATGCGTCGAGCAACATGTTGCCGGGCCCGGTGTCGAACGCCACGATCTCCGAACCGCCGGACTTTGGTAAAAGGCTCAGGTTGGCGATCCCGCCGAGATTGAGGGCGACGCGGTCTTCCTGCGAGCTCGCGAAGAGCAGCGCGTCAACGTGCGGCACGAGCGGCGCTCCGTGGCCGCCGGCGGCGCAATCGGCGCTGCGAAAATCGAAACAAACCGTTGCGCGCACGCTTTCGCGGATCGCAAACGGGTCGCCGAGCTGCAGGGTCACTTGACGCGAACCGTCGTGCCACGCCGTTTGTCCGTGCGAAGCAACGTAACCGACTCGAGCGGATCCGGCGATCGCGTGGGCCGCGCCCGCGAACGCTCGCCCGAGGGCGTGATGCAGCGCCGCAACGACGGCGACGCTGCCGTCGTTGGGCGGAAGCGCGGCCCGAAGTGCCCGCAGGAGATCGGCATCGAACCCAAAGGTTTCGAACCGCCGCAGCTCGAGTGCGTAGCCTTCGCCGCGCGGAAGGATGCCGACCAACGCCGCGTCGATTCCGTCCAGCGACGTGCCGCTCATCAAGCCGATCGCGTTCACCGCGCCTCCATCCCTAAAGCCTCGATGGCTGCCTCGAAAAAAGCCGCTCGAATCGCGCGCGTATCGCTTCGTCCGAAGTACAACGAGTTGGTAAGCAGTACGCCCTGTACGTCGCGCGCCGGGTCGGCCCAGACGCACGTTCCGACGAAGCCGGTGTGGCCGAAGCTCGTCGCATCCATCCAGCGGCCGCACGAATTCTCGTCGCTCGTTTTGAGCGCCCAGCCGAGTCCGCGTCGCAATACCGGATCGGCGGCCTGTTCGCGCACGGCCTCGCGCGCGGACGCGGGCGACAGCAGCCGGCCGGAGCGCCCGCGCAGCGGTCCAAGATACGTGTCGGCCAGCGCCGCAACGTCGGCTGCCGTCCCAAAGAGGCCCGCGTGCCCCGCGACGCCGCCCATCAGATAGGCCTTCTCGTCGTGGACGAATCCCTGCACGCGACCACGCCAATCGTCGTCTTCGGTTGCGGGGATCGCGAGACGCGTCGCGACGCGCGGCCGAAACCCGAGCGTCCGGGATGCGAACGTTTCGCGCGTTAGGGCGCTAAGGCCAGTTCCGGCGACCCGCGCGATCAGCGTACCGAGCGCGATGAAACCGAGGTCGCTGTAGATGACGCGCTCTCCCGGCGGCGCGACCAGGTCGCGTTCGAGCGCGAAGCGTTCGACGTTCTCGCCGAGAATCGTTCGATAGTCCGCGCCGGAGTTCATACCCGACGTATGCGCGAGCAGCATGCGGGTAGTGATCGCCTCGTGCGGTGTATTCTTCCACTCCGAAACGACCGCGGCGGCCGGTTCGTCGAGGCGCAGCGTGCCGGCGGCGACCAGCCGCAGCGCGAGGGTCGCTACGAACAGCTTCGTGAGCGATGCGAGATCGAATCGCGTGTCGGCGTAGACCGGACGCGCGAGCGCTTCGAGGCGCGTCGTTCCGTACGCGCGTTCGAAAACGACGCGCCCGCCGGATTCGATGCGAGCGACCGCTCCGGTGAAATCTACGCCGCATGCCCCGCGCAGCACGCGCTCGACGCCGCCGAACCGTTCGACCCTCACAGCGCGACCTCCACCGGCAATCGCCCCTCGGGCGGGCTGCCCCCGAAGAGCACGTCGGCCAGGCCGCCGATCGCGGCGGGGTCGTCGCCGTAGGCGGCCAGTACGTGCCGGGCGCTCGAAAAAAGCGCCAGATCGAACGGCTCGAGCATTGACACCACGACTGCGTCGGCATAGAGGTCAACGATTCGCGCAATCGCTCGCGCCTGTTGGGGATGCAGATGCGCGCGTCGCGCAAGCAGCAGCGGCCGACGGCCGCTGTCGCGCACGGCTTCGAGCGCCGCCGCCAGTTGCGCGTCGTCGGGATCGAGCGGTAGTTCGATCTCCTCGAGCGCCGGGGCTTCGCGGCGCAGCGACGGGTTTTTTGAAGCGGCGACGTTGATGCCTTCGCTGACTTCCCCGTCGAACGAAATCGCGATTGACGTAAGGGGATCGGCATGCGCGAACCCGCGCACCGAGGTAATTGCCCGCCGGCCAATCTCCCGGCCGATCCCCGGGTGCGGTGGAAAGGCATCCGGTCGCAGCGGCCGTGCCGCCGACTCGCGCAGACGGATTACTCGGGCATACGCTTCCTGGAGTCGTTGCGACGACAGGCTGCCGTCGCGCACGGCCCGTTCGATGGCGTCCGCGATCTCCTGCGCGAGCGCGACGCTATGGCTGACCGTCAGCAGATCCGCACCCGCAACCAGCGCCGACACCGCACTCGATACCACGTCGCCGTGCTCGGCGACGGCGGCCATTTGCAGACAATCCGTGACGAAGACGCCGCCGAACCCCAGTTCG
This sequence comes from Candidatus Tumulicola sp., assembly GCA_039922955.1. Taxonomy (GTDB): domain Bacteria; phylum Vulcanimicrobiota; class Vulcanimicrobiia; order Vulcanimicrobiales; family Vulcanimicrobiaceae; genus Tumulicola. Next base: position 3,035 of record JBDTDR010000023.1, read on the forward strand.
CCGCGCAGAAGGTCGGTGGCGATCCGGCGAGACAACGTCGCGGGGCGGTTTGCGTCAAAAGCGCGCGCGACCGCGTGCGTACCCATGATCGCGGGCGCCTGACGAGCCACCGTGGCAAACGGAACCAGGTCGCGCCGGCGCAGCGTCGACGCGTCTAGATCGATAACGGGCAACGCCGCGTGTGAATCTACCGGCGTCGCACCGTGACCGGGAAAGTGTTTGTAGCACGGGAGCACGCCGCCCCGCGTAAGCCCGGCCCCGAACGCCGCACCCAAGGCGGCAACCGCCTGCGGGCCGGATCCCAGCGAACGCGTGCCGATCACCGTGTTTTCGGGGTAGCGTGCCAGATCGAGCACGGGCGCGAAATTCAGCGTGCAGCCGGCGCGACGAAGGTCGAACGCCGTTTGCTCGCCGGCGCGGCCGGCGAGTTCGAGGTCGTTGACGGCGCCGAGCGCCATCATCGACGGCATCCGTTCTACGCCCTGGCGCAAACGCGCGACGCGGCCACCTTCTTGATCGACCGCGACCAGCGGCATCACCTCGCCGTTGCCGCACCGCGCGCGCAGGGCGTCGGTGAGCGCCCGCACCGCTTCGAGCGACGCGGCGTTGCGCGCGAACAGCACGTAGCCTCCGAAGCGCGGCAGATCCGGATCGAGCGCCGCGTCGTCGAAACCTGCCGCAATGACTCCGCGCGCCCACGCGCCGATCTCCTTCACGCCACCGCTATTCCCGAAACTCGATCGAAACGGCGCACGAATTCGGGCGGCAAATCGAGCGCGACGACGTCGTTCGCGCGTAGCCCAAGGCCGGCCGGAACCCGCACGGTAAGATCTCCGCGCGGCGTTTCGACGAGAACGTATGCGTCGGCCCCGGTCGATTCGCGGCGCACGATCCGGCCGCGTAGCGGCCCTTCGGCGACGAGGCGCACGTGCTCCGGGCGAATTCCGACGACGATTTGCTCGCTGTCGGGCAGAAGATTCATCGGACGCTCCCCTAAGAAGCGCGCGACGCCGATCGTTCGCGGGGCGTCGTAGACGCGCTGAGGGTCACCCGCATCCTCGATGCGCCCATTGACGAGCACGGCCAGCTCGTCCCCAACGCCCATCGCTTCCGCGTGGTCGTGCGTAACGTACACGATCGGACCCGGAAAACGCTCGCGAACGCCGATGACCTCGTCGCGTACGGATCGGCGCAGCGACGGATCGAGATGCGCGAGAGGTTCGTCCATCAGCAAGGCCTTCGGGTCCGAGAGCAGCGCGCGCGCCATCGATGCACGCTGCCGCTCCCCGCCGGAGAGTTCGCGCGGACGACGAGCGAGCAACGCGGCAATGTGGAGCGCCGCGGCCGTCTCCGCGACGTACGCATCGGCGTCGGGCGCTTGCGAGCGTAACGCAAAACGGAGGTTCGCTTGCACGGTCATGTTCGCAAAGAGTGCGTCGTCCTGAAAGACGAGTGCGATTCGCCGAGCTTGGGGCGAACGTCCGGCAATGCTCCGCCCGTCGAGAACGACGTCGCCGCCATCGAGATGCTGCAGTCCCGCGATGGCTCGCAGCAGCGTCGTCTTGCCCGCGCCCGACGGACCCACGACGGCGAGCGTGCGGCCGGAAGAAACGGCGATCGAAACGCCGTCCAGCGCGTGCCGGTCGTCGTTTCGATACGACACGATGAGATCGTGCGTTGAGAGCGTCACGCGTTCCCGTCATTCCCCGTCGTAGTAGTCGAGACGGTCCACCCGCACCCGCAAGCCACGGCGGCGAAGCCCGAGCTTTTGCGAGTCGGGATAATAGGCAACCTCGTCGAGGTCGTCCGTCCCGATTAGGATCACCGTGCACGGCGAGCCGCTCTCGTTGAGCAACTGATGCGCGCCGCGGTCGCCGATCGGAAACGCCATGAAGTCCCCCGGCCGCAGACGGAGGTTGCCGCGCAGCGTGCGGATCGTCGGCTCGCCCTTGGCGACGTAGAACGCTTCTTCTTCTTTGTCGTGCGCGTGAAGCGGGCAAAAACGTGCGCCGGGCGGGAGGTCCACCGCGCAATACCCGAGCTTGCGAGCACCGACGAGCAATCCAATTTCGCCGTATTCGCCGCGATAACGGCCGCCGGCGTCATCGAACGATTCCCATTCCAGCTCGTCGAGATTGATCCGGTTGACGGCCGGCCCGCCGCGCGCCTCCAAGAGTTTCGCCATCGCGTCGTCGACGCCGGCGAAGAGCGGCGCACCGTCGCCGAGCAGCAACGCCTTCGGCAAGAGACTCCACAGCCGGCGCAGCGATACGGCCAGCGCCTGCGGATTCGCGAGCTTTTCGTCGGAAAGAAACGAAAGCGCGCCGGCCGGCGCACCGAGCATCGCATCGCCGACGACCGCCGTGCCGCAGCCGGGCAGAAAAAACGCCACCTCTCCCGGCGTTTTGGCACCCTCGAGCGCCAGCGCACGGACGCCCGGCACCACTTCGAGCGGGCCGCATTCGAAAACCTCATCGACCTTCAGATCGAAACGTGCGGCTTCCCCGCGGCTCGCCAAGATGCGCGCGCCAAAGCGGTCGCGCATGGCCGCCGCACCCCGTGCGTGATCGCGATTGGTCAGCAGGATCGTGGCGACGCCGCCGAGCGCCGCGATTTCGTCTTCCTCGGCCGCATCGAGCGGCAGCGGATCGAACGCCAGGTTTCCCCCCTCGTGCACGCGCAGGTAGCTCGAAAAGAACATCCTGCGATCCGGCTGCCAGCGCGACCACATGTAAAAACCCGGAATCGCCAGCGTCTGCACTACGGCGCTCCTTCGGACGCCGTGAGGCCGAGAAGCGCGCGGTACGCTTCGCGGGCAGAAGCGTCGGCCGTTCGGGCCCGCTCGACGAGCCCGCGCAGCTCGACGACCGCCGCGTCGTCGGCCTTTTTCCCGGCGAGCACCAGCCGCAGCGCGACGAGGGTCAAATCCGGGGTGCGCGCACCGAGCAGCCGCATGCCCTCGAAGAATGGCGCGACCGCTTGGCTTGCCGGGCCCGACTCGAGCAGGCAGCGGACGACGTGCGCTTTTGCCGGCGACCCGTCGAGAAGGTAGTGGTCGAGTAACTCGAAGTTCATCGGGATGGGCTTCGCCGCACGGTTCGCCTTGTTCTGCGCGCTCGGCCTCGCCACGCTCGGGGCCTCCGCACCCTCCGGCGATTTTCTCCGCCTGATCGATCGCATGCGCGCGGCCTCCGGACCGGTTTGGAGCACCCACTTCGTTTCGATTTCGCGCTTGAATCTCGCGGGGGAAACGACCGTCGTCTCGAGTGAGAGCGACGGCGTACCGTTTACCGTGCGGCGCTGCGTCGGCGAACTCTGCGAGGGAACGTATTTCGACGGCGGCCGTCTGTATTCGATCAACATGAACGATACGGTCTTGCCGCGCTCGCCGGATCCCGAACCGTATCTGCGATCGCTGCGCCTCGTCGCCTCACTCGGTTTTCTCTCCCCATCGTTCGCCGCCCACGGAGGCCGCCTCGTCGACGCCGGCACCGCGGCGCTCGGCGGCAAGCGTTATCGCATGATGCTGGTGGCCGATCCGCAAGCCATTCCACTCCGCCTGTACGTCGACCCGGCAACCGCGCTGGTGCGTTTTGCTCGCGATCTCAGCGGCGACGACACGTTCGAATATCGCGACTACCGTCACGCCGACGGTTTCGCCGTGCCTTACGAGATCTTGCATAACGGCAAGACGCTCGAGCGTTACGACGATCGAACTCCGGTCGCATCCGCCTTCCATCCGCCGCGCGGGCCGGTTCCCGTGTTCTCCGGTGCGCCAAAAACGATCGCCAGCGACCCCGCGCACCTAACGCCGATCGTGAACTGCACGATCGCGAGCATCCCCGCGCGCTGCCTTATCGATACCGGCAACTCGGGATTTTCAATCAGCTCCGAGCTTGCGGCGCGCCTGGATGCCGCGGTGCTCGGAACGTTTCACGTTCGAGGGCTGGGCGATTACTCCACGCAAGTGGTTCGCCTCGGGCCTTTGCAGGTCGGGAATGCCGCGTTTCCAGAGGCCTATTACGTCGTGCTCAACGACATCAGCCGATACGGGTACGACGTGGTACTGGGTGCCGACTTCTTAGGAACGACCGACGTCGAAATCGATGCGAGCGCTCACACGGTGAAGTTCGGCCGGGCGGCCGTCCCCAATTCGATCGCAGTACCCCTCTCGTTTGAGAATTTCGTGCCGGTAATCGACGTCCGCCTAGGAATGGTTGACGCACAGCTCGCCGTCGATACCGGCGACGAATCGAACATCAACCTCGCCTACGATTTTTACTCCAAACATTCGACGCTGTTTACGGTTACCGAGCACCGATTGGTGAGCGGAATCGGTGGAACCAGCGTCGAGCTTATCGGAGATATTCCGCAGGTAACGATCGGCACGTACCGCACGGGCCCGCAAAAAATCGGCACGACGCGAACGCTGCAAGGAACCGCCTTCGGCCATCTCGGCGCCGCCTTTCTGCAACAGTTCTCCGTTGTGTTCGACTACGCCGCCGGCGAACTCCATCTCACGCCGAAGCCGTGAGGCGGCGGCCGTAGCGCTCGGAGTTAGAGCAACTTCTCTTGCAGCCAGGCGCCAGCTGCGCTTTCGACCAGCGATCCGCGGTCGCGGTGCGGGGTATGTCCGCAGCCCGCTAACAGGAGCCGGTCGACCGGACCGGCTGCGCGCCGTCCGATCGATTCGATCTGGGCCGGCGTGCCGTACGCGTCGTCGAGCCCCTGCACCACGAATATCGGCGCGCGCACCCGTTCGACGAGCGCCTCGATATTCCAATCGCGGAACGGCGGGGAGAGCCAGATATCGTTCCATCCGTAAAACGTGCGGTCGACGTCGGCATGATAGCGTGCCATGCGCGCGCGCAGGCCGGTCGATTCGTATTCGGTTTTGACCCTCGCGATGCTGCGCACCGACAGGTCTTCGACAAAAACGTGCGGCGCCTCCAGCACCAAAGCACGAACGTTCTCGGGGTGCACGGCAGCGTGGAGCAGGGCGATCGACGCTCCGTCGCTGTGCCCGACCAGCACCGCACCGGCGACCTCGAGCCGGTCGAGCAGCGCCGGTAGCGCGATCAACGCCTCATCGTGCATGTATGCGGGCGTTCGAGCGCCCGAAAGCGACGTCGAAAAGCCGTTTCCGTAGCGGGAAAAAACGATCGCGCCGCAGCCGGTGCGCTTGGCCAGAGCTGCGGGAAAGGTCCGCCACAGCGCAACCGACCCGAGACCTTCGTGCAGGAATACCAGGGCCGGCAAACCCGCCCGTTGGGCGGGAATGCTGACGAACTCCAGGTTGTGCCCGCCGACGGCGACGTAACCGGTCCGTGTTTTTATTTTGTCTGGACCGCGACGATGCTCCACGGCGAGAGACGAACCGTGAAGCTTCCATTCCAGGCGGCGAGTTTTTTCGTCGTAGGTCCGCTCCACGCGTTGTGCTTGGATGCGTCGTAGAGGGTCTTGTCGTAGGTCACCACGTCACCGCCC
>JBDTDR010000024.1:0-24234 GCA_039922955.1 Candidatus Tumulicola sp.
GCTCGCGCCGGCCACCCGAGCGTTCGATCTGCCCGAGGTCGCGCCGTGTGCGACGGCTCGCAGCCAGGGCGCGCTGCTGATCGCGGTCGTGGAAAACGATCGCACGCCCGCATCGAACGCACGCCGCTTAGCCGCCGCGCGCGCGTGCGGACGCGTGCGCTACGACGATGCAACCGCCGTGGTCAGCGGCGGCTGAGCACTAGGCTCGGCAAAGGGAATGGCCGGCGCCGCAACGCAAAAGCGCGACTATTAGGAGAACGACATGAAACTTTCAATCGCGGCGGCCGTTAGCATCGGCGCCCTACTGATGTCCGGATGCAGCGGCAATCTTGGCGGCGCGCAGACGCCGCCCGGCCCCGGGGCGGCCGCGCCCTTGACGGGCATTCGTCAGCCGGCCGGCATCCGGTTGCCGGAAAGCAAGGCTTCGAGCATCGCGGTGCCGGCGAACGTGGAACCCGCGCAGACCGCGGCCGCCGCGTATTGCAAGCAAACCAACGGCGTCGTGGAAGTCCGCCGCGCCCTCTACGGCACGAACGGATCCAACCCGCTCGCGCTCGCGGGCGTCGCGAGCTTCTGTCAGTACACGTTGAAGAAAGATGGCTCGCGCATCCACATTTTGCTGAGCACGCTGTACACCACCAAGCCGACGCTGGCCGCGCTCGCGTTCATTCTGAAGCCGCCGGTGGGTTCGTGCCAGGGAAATCCCGCGTCGTGCTACTGCTCGTTCCTCGGCGGTTCCGACCAATTCGGCGGCACGACCGGCGCCGGCGGCGGCTGGTTCAAGAAGAACTCGGTCGACCAAACCCTCGAGGCGTGCATCTTCCCCGACCTGTCGTCAATCGATTCGTGGGGCCTGGCCTATAACGCGAACGGCATCGTTCGCGGCATCAACCTGGTGAAAGTGATGCGCTACAAGTACCCGGGCTAAGCGGTCTTGTCGAACTGCGCGTGCAGCCAGGGTGCCATGAAGTATCGCCATAGGATCTTGACGAGCGCGGCCACCGGGATCCCCAGAATGAGGCCCGGGATCCCGAACAGCTCGCCACCGGCAAATATCGCGAACATCGCGCCGATCGGAGAGACGCCGACCGATTCGCCCATGATCTTGGGGACCAGCACGTTGTCGCTGATGCGGGCCATTCCAAACATGATGACCTGTACCCAGACGACCATCCATATGCCTTGCGGCAAGCACATCGGAACGGCCACGATTTCCGCGATCAGCATTCCGATGATCGGAACCGCATAGGCGACGCCCGAAATGATGCCGAGAATCAGCGAGAACTTAAAGCCGATCGCGGCGCTCGCGACCGCGATGACGATTCCCGTGATCGCGCTCACGATGATCTGACCGGAGATGTAGCTTCCGAAGACCTGCGTAATTTCTTCGGCGACCTTGCGGGCCGTCGCGCGCTTCGCGGACGGGAATATCCCGGCAAACCATTCGCCGATCTGCGAGTCGTTGAGCAAAAAGAAGAACGACAGGATGATGGCCGAGAAGGCGACGAAAAATCCGGTCGCGGTATTGACGGCGATCGCCCCGATCGAGGCGAGCACGCCGCTGACGATGCCCGACATTTTCGCGCCGCCGATAGTCGTGACGTTGAGCCCTGCGGCGGGAAGGTGGAGCTGCGGGAAATGCCGGTTGAGAGAGTCCTCCATGCCCGCCATCCACGTCTGCGCCGTGGTCGCGTAGCTGGGAAGATTGCTCGCTAGCAGCTGCATTTGGCTGACCGTCAGCGGTACCACAATCACCAAACCGATCGCGACGATCACCAAGAGCGCCGCGAACACGAGCGCGATCGCCAGCGGTTTGGGCATGCGCCGCTCGAGTCGCCGTGCGACAGGCCCGACGCCGAACGCGATGAACGCCGCAATCGTGAAAATGGCGATCGTCCGCGGAATGTGCGCGGCGAGCCACAGGGCCGCCAGCACGAGGCAGACGCCGGCGACGATCCAGCCGATCCGCCGCCAGAGGTCGGCGCTCACAGCGGCTTGCACAGGAGACGCCGCTCCGTAAAGTAGCCGGCGCGCGCGTAGAGCGCCCGGGCCGCCGCGTTGTCTTCGGTAACCATCAGGGCCATATACGGCAGACCGCGCCGCCGCGCCTCATCTTCGGCCGCAATTAGCAACGCCGACCCCACGCCCCGCTGCCGGTACGACGGTTCGACGGCCATATACGCGATGAACCCCTGCGGCATCGAGGTCACTTCGTCGGGCAGATCGTCGAGCAGCAGCGCGAATCCGACACGCTCGCCGTCGCACTCCGCTACCAGCACCGCGTGAGACTGCCCTTCGACGGTTTCCAGCAGGCGTTCGAGCGCGACGTGCACCACGACGTCGGATGCTTGACGGAAGGCCGCCACGCTGTCCATCACGGTGCGCCGGCCGAGATCGTTCAGGTACGCCCGATCGGCGCCGCAGCCCGCCCGAACCGCCACGTTCACGAACGGCGCGACCCCGGATCGTCGATCGGTTTCCCGGCCGCGCACTGCGGGCACTCGGCCGCGTCGTACGAGAGGAGCGGCAGGTCGAGCAGCACGTGGGTGGGCACGCCGAAATCGGCTTGTCCGCGCATCACGATGACGCCGACGCCCGCGACCTGCGCACCCCGCCGGCGCACCACCTCGATAACCTCATACACCGAAAGTCCGGTGGTCACGACGTCCTCCACGATCAGCGCCCGATCGTCGTCCGAAAGCGCGAAGCCGCGCCGCAGAACCGGGAGGCCATTCTCTTTCTCCACGAAGATGGCTTTGGTGCGCAAGTGACGCGCGACTTCGTGACCCAAGATGATGCCGCCGACCGCGGCGCTGACCACAACCGTAGGCCGTACGCGCCGGAACGCGTCGGCGATCGCGCGTGCCACCGGCCCGATCAGCGACGGATCTTCGAGCAAGCGGAACTTCTGAATGAAGGTCTCGCTATGGCGGCCCGAGCTGAGCCGAAAATGTCCTTCGTGCAGGGCGCCGCGCTCGACCAGCGCTGCCGTGAGATCCGCGGCGGTCATAGCGGCTGTTTTTCGCGCATTTCGTCGAGAATGGCCTTGGCCGCGGCCAACGGGTCGGCGGCTTCGGTAATCGGACGTCCGACGACCAGATAGTCGGAACCCTCGGCGACCGCCTGCGCCGGCGTTACGACGCGCTTCTGATCTCCGTGCGCGCTGCCGGCCGGTCGAATTCCGGGGGTCAGCGCGAGGAAGTCTTCGCCAAAGAAACGCTTGATATCGCGAACTTCGTGCGCGCTGCAGACCACGCCGGAACAGCCGGCGTCGCGCGCCAGCGCAGCCAGCCGCGTCGCGTTCTCGCCCGGGCCGCCTTGCAGGCCCAGCTCGTTGAAATCTTCAGGCGCGATGCTGGTCAGGATCGTCACCGCGAAAATCTGCGGCGGCGTTATTCCCAGCTCCGACGCGCGTTCGTTCGCGCCGTCCACCGCCCCACGCATCATGTCGTTTCCGCCCAGCGCGTGCACGTTGAGGATGTGCACGTTGGGCCGAACCAGCTGCCGTACCGCCGCCTCCACGGTTCGCGGAATGTCGAGCAGCTTGGCATCAACGAACGTGCGCACGTCGCGCGTTTCGCAGTAGGAGAAAATTCGCTCCGGATATCCGAACAGCGCTTCCATCCCGATCTTGACGATGAGATCGAGTTCGTAGAGCTGGTCGATCAGGCGTTCGGCTTCGTCCGGGCCCGGCACGTCGAGTGCGACGATCAGTTGTGCGGCCATCCCTACCCCTCGTCTCCTTCGTATTGATCGGCGTTGGCGAATCCCACGTTCGCCTTCCCGACGATGTCTTCGATCGCCGACAACTTGCGGCGCCGAAGATAGGTTTGCAATCCATCGACGATCGCCTCGGGAATGCGCGGGTCGGTGAAATTGGCCGTCCCGATGCTCACCGCGGTCGCGCCCGCTAGGAAGAACTCGAGCGCGTCGGTCACCGTTTCGATCCCGCCTTGGCCGACGATCGGAATCGTCACCGCGCGCGCGACCTCGTACACCGCCAGCACCGCAATCGGCCGGATCGCCGGGCCTGAGAGGCCGCCGGTCACGTTTCCTAGGCGCGGCCGCCACGTTTCCACGTCAATTCCCATGCCGCGCACCGTGTTGATGACGGCCAGCGCATCGGCACCCGCCGCCTGCGCCTCGCTCGCAATCGCGGCGATGTCGGTGACGTTCGGCGACAGCTTGACGATCAGGGTCTTATCGGTCGTGGCACGCGCCGCACGCACCACTCGCCCGGTCAGCTTGGGATCGCACGCGAAGGTCTCACCTTCGCTGCTAACGTTGGGGCACGAGATGTTCAGCTCGATGCCCGCAATCGCGTCGCACGCTGCCAGCCGTTCGCAAACGTAGGCGTAGTCGTCGATCGAAAATCCGGCGACGCTGCCGATCAGCGGGCACGGGCGGTTCGCGTACTCGGGCACCGCGTGATCGAGATACCAGTCGATGCCGGGATTCTGCAGTCCGATCGCGTTGAGCAGGCCGGCCGGAGTTTGCACCAGTCGAGGCGTCGGATTTCCGGCCCGTGGAAGCCGCGTGACGCTCTTGAGCACCACCGCGCCGATCTTTGCGAGGTCCGCGAACGGAGCGTACTCCTCGCCCGATCCGTAGCATCCGCTGCCCATGAGCGTCGGGTACGCGAGCCGGAGCTTTCCGATCGTGACCGCGAGGCTAGTCAGACAAACTCCTAGGATGAGCCGTTAGCATGTCACCATCTCAACTCGTCGCTCCAGAAAACAGGACCTTCTTTGCATATGCGCGCGAAGACGACGTCGCTGCCGCCCTGCGACGGCGGTGGGAAGCTGGGAGCTTGTGCCGACGTGCGCGTCAGCGGCACGACGCAGCCCCAGCAGCCGCCGACGCCGCACGCAAACGTTTCCTCGAGCGAAAGCTGCGCCCGCACGCCGAGTTCGCGCGCAATGCGTCCGACGGCGCGCAGCATCGGCGACGGCCCGCATGCCAAGATCAGGTCGGTTTTGGCGCGCTCCAGCAGCGCGGTAACGAATCCGCGGTGGCCGGCGCTGCCGTCGTCGGTCGCCACGGCGAGTTCGCACCCGGCATCCTCGAAGCGCCGCGCATCAACCAGCAGGTCGGCCGAGCGCGCGCCATACAGGAGTTCCACGCGTGACCCGGCGCCCACCAGCGCTCGCGCCGCCAGCAAGACCGACGCAATGCCGACGCCGCCGGCAACGATCGTCGCGTGCTGCGGCTTGCTCGCCAAATCGAAGCCGTTGCCGAGCGGCCCGGTGACGTCGAGCGGGTCGCCGGGGCGCAACGCGCCGAGTTCGCGCGTGCGCTTGCCCGTTAGGAAAAACAGCAGGCTTGCGCGCTTGCCTTCGGCTTCATAGATGCCGAGCGCGGTTGCGGACGCTTCGCCGGACGGCGGAATCGCCATCACGTACTGCCCCGGCCGCGTTGCACGCACCAGATCGGGAGCTTCCAAACCGAGCAAAATCACGCCGGGTGCAAGTTCGCAGCGATCGATGACGTGCGTGGCGTGAACGCGGGAGTCGCAAACGATCGTCGGCATCTTCTCACCACGCTTTCGCCAAATTTTTAAAAAACTCCGCGGAAACCACTGAACTGTCTTGCTTCGTCGGCCGTTATACGGTATAGAGCAGTAAGAACAAGAAAGGAGGGTCCGCAGATGGCAGGTCTTATCGTCTTCAAATCACTGGCCGACGCATTGCGAGCCGGCTATCAGGTTTACGACCGGACTGCGGATGGATATCTCGTCAGGACGCGCACGGCCGCAGGCTGGGCCATGGCTCTCGTCTCCTGCAGGTGAAATCGTCTTCTTTCATACTTCATTCGTCTAAAATGCCGCCGGTCAGTGACCGGCGGCATTTTTTTTCGGGCCTGTCGGGGCGGTTACAGCCGGTCGGGCGGGCCCGCGGGCTTTTCGATCTCGGGCGTGGAGCCGGGGCGCCAGCCGCCGTACGAACCCGGGGGAGGGGGCGGCATGTTCGCGCCGGTTGGGGCCGCCGGCGGGACGTCGGCATGCTGTTCGGCCGGTCCGAAGCGAGTTGCGCCGGCTGCGGCACCGGCGTTGCCCAAGGGTGCGCCGGCCAAGACCGCGGTGATGATCTGCGCGATCCCGACGAACATCGGGATCAGGCCGCCGAGCAGCCACGGCCCGTAAACGTAGCGCCCGTCGTGGAAGCCGATGAACGAGAGACCGATCAGGAGAGCAAACCCGATGAATGCGACCTGGATGCCGCGTCGCAGCTGGGCCTGGGCGTAAAACGCCGGGTCGTACGCGCCGGGGGGAACCCAGCCGGGCGGGGGCACCGTTCCGGGCGCCCAGCCTGGCTTCGCGCCGTACTTCATCGCGTTGCGCATCATGCGCGGATCGGGCGGCGGCGTGAAGCCGCGCCGGAGCATCTCCATGCGCTCTTGGTGCGCGAGCACGCGTGAAACGATCCACGCTGCGACCGGCGCACCGACAACGATGAGGAAAAACATTACTGGGACGATGGGATCTTCAGACATGACGGTTAAACCGCTCCGTTCGTTAGGATGTGAATCGATCCGTCACCGCTGGAAAGCTGCAGGTTCCCCGAACCGCTTCCAAGCTTGACGGTGTGCCGCACCGAGTCGCCGTCGCTGTTTTCAAACGGCGATCCGTCGACGAGAACTTTCCCGTTGCCGGTCGATGCGTTCACGGTGAGGTCGGCATTCGGGGCCAGCCCGAGCCGAATCGAACCGTTTTGGGTAGAGATTTCGTACGAGCCGCCGGGCGCAAACGAACCGTCGGCTCGGATCGAGCCGTCGTCGCTGTGCAGCACCGCTTGGGGCTGCGTTCCGCCGCCGATCGCGAGGCCGCGGGCTTCGATGCTGCCGTCGCTCGTTCGCGCGTTCAGGGATGAAACGGCGACGTCGCTTAAGGAGAGATGGCCGTTGGCCGACTGCAGCGCGAGCGTGTCGCCGTGCACGCGGCTTGCCGATATCGACCCGTCCTGGGTGCGTCCTTCGACCGTGCCGCGCAAATCGGCTAGCGAGATGCGCCCGTCTTGCGAACGGACCGCGACGCCGCCTTGGATCGCCGATACGTCGGCGCCGGCGCAGCGTGCGATATCGATATGCGAGCCGGGCGGCGCGTCGATTTCGACGCGTTGGTCGAACGACCCGATCCCGAAGTGCAAGCCCGACCCATTTGATTCGTGACGCGAGATCGCGACGCCGTCACCCGTGTGCCGTACGTTGAGTTGCGGCACCGAACCGCCATCGGTGAACATCGCCCCGCGGACGTTGGTGAGATCTTTAACGTGCACGAGCCCATCGTTCGACGCCGCCACGACGATTCGAGAATCCGGGTCGTCGACGGCAATGCGCGGAGCGTCGCCCGCCTCGATCGGAGCCACCGATTTCGCGACGAAATCGGCGTCGTGCAGACCGCCTGCGAAGATCGGGCCGTGAAAGCCGCCCGGTCTTCCGCCCAGGGCGTAGAGTGCCACGCCGACGATCAGAACCTCGGCGGCAACCAGCATGCCGACGATCGAAGCGCGTGACATTTAGATCCGCGGGCCCCAGCCCGTGAAGGTGGGGCGGAGCGACTGGGCGGAGTTCCGTTCCGGCCCGCACACGGTTGGGCGGGCGGGTTCGGAAAGAATGTAGTTCGGGATGAGTACCATGTTGGGGTTGAGCCTCCGTTGGGGTGTCTGCCCTAGTTACGGCCGGGAGAACGACATGTTTCGAGGGTTTAAGCGAAACATCGGAAGGGACGGCCGCGTACGACTAGCGTGTCCGTACTGGCGGAGGCTCCGCGAATCGACCGCATAAGGGTCGGCCCGGAGGATGGCGATTTGGTGGCGATGACGCTGCGGGGCAACCCCGGGGCTTTTGCTACGCTGGTCGAGCGATACGACCGCGCGGTCTATCACCTCGCCTACCGGACGCTCCACGACGTCGAAGACGCGCGCGATGCCACCCAGGAGGCCTTCTTCAAAGCCTTCCGCAGCTTGCGAACGTTTAAGCCGGGCGCCAAATTCTCCACCTGGATCTTTGCGATCGCGTATCACGCCTGCTGCGACCGTTTGAACCGCCGCAAGCGTTATAGCAGTGAAGAACTGCCCGACCGGGCCGATGCGGCGCCCGGCCCCGAGCAGCAGGCGATCTCCTTGGACGAAGCGCAGCGGCTGCGCACGGCGATCGATTCGCTGCCCGAAAAGTACCGCACGGTCATCACCCTCTATCATCTGCAAGGACAGCAGTACGAAGAGATTGCCAAGGTGCTGGACCTTCCGATGGGCACGGTAAAGACGCATTTATTCCGCGCGAAGGAGCAGCTACGCAGGCTTCTCGGCGGAGCGGAGGTAACGGAATCATGATGTACGACAGCGCAGATGAGCTCGACCGGGCACTCTTCGCACTTCCCCTCGAGGAGCCGCCGGCGGAGCTTCGGGCTTCGATCCTGACGGCGACGGCCTTTCGGCCGGCGCCTCCGTTCTCGGTTTGGGAAGTCGCCGTGCTCGGCGCGCTGGCGGCGTTCACGCTGTGGCTGGCCGTGCTGATCGCCCTCGGCGGCGGCGCGCTGTTCCTCAACACCGTCTCCACGATCGCTTCGACCGTCGAGGGTGCGCTTTCGAACGTCACCGTGCTGGCGTGGCTGGCGGCCGGCGCCGCGACGGCCTTCTGGCTCTCGATTTTCACCGGATCGCAACCTTTCGCGCTGGTCGCGCAGAGGTTCGGACGGAGGACCAGTCGATAAACCGGTTTCATGGAGAAACCGGCAGCCCAGCCAGGCCACCAACCCTATAAAATCCTCGTCATCGAGGACGACGCGGCAATCAGCCGCGTTCTGCAACTCGAACTCGAGCACGAGCGTTACGACGTGGACGTCGCGCGCGACGGTCTCGCCGGTCTGGAAAAAGCGCTCAAAGAACCCGACCTGATCATTCTCGACCTGATGATTCCGCGCATGGACGGGCTCGAAGTCTGCCGGCGCATTCGCGCCAAGAGCACCGTTCCGATCATCATGCTCACGGCCAAAGACCGCGTTCCGGATCGGGTGGCCGGTCTGGATCTCGGTGCCGACGACTACGTGACCAAACCGTTTTCCACGCCGGAACTGCTGGCCCGCGTTCGGGCCCGGCTGCGCGAGCGTTCGCCCCAGTCAAACGTGATCGAGTACCGCGACGTGGTAATGGACCGCGATCGCCACGAAGTGCACCGCGGCGGCCGGGCGGTCACGCTGACCGCCAAGGAATATGCGCTTCTCGAATATCTTCTACTGCACCGGAACAAGGTTCATACCCGCGACGAACTCTTCAACGGCGTGTGGGGAAGCGATTTTCTCGGCGACTCCAACCTCATCGACGTCTACGTGCGCTATCTGCGCGGCAAAATCGACGACGGCTTCGACGACAAGCTGATTACGACGGTCCGCGGCGTCGGCTACACCATCAAGGATTGATGCCCCGCAGCCTCAAGGGCGAACCGTGTCGCTGAAGTGGCGGATCGCGATATGGTACGCGTCGCTGCTGGTCGTCGTGCTGGCCGTGACCGCCGGCATCATCGATTGGCGCTTTCAGGGAATTCTCTACGACCAATCCAAAGCCAGCGTCGCCGCAACCATGCACGCGATCGTGCAATCCGCGCAGCAGACGACGTTTTCGTTTGAAGGCTCCTCGTCGGGAAGCCTGCAGTTTCTCTTCAGCAGCAGCAACCTGGCGAACTGGAATTCGGCGACCAGCTTCGTTCAGGTCGATTCGGGCACCGGATATCCACTCGCAAAAACGGCCAACCTCGGCGGGTCGACGATCCCTCCGAACCCGGCCGTCTCGGCCAAGCACGACACCGCCTTCCGCAACGTGTCGATCGACGGGCGGCCGTTCCTCGTCGAGGACCGCTATCTGCACGAGGGCGACATCTCGGCGATCGTTCACGTCGCCGAGCCGCTCGACGCGCTCAACCGGACGTTTACTCGGGCGCGCGAAACGATCGTTCTCATTCTCGCCGGCGCCGCGGTCGCCGTCGTTCTGCTTTCCATCGTCCTCGCGTCGCAGGCGACGACGCCGATCAACAAACTTTCCGAAGCGATGCGCGAGATCGGTTCCGATCGGCTCGACCGGCGATTGCGGTGGGAACGCCGCAGCGACGAGATCGGCAAACTCGCGGAGAGTTTCGACGACCTGCTGCAGCGTCTCTCGGAGGCCTTCGCACGCGAGCGCCAGTTCATTTCCGACGCGTCGCACGAACTCAAAACGCCGCTGACGTCGATTAACTCGAACTCGCAGATGCTGCTGCGATGGGCCGATCGCGACCCGGAAATTCGCCGCGAAAGCCTCGAGACCATCGCTCAGGAGAGCGCCGCGCTGGCGGACATGGTCAACGGCATGCTGACGCTGGCCAAGGCCGACCGCGGCGACGAGATGCCCAAAGAGCCCGTTTCGCTCGCCCAGGTCGGCAGCGAAGTAACGCGGAGTGCGCTCGCGCGTGCGCAAGAAAAACATCTCGCGCTGACGTTCGAACACGACGGCACGCCGACGATCTCCGGCGATGCCGGCCTGGTGAGGCAACTGGTCTCAAATCTGGTCGACAACGCGATCAAGTTCACCGAGCAGGGTCGGGTCGGCGTCCGGGTCGGCGGCGACCAAGACTCCGCTTGGGTCGAGGTGGCGGACAGCGGTCCGGGGATACCCGATGCCGAGTTGCCGAACGTTTTCGAGCGCTTCTATCGGGCCGATAAGTCCCGCTCCCGCGCGGTTCCGGGCACCGGGCTCGGCTTGGCCATCGTCCGCTCGATCGCCCGGGTCCATGGCGGCGCGGTCACCGCCGGGCGAGGCCCCGCCGGCGGAGCCCTTTTTCGGGTGACTTTTCCGCGGATGGAGCTACCGCTCACCGGCCCTTCATGATGGGCGCCAAGGCGGCCGGATACAATGGAGTCGTGTTCGGAAGATGGTGGCGAGGGGCGGCCGGGCTGTTCCTCGCGTTGTCGTGTTGGATGGTTCTCGCGGCGGGCGCAAACGCCGACGAGCAAATCGGCGTCGGCCCGACGCCCTGGCTCGACGTGCAGCTCGGCACCGGAACGCTGACCGTCAAGACGTGGGATCGTCCGCAGGTGCAAGTCGTGACCGACGGCCGGGTGGACGTGCGCCACATCGATGCCGCCGTTGCCGACCCGCGCATTCCGCGACAGTACACCGCCTGGTCTCAGACGGTCGCGACCGACCACGGCGACGTCACGATGCCCGAAGAATCGTTTCTCCTGCCGCAGCTTCAAGGCTCGTCGCACGACGAGGTCGTCGCGCGCGGCCAAGGCAATACGACGATCGTCGTTCCGCGCGGGACCGCACTCGTCACCGCGCACGTCGGCACCGGCGCGCTGCGGCTGCAGAACTATCACGGCGTGTTCATGGCTCACGTGCGCGACGGCGGGGTCTCGATGAACCACGTGGACGGCAGCGGTTACATCGAATCGCTCCGCGGTCCCGTCACGGCGACGAACTCGTCGTTCAACCGGCTACGCGTGCGCACCGCGACCGGGAACATGCTTTTCCGCGACTGCACGTCGCGTCAAATCGAGGCGTCCAGCAACTACGGGTCGATCGTCTACGACAACGGCACGTTTCAACCCGGCCTCGCGCACTTCGAGTCGGTGCACGGCAACGTGGCGCTGGGCGTACGTGGGGGCGCGCAGATCGGCGCCCACAGCGGTTCCGGGCATATCATGTCGAGCTTTCGCAACGGCGCGCAGATGCGCGGCGGGCACAACACCACCCAAGCGACGGTTCACGGCGGCGGCCCGATGGTGACCGCCGTCAGCAAGAACGGATCGGTTTACCTCTACAACGGATCGGTGCGTTCGCATCCGCGCGTGCAAGCCGAGATGCAGGGCGCTCAAGTTCCCGCACGCGGATATCCGGTGCCCGCACGCGGATATCAGGTGCCCGCACGCAACTACGCCGCACCGCGCTATCCCACGCCGGGCTACCCCGCGCCGCAATACTACGCGCCCCCGCGCCGAACCGGCGCACCGCCGGCGCAGCCGCAGCAACGGGCACCGCAGCAGGCGCGGGCGCAACCGCAGCCTCGGCAGGGGCCGCCCGACAACCGCGACGGCAAACGCGACCGCAGACCCCCGCAAAGCTAGGAGTCTCTCGGCTGCTAGCAGGCTCCTAGAGCAGAAACTTCCGTAGGACGGCGACGTCGAGTTTGAAGGTGTGCTGAGGGAGCACGGCCTCTTCGCGATAGTCGCAGGCTTCGAAAAAACGCTGGGCGGCGCTCCCGTGGGGAACGAGCACGCTCATTTTGTGGCAGTTGTAATAGTTGGCAACGTCGGCGGCTGCGTCGAGCAGACGCCGGCCGATGCCGCCGCGCCGGTAGGATGCCGCAACGACCACCCGCTCGACGTGCGCCAGCGAGGCGGCGATCCGGATGGTTGCCGCGCCGGCCGTCACATCGCGGTCGGCGACGGCTGCAAAGTCGTGCACCTGCTCGTGCCATACGACGGAGAAACCGTAGAGAGCGCGCAACCCCTCGCGTTCGTTCGCGCGGTAGAACGGCGCGACGGCTTCGGGCCGCGCGCGCGCAATTTCAATCGGGTGCAACCGCCGCCACCTCGGTGTCGAGATCGAGCGTGAATCCATCGTAGGCCGCGATTGCCCGCAAACCGAGTTCGTCTTCGAGTTCCTGCGCGAGACGTTGCGGCCCGGCCTCGAGCATTTTGGTTCCGAAGTGTTGGAACACCGCAACGCTCGGCCGGACGTCGGCAACGATGCGCCGCGCGTCGTCCCACGTGAGATGGTCGACGTTCATCTCATCGCGATAGCGCAGCACGTTGACGATCAGCACGTCCGGCCGCAATCGCGCATAGTCGGCCCCAAGCCCGTCGAAAAAGCGTCCGCAAGGCAAATACGCGACGCGCAAACCCTCGTAGGCAAAGTGAAGACCATACGTTCGCACCGAATGCAGGTGCGCGACCGACGTCCGCAGCTCCACGCCGCCGATGCGATAGGGCCCGGCGCTCGCCTCGAGCCGTTCCAACCGCTCGACGTAACGTTGGGCGTACGGCAGCACGACGGGTTCGTCGTCAAACGCGTCGGCCGGTGCGAGCAGCATGCCGCGTCGCCGAAAGCCGCCCGATGTCATCGCCTCGACAAGCGCGTTTACGTCGCCCGAGTGATCCAGATGCTTGTGCGATAGAACGATCGCATCGAGTTCGCGCGGATTGCAAGGGGGCACGTTCGCGAGCGCGCGCACCAGCGCACCGGGACCCGGGTCGACATGAATCTGCGTCGGCCCGAAGCGCATCCACATGCCGCCGGACGCGCGTAACTGCCGCGCGACGACGAATCGCGCGCCGCCGCTGCCGAGAAAAAGAACCGAGGAAAGGGGGCGAATCGGGGCGCGTTCGGAGCTCGACCGCATGGGCCGCTACGTTGCACGGTCGCAGAACCTAGACCTGGGGCAAACCCGACCGAGGTTAGCTCAGTACCGGGATCTTCGTGAACGAGCCGCCCAGGATCGCCGTCGACGGCCGGCCGAGCCAGCGTTCGAGCACCGTGGCGTAGACGCTGCGGAAGTCGGTCGTGTAGCGCACGTTGCCCATGTTGGTGTTGCCAAGGTCCGGCGCAGTCCCGTACACGCCGCCTTTGACGCCGCCGCCGATCAGGAACAACGGCGAGGCTTCGCCGTGGTCGGTGCCGCGGCTGCCGTTTTCGGCAACGCGGCGGCCAAACTCGCTGAAGGTCATGGTCAGGACCCGGCGATCGTTGCCGTGGGCCGCCAAGTCTGAGTAAAACGCCGACATTGCGTCAGAAAACTGCGCCAGGAGATTGTTTTGGGTGGCCGTCTGGCTCACGTGCGTGTCGAACGATCCGTGCGAGACGTACACGATCTTCGTCCCGAGATCGCTGCCGACGATCTGCGCGGCGAGCGCCAAACTCCGCCCGATCGGGGTCGCCGGGTAGGCTGCCTGCGTCTTGTAACCCGAGATCAGCCGCGGCAACTCTTCGGAACTGCGCTGAGCGTGGTCTTCGATCTTCATGACGTGCGAAAGGTAGGGCGAGCTGAAGGGCAGACTCCGGTCGTGCGAGTTCTGCGAAAAGGCGCGTCGCGCCATCGGGTCGCGATCCGCGACGAGACCGTACTGGGCGAGGTTGGAAATCGTCGGAATGTCGGTGCGGTTGGCAACCAGCACTTCGGGGAGCAGCTGCGAGACGGCCACGCCTTTGAAGAGGTTCCTCTCGGGGAGGTCGGCGTCGTCGAGATACCGGCCAAGCCAGCCGGTATGTTCGTAGCGCTCGGGGACGCCGGTCTGCCAAATCTCACTGGACCGGAAGTGCGAATGATCCGCGTTCGGGTAGCCTACACCCTGGACGACGGCCACCATCCCCTTATCGTACATCGCTTTGAACGACTGCATTTTGGAGTTGAACCCGAGCTGTGCGTCGATCGCGAGCACGTCGCTCGCCGGGATCGCCAGCGACGGACGCATTTGGTAGTACTGCGGATTGCCGTGCGGCACGACGCAGTTCAGCCCGTCATTTCCGCCGTTGAGGTTGACGATAACGAGGCAGCGGCCCGCAGCTCCGGGCAGCCCCGGCAGCGGCGACTGCGCGAGCGCCTGGGCAAAGAGGTGATCGCCGTTGGCGACGACCGCAAGTCCCGAAACCGTTCCAAGAAGAAAATTTAGCCGTCTCATGCCTTTGCCTCGTTCAAGCCAACTGATATGCCGGCATGGCCATCGCGAGATACGCCGCACCGCTGATGCGTTGATCGTAGTTTTCCGGCGTTAGCGCCGCTAAAGCCGAACTTCCGACGCCGCCGAGGTAGCCGTCCAGCTCGCCCAGCGATGCCGGCGCCGCGTCTCCCTGCAAAATCGCCGCCACGAGCGCGCGCGCGGCGACGCGCGGCTGCATCGGAATTCCACGCAGCCACGAGGACTGCGCGAGCGTTTGCGAGTTCATGGTTCGCTTCAAGAAATTCTGCCGGGCGATCATCGTGTCGCTGTTGATCCAGTTCGCTCCGCCCGCCCAACCGGCAACGTTCGGCGGATAAAAGAGCACTTGGCCCATCGCGCGCAGCTCGGGCAACACCGAAGCGCCCATCTGCGACAAACCGAGCGTTCGGTACGTGCCGACGACGAAGTCGACCGGTTCCTTCACGAGCGCGCGGTACGCTCGGTCCGAGTAGAAAACGTTGCTACGTAAAATCGCCGACATGACCGGCGCGAGTTCAAAGTGATGCCGGCTCAGCAGGTGGGCAACGTCGTCGACGAGGGCCGGTTCGGGATCGTTGTAGACGAACGCGTTAAGCAAACTCGCGGCAAAAAAGCGCGCGCACTGCGGCTGCTCGAAAATGATGTTGACGACGTCGTCGCCGTTAAAGTTGCCGGTTCGGCCGAGAAACGACTTGACCCCGTCGTCGTGAAAGCGCGGCTCGTAGGTTGCCGTTTCGTTGATACGGTCGTACCGCCACCCGGTCCAGGCACGGGCCGCATTGCGAACGTCGTCCTCGGAATAGTTATCGACGCCGAGCGTAAAGAGTTCCATCAGCTCGCGCGCGTAGTTTTCGTTGGGGTGCGACTCCACGTTGACTTCGTTGTCGAGGTAGAGCAGCATGGCCGGGTCCTTGGAAACGCTGCGGGTGAGTTCGCGCAGATTTCCGAGGGCGCTGTCGCGGAAGAGTTGATTCTGGTTGAAGGTCATCGAGGGCGATATGCCCTTTTGAATCGTGTTCGACGTGAAATGACCGTGAAAATACAGCGCCATCTTCTCCTGAAGCGGCGCGGGCGTCGCGAGCATGCGGTCGAGCCACCACAGCTGCAACGAGAGGATCGATTGATATTCGTTTCGCCGGATTTCGCGGTTGATCGCCTTGCGCTGATCCGGAGGCAAGGCGCGCAGTCCCCTCAGCCCGTACTGCGAAAGCAACGCGACCGGGCTATACACGTCGCTGGGCGCGGGCAGCGCGGCCGTCGACGGAAAGTGCACCAGCGAATCCACCGCATCGCGAACCGGCATCGCCGCAAAGCGCCGCACTTCCTCGGGCGTGCCGCCGAAGCCGGCGCGCCGCAGAAGGTGCGCGGCCGAGCGTTGCGTCAGCGGTCCGGGAAATGCGGCCAGGGCGGTGGTCGCGACGAGGCGCCCCTGCGGACGATTCATCCCGCCGACGTCGACCCGCGTCTGTGGTAGTGCCATCGGCCGTAGTATAGCACTCGGACGCGGCGACGGAGCCGCGCGAGCGGCACATCTAACCGCCGCTTCATTCCCGCCCGGGCGACCGGAACGAGGCCCCCGAGCGCCGAAAGGCGCGGCCGATGGCACTCTTGGAATCGCGTCTGGAACGAGACTCGGAAAAATTTGCTCGGAACGCGGCGCGCATGGAGGGCATGGTTGCCGAGTTGCGCGAGCGGCTGATCGGCGCTCGCGCGGGCGGTGGCCCCGAAGCGCTCAAAAAGCACCGCAAGCGCGGCAAGCTGACCGCTCGCGAGCGCATCGAGCGCGCGATCGATCCGGGTTCGGACTTCCTCGAGTTTTCGGCGCTGGCCGCCAACGGCATGTATTCGGACGCCTCGCCCGCGGCCGGAATCGTCACCGGCATCGGCATCGTGGAAGGCCAGCATTGCGCGATCGTCGCCAACGACGCGACGGTCAAAGGCGGCACCTATTATCCGATCACGGTAAAGAAACACCTGCGTACCCAAGAGATCGCCGAGCAGAATCACCTGCCGTGCATTTATTTGGTGGATTCCGGGGGCGCGTTCTTGCCGCTGCAGGCCGACGTGTTTCCCGACCGCGAGCATTTCGGGCGCATCTTCTACAACCAAGCGCGCATGTCGGGCAAGCGCATTCCGCAGATTGCCGCCGTGATGGGGTCGTGCACCGCCGGCGGCGCGTACGTTCCGGCGATGAGCGACGAAACCGTCATCGTAAAGGGCAACGGAACGATTTTTCTAGGCGGACCGCCGCTGGTGAAAGCGGCAACCGGCGAGGAAGTGACGGCCGAGGAACTCGGCGGCGCGGACGTCCACACGCGGGTCTCGGGCGTTGCCGACCACTTCGCCAACGACGACGCGCACGCGCTCTCGATCGTTCGCGACATCGTTGCCAACCTTCACCTGGAACTCGCGCCGCAGTGGGACCGCGTCGCCCCGCAGGCGCCGAAGTACGACCCGCGCGACATCTACGGCATCATTCCTTCGGACACGCGCACCGGCTACGACGTGCGCGAAATCATCGCTCGGCTGGTCGATGCGTCGGAATTCCACGAGTTCAAGGCGCGCTACGGGGCCACGCTGGTTTGCGGCTTTGCCCGCATTGAAGGGCATCCGATCGGTATCCTCGCCAACAACGGCATTCTGTTTAGCGAAAGCGCGCTCAAGGGGGCCCATTTCATCGAGCTGTGCGCGCAGCGCGGTACGCCGCTGCTGTTCCTGCAAAACATCACGGGCTTCATGGTCGGCAAAGAGTACGAGAATCGCGGCATTGCCAAAGACGGCGCCAAGCTGGTGACGGCGGTCGCGTGCGCCGAAGTGCCGAAGTTCACCGTCGTCATCGGTGGAAGTTTCGGCGCCGGCAACTACGGCATGTGCGGGCGCGCCTATTCGCCGCGTCAGTTGTGGATGTGGCCCAACGCGCGCATCAGCGTCATGGGCGGTCCGCAGGCCGCCAGCGTGCTCTCGACGGTCAAGGGCGACATGACGCCCGAAGAAAAAACCGCGTTCGAAGCGCCGATTCTCGAAAAGTACGAGCGCGAGGGCAACCCCTACTATTCGACGGCGCGGCTCTGGGACGACGGCATCATCGACCCGCTCGACACGCGCCGCGCGATCGCCATCGGTCTGGACGCCGCCGCGCACGCACCCCAGCCGCGCACGCGCTTCGGCATCTTCCGGATGTAGGCGTTCCCATCGTTCGACGTGAAGGGCGCGTGGCGGTGGTTGGGGCGTACGCCGGCATGTGCGCGATTTGGGGAACCACGTGGCTCGCGATCAAGGTCTCGCTGCAGTACCTTCCGCCGATGACCGGCGTCGGGCTGCGCTTCGTCATCGCAGGCCTGCTGCTTTACGCGGCGGCCGCCGGGCTCGGCGCGCTTCGCCCGTTGCGCGAGGTTCCGTGGAAGCTCGTATCCGTGTTGGCCGGCTTTCTCTTCGGCCTGAACTACGTTTTAACGTACGTCGCCGAAACGCGGCTGGATTCGGGGCTGGTTGCGGTGCTTTTTGGAACGCTGCCGTTCTTCGTTTTCGCCTTCGCCCACCTGCTCGCGAACGAACGCACGACGGCGCGCATTTGGTTGGGAGCACTCGTCGCGTTTGCGGGCGTCGGCGTCATTTCGCTCGCCGGCCAGGTGCGCGGCTCGCCGCTCTTCGCGCTCGCCGCAGTCGGCGCGGCGGCCGTGTCCGCGTTCGGAAACGTCTATGCGAAGCGGCACTCGCATCACCAACCGCTGCTGGTACTTCCACCCGCGATGCTGCTGGCCGGGATCGCGGTCGGCGCGCTGGGCCTGGCGACCGAACGCACGCACTGGGATCGTGCGTTTAGCGCGCCCTCGCTGGCGGCGCTCCTCTATCTCGCGATCCTCGGCAGCGGCATCGCGTTCTTTCTCAACCTGTGGGTGCTGCACCGGGTCGCCGCGTGGATCGTCGGACTGTCGGCCTTGATTATTCCGGTTATCGCCGTCGCGGTCGGCATTTTCTTGGGCGGCGAAACCTTCACGTGGCGCGAGCTTATCGGCTCCGCGCTAGTCGTCCTCGGCATTTGGATCGCGCTCTCGCAACGCGAACGCGTCGAGCCGCCGGATTACTCGGGCGCAAACGCACCCGGGTAAAGCGCGAAATATTTCGGCGTCTCGATCCACTTGCCGCCGCGGTAGCTCAGGACGGCGGTCGCCCGCGCCTTCGTAGGACAGCACATCGGTGCCGTTGCGTTGTAGTAAGGTCCGCTCAGAACGATTGCATCTCGGACGTTGCCGTGGGCAGGCGCAAGGGTTGCCTTCAGATCGCATCCATTGCGCAGGGAGACGGCCGGAACCACCTTTCCCGAGCTGCCCGTCGCAAAGACCGTCACGGTGGCAGCGCCGCAATCGGCTCCGGTCTCGTGCGACTGCACGACCAGCTGCTGCACGCCGGATTGCATGAGTTCGGCGTTCCCCACGATCTGCAGCGTTTGCACGGGAAACCACATCTTTGCGCCGGTGGCCTGCTTGACGACCGAAAGCGGTCCGCCGTCCGCCGGCGACTGGTATTTACGATGATACGTCGTGCCGTCGATCGCGTAGATCGAAAGATACCACTGATAGAAACTCGTCCCATTTGCGGCGCCGGCGAGCTTCTTGCTCGCTACGGCGCGCCATTGGCTATGCATCGCCTCTCCGCGCAGATACACGAGACGGTTTTGGACGACCGTCCCGGCCGGCACCGGCGACAACGTGTAGTTAGCCGGCTCCTCCGCAGCCGCCGGAATGACCAGCGGCAACGCGGCCAGCAACGCGAAGGTGGTTAACGAGCGAAGTCGATGCATCGCTCGTCCTACGATGCTTGCGAACCCGCGACCTTCAAGCCGAGTCCGTGTCGCCCGTTGGTTAGATGCTAGGAGTCCCTAGATGCCCGCGTACCACTCGTAGCCCTGGTCTTCCCAGTAGCCACCGCGGCCGGCCTGAATGTTTGCGAAATTGCCAACCAGCTCGATTCGGCCGATCCACTTGGCGCTCTTGTATCCGAGTTGGGTCGGCACCCGCAGCCGCACCGGGGCGCCGTGCTCGGGATCGAGCGGGGCGTCATTGAGCCGCATCGCGAGCAGCGCTTGCGGATGGCGAGCCTGATGCAGATCCAAACTCTCGTAGTACAAATTTCCCGAGCCGTCGTCGTCCAGGCAGTGAAACACGACGTAGCGCGCGTCGCTGCGCGGCCGTACTGCGTCTAAAACGTCGCTCAGGCGCACGCCGCTCCACTTGCCGATCGCACTCCACCCTTCGACGCAGTCGTGACGCGTGATTTGAGTCTGCTGCGGCATGCGGCGCAGTTCGGCCAGCGCAAACACGTGACGGCGGTCCACGGCGCCATCGACGACCAGGGTGTACGCAGTGAAATTACCGGCCGCCAAACGCATGTACCGGCTATCGCTCGGCACCGAAAAACCATTTACGCGGAAATTGCGATCCACGTCGCTTTCCCGATATTCGCGCGCCATGCCGCGCGTCCCGATGAGCGCGTGGTTCAAACCTTCAGCCGAAGCGAGCACGTTCTTCACGGCGGCGCTGTTATTGAGCGCGCTCCCGATCGGGCCGCAGCCGGCGAGCGCGGCCGAAACGGTCGAAGCCAGAAAGAGCCGGCGTTTCACGGCCCCACCTCGTCGCGATCGCCGACGCGATACCAACCCGTGATCATCGCACGCATTTGATTGACCACGCCCTGCGTTGCGACCTGGAACGTATGCACCGCAAAGAATCCCAGCAGCAGCAGCATGCCGGCAAAGTGCCAGAGACGTGCGAACTGCCGGCCGCCCAGCAGCGCCGTCAGCGGGTTCGCGATCGCGTCGATGCCCGGCGAGAGCGCCAGCCCGGTAATCACGACCAGCGGCGCGATGACGAAGAGCACCGCGGTATACGACGCCTTCTGCAGCGGATTGTAGGTGCCGTGCGGCGGCGGATCCTTGCGCAGCCGGAGATAGTACGCTTGCATCGGCCAGAGCTTCCGGAGATCGCCCGGTCGCAGAATCAGCTCGCGCAGGTTTCCTTTGATCGCCGTTGATGCCAGCCAGGCGAGCCAGCACAGCGTCGCCGCCCATGCAAAGAACAGATGCCAGCGGCGCCCCGCGGCAAGGTCTTGGGAGCCGGGAATCGTGAGCCATCCCGGGAAGGCGTGGGGCCCGCGCGCGCCCATGCCGTCGTCGGTCCACCCCAGCCACCCGGTCGTCCCGAAGGTGTGGCCGAAGATTGTGGTCGTGCCGACGCCGTCGGCGGGCGCTTGGATGGCCAACACGCGGCGAGCCGGATCGCTCTTGTCGGACGCGTCCAGATTGGGCGACGCGTTGAAGATCTGTAAGCCGCTTGAAACCAGCACCGCGAATGCAATCACCCAAAACCAGTGGCTGGCCCGGGTCAGGAAGGCGTAACGATAGATCACCCGCACGTACGGCACTTCGGCATTTCCATAGTATAACGCTTCCCAGGCTCGATTGGATGAAAGCGAGAATCCGAACCCGACATGCCTGAAAATACGGTTACCCTTACCTTCGCCGACGGCGTCGCACGCGTCACCCTCGCTCGCCCCGACGTTCGCAACGCTTTCAACGCCAACGTCATCGCCGAGCTGCACGACGCGTTCACGCGGATCGCCGCCGCCGACGACGTGCGGGCGGTCGTTCTTGCCGGGCAAGGCACCGTCTTTTGCGGCGGTGCCGACGTCAACTGGATGCGCGAATCGCTCGACCTGAGCTTCGAAGCCAACGCGATCGGTGCCGAACGCATGAGCGACATGTTCCGCGCGATCGACAACTGTCCCCGGCCCGTGATCGCGCGCATTCAGGGCGCCGCACTGGGCGGTGGCGCCGGGCTGGCCGCCGCGTGCGACGTCGCGGTTGCGGCCGACGACGCGATCTTCGGGTTCACCGAAGTCAAACTCGGCATCATACCCGCGGTAATCTCGCCGTTCGTGCTGGCGAAGATCGGCGCTTCGCACGCGCGCGCCCTGTTTCTTACCGGCGAGCGCTTCGACGCGGCGCGGGCCGCGCGCATCGGCCTAGTGCACGACGTGGTCCCGGCCGCTCGGCTCGATGCCGCGGTCGATCGCGTGATTGCCGAGATCCGCAGCGCCGGCCCGTACGCGGTACGCGCGGCCAAACTGCTCGTGCGCCGGGTGCTCGACGCCACCTACGAAGAGTCCCGCGCGATCACCACGCTTGCGATCGCCAACCTACGCATCAGTCCCGAAGGGCAAGAAGGTTTGCGTGCGTTTCTCGAACGGCGCAAGGCGAGCTTCCACGCATGATTCGCCGGCTGCTGATCGCCAATCGCGGCGAGATCGCGGTGCGCGTCGCGCGCGCGGCGCGCGAAATGGAGATCGTGCCGCTCGGCATCTATTCCGAGGCCGACGCGCGCGCGTATCACCTCCAATTCATGGACGATGCGCGCTGCGTTGGTCCGGCGCCGGCGGCCGAGTCGTATCTCGACGCCGATTCCGTCATCGCTGCCGCCGCGAGCATGCGTGCCGACGCCGTGCATCCCGGCTACGGCTTTCTTTCCGAACGCGCCGCCTTCGCGCAAGCCGTAAACGCCGCGGGGCTCGTCTTCGTTGGTCCCACGCCCGCGGCGATGGCCGCGATGGGCAGCAAGATCGAAGCGAAACGCCGGGTGCGCGAGTTCGACGTACCGACGGTGCCGGGCTACGACGGCGACGACCGGTCGCTCGCGACGCTGCGCGAGCAGGCCGCGCAAATCGGGTTTCCCCTGCTGATCAAGGCCAGCGCCGGCGGCGGCGGGCGCGGCATGCGGGTGGTCGAATCGCTCGCACAGTTCGACGAATCGCTCGCCGCGGCACAACGTGAAGCGCGCGCGGCGTTCGGCGACGATGCCGTGCTCCTGGAACGCTATCTCCGCGATCCGCGCCACATCGAGTTCCAAATCCTCGGCGACGCACACGGCGCGCTGATCCATCTCGGCGAGCGCGAGTGCTCGATTCAGCGACGCCATCAGAAGATCGTCGAAGAGGCGCCGTCGGTGGCGCTCTCGCCCGAGCTGCGCGCCGCGATGGGCGCCGCCGCCGTGCGGGCGGCCAAGTCGGTCGGCTACGTCAACGCCGGAACGTGCGAGTTCATGCTCGACGCCGATGGCCGCTACTACTTCCTCGAAATGAACACGCGCTTGCAAGTCGAGCACCCGGTGACCGAACTGGTCTACGGCGTCGATCTGGTCCACTGGCAGCTGCGTATCGCCAACGCCGAGCACCTGACGGTCTCGCAAGATGACGTCCGGCCGCGCGGCTGGGCGATCGAAGGCCGCATCTACGCCGAAGACCCGGCCAATCGCCTGTTGCCGTCGACCGGAACGATTGCGCGCTGGGCGCCGCCCGAAGGGCCGGGCGTGCGCGTTGACGCCGGCGTTACGACCGGCAGCGAGGTGAGCGTCTACTACGATCCGATGCTGGCCAAGCTGATCGTCTACGGCACCGACCGGGCGCATGCGGTCGCGCGCTTCGAACGGGCGCTGGAGCATTTTACGATCGACGGGGTTCGGACCAACGTCCCGCTGCTGCTCTGGATCGCGCGTGACGAGGCGTTCCGCGCCGGCGACACGACCACCAGTTTCCTAGCGCAGCGGCTCGACGAGTCGACGTTTGCAAAGGTCGCCGCGCCGCGTGAAGCGACCCTACTATGCGCCGCCGCGCTGCTCCTCGACGGCATCGCACCATGGCGCGTGGCCGGCGTCGGCATACCGTTGCGACTGCAGCATGACGGTACGGTGGCCGAACTCACCGCCGATGCAACGGTCGTGCCGGGCACGTGGTTCCTCTCCGGCGACCTGGTCGGAGAGTTGCGCGCGGAGCGCCGCGGGGAGGCCGTTCGCGTGGTCTTCGGCGACCTAACGGTCGTTGGTGCGATGACGCGCGAAGGCGACGCCTTCGTCGTGCACTTCGACGGGCGCGTACATGCTTTTCGCTTCGCCGAACCGCCGGCGATCGCGTCGGCGGCGGCCGCCCGCGGCGGTGCCGCTGACGGCCACGTCACCGCACCGATGCCGGGGAAAATCGTCAAGATCGCCGTGCGCGAAGGCGATGCCGTCGAAGAACGGGCCTTACTGGTCGTGCTCGAAGCCATGAAAATGGAGCATCGGATCGAAGCTTCGATCGGCGCCAAAGTGAAGTCCGTGCGCGTGAAGGAGGGTCAGATCGTCCCCAGCGGCGCTGTGCTCGTGGAACTCGGGTGACCGAATGAACCGCCTGCCAAAAACCGTTACGCTCTTCGAGATGGGCGCCCGCGACGGGCTGCAAAACGAGGCGGCGATCATCCCGACCGATGCCAAGGTGCGGTTCGTCGATCTGCTTTCGCAAACCGGCCTGCAATGGATCGAAGCGACCTCGTTCGTCAGCCCGCGGGCGATTCCGCAACTCGCCGACGCGAGCGAAGTCTTTACGCGAATTCGGAAGGCGCCGGGCGTCCGCTACCCGGTTCTTACGCCGAACCTCAAGGGGTACGCGCGCGCGAAAGCCGTCGGCGCGGACGCGATCGCCGTCTTCACCGCTGCCTCCGAGCACTTTACCAAACGCAACATCAACATGACGATCGCGGAATC
>JBDTDR010000025.1:0-10231 GCA_039922955.1 Candidatus Tumulicola sp.
ATCTCATCGAAAACGGCAAGATCGCGGCGCCGGTGAAAAATGCGACGATCGTGGGGAACGGCCCCGAAGCGATGACCAAGGTGACGGCGGTCGGGAACGACAGCCGGCTGGCCCGGCGACACTACACCTGCGGAAAAGGCGGCCAGTACGTTCCGGTCGGCGTCGGGATGCCGACCATCAAGATCGCGTCGATTACGGTAGGCGGGACGCAGCACGATGGATGAATCGCAAGCGCTGGAGATTGCCGGAAACGCGATTGCGCTCGCCGGCGCGGCCGGGGCCGACGCCGCCGAGGCTACGGTTTCGATCGCGCGGCGCTTTCATGTGGAGGCGCGCGAAAGCGCGGTTTCAAAGCTGGAACAATCGACGGCCACATCGCTCCACGCGCGTCTGTTCGTCGGAGGCCGCAAGGCATCGCTGACCACTTCGGATCTGTCGCCCGATGGTTTGAGCGCGGCGCTGCAACGCACGATCGTCCAGGCCGCGTACGTAGCGCCCGACGCGTTGGCGGGATTGCCCGATGAGTTTGCCGCCAATCTGCCCGCGCTCGACCTCTACGATTCGGAGATCGACCGGCGCAACGGCGACGAAAAGGTCGAGGAGGCGCTCGTTCTCGAGCGTCTTATCCGGCAAAACGATCCGCGAATCGTCAACTCCAGCGGGTCGCACTACACGGATGCGGTGTCGATCACGGCGATCGCGAACTCGGCCGGTTTTGCCGCCGCCTACCCTTCGACCCGGGCCAGCCGCTCGACCGGGCCCGTCGCTGCCGAAGGCGCGGTCAAGCGGACGGCGCACTACGGAACGGCCGCGCGTCACTTCGCCGAACTCGAAAGCCTCGAAACGGTTGCCCGAACGGCGGCCCGCCGTGCGGTCGACCTTTTCGGTGCAAAGAAGCCGGCGACGATGCGCGTGCCGGTAATTTTCGAACGCGACGTCGCCTCGAGCATCCTCGACGACCTCTTTGCGGCGCTCTCGGCCGCCAACGTGGCCACCGGAAACTCGTGGCTGATCGGCCGCGTCGGGACGCGAGTCGGCAGCCGATTCGTAACGATCGTCGACGATGGCCGGCTCGCGGGAAAGTTGGGCAGCTCGCCATTTGACGGCGAAGGCGTCGCAACGCGCCGGACGCCGGTGTTCCAAGAAGGCCTCCTTCTAACGTTCTTGTACGACACGTACTACGCTCGTAAGCTCGGTGCGGCGAGCACCGGCAACTCCAACGGCAGCGGCATCGGGACGAACAATCTGTATCTGGAGCCCGGGGTCGCGCCGCTCGAAGACCTCATCGCGGCGACGCCACGGGGGGTGCTCGTGCTCGATACGATCGGCTTTGCAACCGAGCATGCCTCCGGCACGTACAGTCGCGGCGCGCGCGGCTTTTTCATTGCGGACGGCGAACTCGCATATCCAATCGACGAATTCACGATAGCCGGCGAATACGTCGACATGCTTGCCGGCATCGACGGGGTCGCCAACGACTTGCGGTTCGACGGCGCAGTCGTCTCGCCGTCTTTTCGAGTCGCCGAAATGACTATCAGCGGAAACTAGGAGTTTAACCATGCCACTGCCCGCGATCAGCTTCACCATCATCATGCGCATCGAGATGCCGAACGAGCCGGGAGCCTTCGGCCTGCTGACCAATGCGATCGGCGATGCAGGCGGAACGATTGCCGCAGTCGACATGCATTCGGTGAGCAAGACGCGCATGGTGCGCGACGTGACGGTCAACGTCGCGTCGGACGCGGTCGCAAACGAGGTGCGCACCGCCGTCGAGGCGATCGAGGGATCGAGAATCGTGAGCGCGTCGGACTCAACCTTTCTCGCGCATCTCGGCGGTAAGATTCGCATCGAGCCGAAGATTCCGGTGAAGACCCGGCAGGATCTTTCGATCGTGTACACGCCGGGTGTTGCGCGGGTCTCGATGGCGATAGCCGCCGATCCGAGCAAAGCCTTCCAACTGACCATCAAACGCAACACCGTCGCCGTTGTGACCGACGGCACGGCGGTTCTCGGCTTGGGCGACATCGGCCCGCTCGGGGCGTTGCCGGTGATGGAAGGCAAAGCCATGCTCTTTCGGCAGTTTGCCGGCATCGATGCTTTCCCGATCTGTCTCGACACCAAGGACGTCGACGAAATCGTCGAAACGGTCGTCCGCATCGCGCCGGTGTTCGGCGGGATCAATCTCGAAGACATCAGCGCTCCACGCTGCTTCGAGGTCGAAGAACGATTGATCGAAGCGCTCGATATTCCGGTCATGCACGACGATCAGCACGGCACGGCGGTCGTGATACTCGCGGCGCTGATCAATGCGGCGCGCGTGGTCGGCAAGCCTCTGGAGAGCTTGACCGTCGTCGTCTCGGGGAGCGGTGCGGCCGGTACGGCAACGATTAAGATGCTGCTGGGTGCGGGCGTCCGCGACGTTATTCCAGTCGACCGCAGCGGCGCGCTCAACCGCGAAGACCGGTACGAAAATCCGCACTGGCGCTGGCTTGCCGAGCACTGCAATCGCGAGAACCGGCGGGGCTCGCTGGCCGACGTTCTGGCTGGAGTCGACGTGTTCATCGGCGTCTCGGCGCCCGGGATACTGCAGCCCGAACACATCGCGCGGATGGCCCGCGACCCGATCGTGTTTGCGATGGCCAACCCGACGCCCGAGATCATGCCCGACGTCGCCGCACCGGTGGCGGCCGTGGTTGCGACGGGGCGCTCGGATTTTCCCAATCAAGTCAACAACCTACTGGCGTTTCCGGGGATTTTTCGGGGTGCCCTCGACGTGCGGGCGCGGCGAATTACCGAGCGCATGAAGCTCGCCGCCGCGTTTGCGATAGCCGCGATCGTCACCGAAGACGAGCGCAATCCCGAGTATATCATTCCCAGCGTTTTCGACCCACGCGTGGTGGACGCCGTGGCGAAGGCGGTGGCAACGGCCGCCGTGGACGAAGGCACGGCACGCCGCGCGCTCGTAAAGAACGAGGGAGAGGATCTCGCCGCGAGTGTTTAATCCGGGACGAGGAAGGCAGGCATGGCGCTAGGGCGCATCTTAGTAGTCGAGGACGACGTAGACGTCGCCCGCCTCGAGCGGACCGTGCTCGAGGCAGCCGGTTACGAAGTGCGGGGTACCCGAAGCGGTGCCGAAGGTCTGGAACTCGCCGAGTCGTACCGGCCCGACGTGGTGGTCCTCGATGTGGGGTTGCCCGATCTCTCCGGGTTCGACGTGTGCGCGTCGCTTGCGAACTCAAATCCCGCCTTCATCCTGATGGTGAGCGGTCACTCGCGCGAGCAAGACATTTTGCTTGGCCTCGGACTGGGCGCCGACGACTACATGGTCAAGCCTTTTTCGGGCAACGAGTTGGTGGCGCGCGTCGCATCGTTCCTACGGCGGCGTGAAAAGCTATCGGCGCGGACGGCCGACGGCAGCATGCTCGATCTCGGTACGTCGCGACTGGAACGCGACTTTCATACGCTCGCGAACAATGGCAGTCGCATTACGCTGACGGCGCTCGAGTTTCGGCTGATGTGGTTTTTGGGTGAAGCCGAGGGCCGGCTATTGACGCGTGGGCAAATTTTGGAACGCGTCTGGAACGATACTTCCGGCGTTCCGACCCGGGTGGTCGACGTCCACGTAGCGGCCCTTCGAAAGAAGCTCACGAGGATTCACGCGCCGCTCGAGATTGCAAGCGTGCGCGGCATCGGCTACCGGCTCGACAAAAAGTAGGCCCCTTAACCCCGCCCTGCGATGGCGGTTTCTTCGACGCGGACTCGCCACGAGAGCAGGGCGGCGTTGAGAATCGAAAACGCAATCGCGATTTCTATGGCATGAAACGCGAGCGGCAGGACGGCGATCTCCGCGCAAACGACGATGTAGTTCGGATGCCGGAAGTAGCGGTAAGGGCCGCGGCGGACGAGCGGGGCGTTGGGAACCGTGACGATGCGCGTCGTCCAATACGGGCCTAGCGTTGCGACGATCCAAACGCGCATCGCCTGGAGCGCCGCGTAGGCCCCGAGCAGCCACCAGTTCGGCGGCGTTGCGGGCGGAATCAACACGGCCATGCTGGCCAGCCACGCGGCGTGCAGCAGAACGAAGAGCGGGTAGTGCGACGCGCCTACCTCAACGCCGCCCCGATCGAGCAAACGCACGGTATTTCGCTGCGCGTAAAGCAGTTCCAGGATACGTTGGCCCAGGACCAGGCCGAGGACGATCCAGAGAACGCTCACACCGGTCGCTCGAGCAGGGTAAATCCCGCGGTGAAGCCGGGCCCGAGCGCGCTCACGAGCGCGCGCTTCCACGGCGGAGCCCCGCTGGCGATCGTCCGTTCGAGGACGAACATCACGGTCGCGGCCGACATGTTCCCGTAGTCGCGCAGCACGTCGCGCGATTCGACCAGCGTGCCGGGCGCGAGTTCGAACGCCGCTTCGAGCGCGTCGAGCACTTTGGCGCCTCCGGGGTGGCAAATGAAGCGGTCGACATCGCGTAACGCGAGCCCGCGCTGTGCAAGAAACGTCACGACGATATCTTGCAGACGCGTCGTCACCAAGTTCGGAATGTCGCGCGAAAAAATCGCCTTGAGGCCTTCACCGGTGACGTCCCAGCCCATGACGTCGAGACTGGCCGGCCAGGTGTACTCGCCGTCGGCGACTATCGCCGGACCGGAATCTCCGCACGCCAGCAGCGCGGCCGCGGCACCGTCGCCGAAGAGCGCGGTCGCAACGATGTTGCTCTTGGTAAAGTCGTCGCGGCGAAACGAGAGCGCGCACAGTTCTACCACCAGAAAGAGCACGAGCCTGCCGGGTGCGGCAGCGGCCATCGTTGCAGCGCGGGCCAGCCCGATCGCTCCGCCCGCACATCCGAGCCCAAAGATCGGCAATCGCCGCACCGTCCGGCGCAGCCCCATTCGCTCCATCAGGAGCGCGTCCAAGCTCGGGGTGGCGATACCGGTGGTCGAGACGACCACGATCGCCTCGATCTCTTCGGGTCGGCGACCGGCACCTTGCAGGACGGATCGGGTAGCGGCTTCGAGCAAGTCAAGCGCCGATTCGAGGTAAACGCGGTTACGCTCCGGCCAATCGTGAGGCTCTTCGTACCATTCGATCGGCACGCACGAATAGCGGCGGACTATCCCCGTGTTGCCGAACATCGGCAGCAAGCGAACGATCTCCCGCGAGTGCGGCCCCAGCGCGATGCTGATGCGGCGCGTCACGTCGTCCTGGTCGAGGAGGTAAGGAGGCACGGCCGTCGAGACGGCCAGGATCCGGGGTAGGCGGTTCACCCTGCCAACCTTCCGTGCGGCGATGGCCGCGTCTTTCCTGTGGTCGCGCCGCGTCCAGCAGGGTACCCGCGGCTCGCGTTCGTAAGGCTAACCTCCCGTGACGTGTAGACGAATCGCAGCTGTGGCGCTGGCCGCCGCTTTGTTGGGCGCCGCTCCTCGGCCGGCCTCGCTCATCGTGTACTCGGCGCCGGCCGGCGACCGGCCTGCCGGTGCCGATGCCGTGCGCCCGACGACGGCGATTCTTCCGAACGGGCGCACCGCCGCGCCGGCGGGACGAAGCGTGTTCGTGGGCACGAATCCGCTCGGAATGACCCTATCGCCGAACGGGAACTTTGCGGTCGTGAGCAACGACGACGAACGCACCGGCGGGCTGGTGATTCCGCGCACGGAACTGCCGCCGGCCATCGGTTACTCGTTAGCGGTCGTCAACACGCAAACGATGACGCTCGCGAGCGTCTATCGCGATCCCTCGGCGACATTTTTCATGGGCGTGGCCGCGGTGCGCGACCCACGCGATCCTGCGCGCACGATCGTCCTGGCGTCTGACGGCGCGCACGGCGTCGTGCGCGTTTTCGATCTCGACGACGGCGGCCGGCTCGCGCCCGAACCCGGGGCGATCCCGCTGCCGCCGTCCGTGCGAGGGGGGCGAGCGTTTCCGGCGGGGATCGGCGTGACGCCGAACGGGCGCGTTGCGTACGTCGCCGACAACCTGGGCAACGCCGTCGCGGTGATCGACCTAACGTCGCGCGCCGTCGTCGGGAGCCTTCAAGTCGGCACCGCTCCGCTCAACGTCGCCGCCGCCGGAGGTCACGTCCTGATTAGTGCCGGCGGGCTGACCGCCTACGGCGCGCTTGCCTCCCCGGCGCAGCTGCCGCAGTTCGCCGTCCCGGCATTCGATCCAGACCGGTCGTCATCGGTCGCGGTGCTCGATTCCGGTTCCGGCGGCAACGCGTCCGGCGATCCGGTGACGATTCGTATGGATCCGCCGCCGGACGGTTCTCAAATTATCGGCGGCGCGGCGCCGGCAGCGATCGCGATGCGTCGCGACGGCGGTCTTGCTTACGTGGCGCTCGCGAACGTGGATCGCGTGGCCGTCGTTGCGCTGACGGGCGCACCGCGCGTAGTCCGCGGTTTGGATTTGCGACTGTTCCCGGACGCGCCGTACGGCGCGCAGCCCACCGCCGAGGTGCTCAGCAAGGATGGGAAGCGCCTCTACGTAGCGCTCGCCGGGTTGAACGCCGTTGCGGTGCTCGACGCTCGATCGCCGACGCGCTACCGCTACGGACTGATTCCCACCGCGTGGTATCCGACGGCCCTCGCGCTTTCGCCGAACGGACGATACCTCTACGTCGTGAACGCCAAAGGCGTCGACGGATGGGGACTGCTTTCCCGCGTCGATCTCAAGCATACGTCACTGGTAAAAACGACGATGAATACGTTGCGGTACAACCGCAAGGCGAGCGTTGCGAAGGACGACGCCGTAATTCCGCCGCTGCGTTCGGGCAAACGCAGCACCGCGATCGATCGGATCGTGTATGTCGCGGTCGGCGCGCAGACCTACGACGCAATGCTCGGGGACTTGAAAGATTCGTCGGGAGCAGCGCTCGGCAATGGTGACGCTCGGTTCGCGCGCTACCCCGAAAGCGTCACGCCGAACTTGCACGCGCTCGTGCGGACCTATGCCGTCGCCGACAATTTTTACGCACCCGACGCCGATATCGACGTCGCGCGCCAGTTCGCGACCGCTGCGGATGCAACGTTGTACGCGCAGCTGACCGCCCGCGTGAAATCCGGGCGCGGTACGCTTGCGAGTCGCGGTGAGGATCCCGAAGACTACCCGCGCGCCGGATATCTCTTCAACGCGCTCGCGCGCGCCGGTCTATCGTTTCGCGATTACGGCGGCCTGTTGCAGCTCTCCGGATACGGCGACGGTCTCTACCATCTCGACGTGCCCGCGCTGGCCGGGCTGGCCGGAAACGTCGATCCGAACTATCCGGGCGACGATCCGCGCTTCGACGACGCGCGGCGAGCCAAGGAGTTCGTGCGGGACATGCAGCGGTACGTGGATATCGACCAAATGCCCAGCTTCGCATACGTCGCGCTGCCGACCGCGCATCCGGCCGGCGTTGCCGAGGCCGATCGCGCGCTGGGCACGATCGTAGAGTTTCTCTCGCATACGCCGCACTGGAACTCGATGGCGGTGTTCGTCGTGCCCGAGGGCGTGGACGGCGGCACCGATCACGTCAATTCGATGCGCAGTTACTGCGTCGTGGTCTCACCGCTGGCGCGGCGCGGGTACGTCGGGCACGCCCACCTTTCGGTGCCCAGCGTCGTGAAGACCGAAGAGGAAATCCTGGGGCTTCCACCCCTGGGCCTCAACGATTTGCTCGCAACCGACATGGCCGATTTCTTCGGCGACGCGCCCTCGCCGCAGGCGTATCGGGCAATCCGTTAAGATCGGCGGGCCTTCGACGGCCGAGATGAGAAGACCAAAGCCGTCATGACGACTAAAAACACGGTGCATTTCGGGCCGCGCTTAGTGGGTTCGCCTACCGGTACGCTCCGCGCGGCGGTGCTGATGCGCCCGAACCGGAGCATCGAACGGGCCAAGCCTCTTCCCGGTGAGCCCGGATCGGTGTATTCGCGGGCGCTCGAACAGCACGCGGTTTTTTGCGCGACCCTCCAGTACTACGGCGTCGAAACGATCGTGCTCGAACCGCACGGGGAAGACTCCTATGAGGCGTCCGCCGCCGATGCCGCAATCGCATTCGAAGATGGCGCCATGCTTATGCGGCCGACGGCGATGTCGCGCCGCGCGGAAGCCGACCGCACCGAAGTTGAGTTCGCGCGCATAGACGTGCCGCTGGCGGGGCACGTCGTCGCGCCGGGTCTGCTGGACGGAACCGACGTGCTGCTGGCCGGTACGACGGTTTTCGTCGGCGTCGGACACCGCGGGAACGCGCTGGGACGCGGCGGTTTCACGGCGGTAGCATCCGCGCACGGGTACCGCGTCGTCGAGGTTCGGCTGGCCGGCGGCGTACCCGCGTTGCGCGCGGTTGCAAGCGCCGTTGCGAACGATACCGTCGTGCTTGCCGCCGACAAGGTCGACCCGTCCGCGTTCGCCGGATTCAAAACGATCGTGCTGGAACGCGGCGAAGAGCTCGGGGCCGGCGTCCTTTGCCTCGGCGAGCGCCACGTCATCGCGGATATCCGTTTCCGCACCGGGCTGACCGCGATGCGGCGTGCCGGCGTCGCGGTCGAGGCGATCGATCTCTACGACTTCGGCAAGATCGGGATCACGCCGTCGATGCTGGCGCTCGTTTTGAAACGGGATTAGGGGCTACTACTAGTGCGGCTCGCAGTGCTTTCGGACATTCACGGCAATCTCGTGAGTTTGGATGCCTGCATTGCCGATCTCAACGCGCAAGGCGGCGCCGACGCCATCGTTGCCGCGGGCGATCTCTGCCTCGACGGGCCCAAACCGAAAAAAGTGCTGCAGCGACTCGAACAGCTCGGAGCCCAGTGTTTGCGCGGCAACACCGATCGCTATATCGCCGACCCGCAAGACGAGAAATTCGAACCGCTCGAGGACGCGCGGATTGCGTGGACGCGGGACGAGTTGGGCGAAAAGTGGCTGACGTGGCTGCGCGATCTGCCCTTTGCGCTACGCGTCGGCGAAGACGCCAATCAGCTGCTGGTCGTGCATGCGAACCCCAAAACTGACGACGAATACCTGTGGCCCGACGCGGACGAAGCGGCGCTGGAACGGATGGTGGGCGATGAACCTGCGGTCGCGATTGCTTTCGGGCACCTCCACCTGCCGTACGTGCGAATGTGGCGGGGGAAACTCTTGGTAAACGTGGCTTCCGCCGGTCTTCCCAAAGACGGCGACCCCCGCGCCGGTTACGCGATCTTCACCGAGCGCGAGGCGGGCTGGCAAGTCAAGCATCGCCGGGTGCCGTTCGACGTGAAAAAGGTTGCAACCCAACTGGCCGACTGCGGGATTCCGGGGAGTGAAGAACTCATTGCAACGCTCCGCCGCCATAGGTACAAGCACCTAAAATCGCAAGTTCCTTAAACGGCGCCGGGCCGCCGCCCGCCGCCATCGAAGTCGACGGACTCGTGAAACGTTACGGCGACTTCACCGCCGTTGACGGCGTTTCTCTGCGCGTCGAAGCCGGCGAATTCTTCGGCTTTCTGGGGCCCAACGGTGCGGGCAAGACGACCACGATCAACGCCATCGTCGGTCTCGCGCACCTGACGAGCGGAACCATTTCCGTGCTGGGGTACGACAATGCAACCCAATGGCGCGAGGCGCGGCGGCTGGTCGGCGTCTCGCCGCAAGAGTTCAACTTCGACCGGTACCTTTCGATTCGCGACGTGCTGATCTACGCCGCCGGTTACTTCGGCCTGCGCGGGAAGACGATCGAGGAGCGCGCCGACATGCTGCTCGAGCGCTTCGGCCTCACGTCGAAGGCACGCGTCGAGTACACGAAGCTTTCCGGCGGCCAAAAACGCCGCCTCTCGCTGGCCCGGGCGCTGATTCACGAGCCGAAGGTATTGATTCTCGACGAGCCGACCGCGGGCGTTGACGTGGAGCTGCGCCTCGAGCTATGGGCGTGGCTGCGGGCACTCAACGCCGAAGGCTTGACGGTCTTCCTGACGACGCACTATCTCGAAGAGGCCGAGGAGCTGTGCCGGCGGATCGCGATCATCCGGGCCGGCCGGATCGTCGCGGAGAAGCCGACGCACGAGCTGATTGCGGACGGGGCGTCACTGCAAGACGTCTTTCTGGAGCTAACAAAAAGTTGAACGTCGTCGGACTGTGGACGCTCGTAAAACGCGAGGTCGTGCGAAGCCTCAAGATCATCAATCAAGTGATCTGGCCGCCGATCATCACGACGCTGCTCTACGTCTTCGTCTTCGGTCTCGCGCTGGGCAGCCGCATCCAGACGCTGCAGGGG
>JBDTDR010000026.1:0-10999 GCA_039922955.1 Candidatus Tumulicola sp.
TTTCCCAGAAGCCGCGAAGCGTGATCCGCTGGCCAATGCAAGAACGATTGCGTCTTTTTTATGGCGGTCCCGAAACTCACCGTGCGCGCACGAGTCAGTCGATCGTGCCAATGCGGCGGATCGACGCTGTTCGTCGCGCGACCATCAGCGCACGCCACTTGCCTCCGTCTGTGCGAACCTCTTCAATGGCACGTCATCAGCGCTGAGTTGCGCGGCTGGAATGTCGGTCCGCCCCAGAAGGCTCATGACGCCGCTGGCATCCCGTGAGCGGTTCACGGTGCAGGCCGCCTCGATGCGCCCACCTTGCAGGTAAAACGCGACGAACGAACCCTGCCCCGGCGCACCGCGTATGGCCACCTCATCCCAGGTTGCCGCACTGCCGTAGTACTGCAGGTCGAACTCGTATTGCTCGGACCAGAAGAACGGTATCGGATCGTATGCCTCGAGTTTGCCACACATCGAGCGCGCCGCGGCTGCGCCTTGCGATTGTGCGCCTTCAAAGTGCTCCAGGCGCACGTGCCGGTTGAGGCGGGGGCGCCACGAGCGCGCGATATCGCCGGCAGCGAAGACGCCCTCGATTTCGGTTCGGCAAAACTCATCGGTGGTCAAGCCGTCGTGCGTGTCGAGCCCGCGCAGCATCCCGGCGGATGGCACGATTCCGATGCCGACTACCGCGATCGTGCACGCAACCGTGGATCCGTCGGAGAGCACCGCTCCTTCGAGTGAACCCGCGCCGCGAAACGCCGTGACGGTCGTACCGACCTTTAGTTCAACGCCATGGTCGAGGTG
The DNA here is from genome assembly GCA_039922955.1 of Candidatus Tumulicola sp. Classification (GTDB taxonomy): domain Bacteria; phylum Vulcanimicrobiota; class Vulcanimicrobiia; order Vulcanimicrobiales; family Vulcanimicrobiaceae; genus Tumulicola. The sequence goes on from JBDTDR010000026.1 coordinate 790, forward strand.
GTAATCTCCATAGACTGTCCCCACCTGCGGGCCTAGGACATGCGCCATCGGAAACGTCGGGCCGGCAATCACGACCTCGCATCCAATCTGCCTGGCTGAGGCGGCTACCTCACAACCGATGAAACCGCCGCCTACGACCAGCACGCGTGGATGCTGCTCGAGAGCCTTGCGTAGCGCAAGTGCCTGCTCTAACGTACGCAGATAATGCACGCCCGGCAGATCGTTTCCGGGTACGTGCAGGTGCCGTGGTGCTCCGCCGGTCACGATCAGCACCTTGTCGTAGTCGAGATGAGCACCACTCGCGCAATCTATTCGGCGAGCACCCGGATCGATATGCTCCGCGCGATCTCCCAGATGCAACTCGATTGAGTTACTGTGATAGAACTCGGGCACGCGCAGCACCGGGAAGTCCGGTGCAACTTCTCCGCGCAGCAACTGCTTGGAAAGCGGCGGGCGTTGGTACGGGGGATCGCCTTCCTCACCCAGGAGTATGATGCGGCCATCGAAGCCCTCACCACGTAGGGCTTCGGCTGCGCTCACGCCAGCAACTCCGGCACCAACGATGGCATAGGTTGTCACGTCGAGTCGTTGCGGTGCGCGGTGGCATCGCCTTCGGTTGACTTGAACCCGATACGCAGGTGCGATTTGTCGCAAAAAGGCTTGTTATTGGAGGCGCCGCAACGACAGAGATAGATTGCGCCGTTCGCGTCGGCTTCGCCCTCCTGCGAGATCGGATGACTGCTCGGCCACAGCAGTTCGACGTTTCCGGTAACCATATTAGGCCCATCGGGAGTCGCTGTAATTCGGACGGTTTCGGCGATCATACCTTCCTTGTCTCTCTAATGTAGCGTCGCCAGCTTGACGCTGCCGTCGCCCAGCGCATGAGCGAGATCGTACATCGCCTGGTTCGAGATGCGATGCGTCGCCATGTCGGTCGCTTCGCCGTACTTCGCATCGATATCGTTCATCACATGATCGTGAATCTTGTGCGAAACCGCGTTGTCGTACAATAAGCCCGCCCAAAAAACGTTCGTTTTCGGGTCGACACCGGCGGTCACGAGTGCTTCCGCGAGCTTCTTGCCCTGTAGGTCTTTCGACGATTCGGGAAGCGTGATGCCGGCTTTGGTAGCTACCCTCAACGAGTCTTCAACCGAAAAGTTGAAGCCGGTGATCCATTTAGCAACGAGCGCTTTGCCGTATTGCTTGGTGAGCTTTGCAACCTCGGCGTCGGCGAGTGACGATCCGACCATCTGCGTGAGCGCAGCGACAATCGAAAATTTCCCTACCCCGCCGCCGGCCTCGACGAGGGCCGCCGTGACCGCGAGTGCGGGTTGTCCATCGTAGCTTGGGCCGCCGTACCGATTGTTCACGCTATAGTTGAGCGTGCTTTCCGCTGAGCTGACCACGGGGATCGCGATCATCACGCTCGCAACGACGATGCCGACGATGCCGCATACATGCTTCACGAGAACTCTCCTTCTACACCTCTTGAGGATAGGCACCCGCGGGAACAGCTCGTTCGAGCGGGCTGGTGCCTGGTCGGTTGGGTCGGTGCCCTGACCTTCCATCCGTATGCTGAACGTCTAGTCTAGCGCTCCAAGGGAGCTCAACTCCGTGCGGTTTCAGACAAAAACATTGACGATCGTCTCCTGGAATCGCGAAAACGATGCGCTAGGTCATCGAGCGTTCTTCGTATGGTTCCGTTGTGCGGAATCGCACCGATACGCTCGGCGCTCCCGGCTAGACTGTATGCGCAAAGAAGCAGGTGTTCGGATGAAGAAACGATTTAGAGTGTGCAATCACGTGGAATTACGAGGCCGCTCGCGTTCGGCGTAGGATCGTCAAAGGATCACTTCCGAGGTCAAATTCAAACGGCTACGCGATCCATGCCAGCGAGCACGAAGCTCAGTGCGAAATCAAGAGGATTAGACCGACCACATCGCCATGCACAAAGGCTCCGGTTTGCGCGGTCCGTAGCCCGCTAGAGCGAGCCGACGTACGCAGCGACGTCTTGCACGTCTTGCTTGCTCAGAACCGTGGGGTAGAGTTCGGGCATCGGCGGCTCCGGATCCTCGATCCATGAGATCGTGTCCACCATATCCATACGCCGGCGCTCATCGTGCAGCGACGGCCCGACGCCACCCTCGGTCCCGGTAGCGCCGTGGCAGACAGCGCAGTTTGCCGCGAACGTCGTTTTCCCACGCTCGGGCTCGCCGACGGCCGTGCCGCTCGCGGCGACATTTTGCGGCGCCTCCGTACCACAGGCAACGCATGCAATCGTCACCAGTGCCACGGCCAGAAGGACCCTAAACGTTGCGGTTCGCATATGCAATCCTCGGAAGAGTTCCCCCAATACTTGTTAGAACTCTCCCAACGGTTGCATATGTTCAGAACGGCTGGAGACAAGCTGGATTGGGTCTTTTGGCTGGCGTGCGGATGCCTGCTAGCGTTGTCGTTGCTTCCCCGCGAGTGCCTGGCGCAATCCAAGGGGGCTTCGCTATATGCCGAGCAGTGCGCATCCTGCCACGGCGCAATCGGTCAAGGCTCCAGCATCGCACCGCCGCTCATCGGGAAGTCGGCCGCCGACGTGCACTTCATGCTCGACACCGGGCGAATGCCGGCCGCCATCTCCTACGAGCAGGAGATGCACAAACCGGCGCAATTTACCTACCGGCAAATCGGCGAGATCGTCGACTACGTAATGTCGTTTTCTCAGAGACCAGATCGCGCGCTTCCCGTTTTGGAACGTGGGAACATCGAGCACGGAAGACAGCTCTTCGCTCAGAATTGCGAGCCATGTCATGGCGTCACTGGGAGCGGAGCCTCCGCTGGCTACGCGATGGTCGCGCCGTCGTTGACCCAGGCGACGGTCTTCCAAGTCGCGGAAGCGATTCGCGTTGGGCCCGGCGTCATGCCGCGTTTCGGTAGCGACGTGCTGAGCGCACGCGATGTCGACGATATCGCCTGGTACGTCAACTACCTGCAAACACAGTCCTATAACCCGGGTGGTTTGGCGCTCGCGAACACCGGGCCGGTCGCCGAAGGGTTCGTGGCGTGGGTTTTCGGAATTGGCCTGCTCGTGCTCTTTGTACGACAGATCGGCACAACGGACTAACGGTGTCTACGGCAGGCGCTGCTCGCGTCCGACGCGGCTGCTTTCTGCACCAAATCGCCACAGAATGAGCAGCATCGCGACGATTCCGGCGAAGAGGAGAAACGGAAACCAGATCGCTCCGAGCAGCGTCACGAGCACCGCGCAGGCCATGAGGACCGGCCACGCGCTGGCGGTAGTAAATGTTCCTAGATCCTCGCCAGCGGCTTGCGGCTGCGTCAGGTTCGGGTCGTCGCCGTCGAGATCGGCTTCACGTTCGGCCGCAATGGCGTAGATCGATGCAAACGCAAGTCCCGCGCCCATAGGCCCGAGAAGAAACACGCCGGCGTAGTCATGCGAGAAAAACCAGTATGCCGTCGCAATGACGACGCCAAAAATTGCCGAGCTCGTGAATAATCCAACGCCGGTTTTCATCGGCCGCTCCGTGCTGCCAGCTCGGGGTGGCGCATGTCAAAAACCGGCCGTTCGGACCGAATCGGCGGAAGCTTAGTGAAATTGAACTCGGGAGGCGGCGACGTCGTCGCCCATTCCAACGTGTAACCCTCCCATGGGTCGTCTCCGGCGGGAACGCGTTTGCGCGCGCTGATGACCACGTTTGCGATGAACAGCAGCACGCCGATCGCCATGATGACGGCGCCGATCGTTGCTACGAGGTTGAGGATCGGGAGATGTGCGACGGCGTCGTAGGTGTAGACGCGGCGTGGCATCCCTTCGATGCCCATGAAGTGCATCGGCATGAACGTGCAGTTGAATCCAAGGAAAACGATAAAGAAGCAGGCTTTGCCGAGTCGCTCGTCGAGCCGTATGCCGAAGAACTTCGGGAACCAGAAGAAGAGCGCCGCGAAGATTGCAAAGAGGCTGCCGCCGCCAATCACGTAGTGGAAGTGCGCGACGGCGAAGTAGCTATCGTGGGCCTCGTAATCGATCGGCGGCGATGCGAGCAGCACGCCCGTGATGCCGCCGATCAGAAAGTTGAGCATGAAGCCGATCGCAAAGAGCATCGGCGTGCTGAGTTGGATTGCGCCGCGCCACATCGTGCCGGCCCAGTTGAAGAATTTTATGCCGGTCGGCACGGCGATCAGGAACGAAACGCCGGCAAAGAATGGATTGTCGACGACACCCGTAGTGAACATGTGATGCGCCCATACGCCCATCGAAAGACCGGCGATCGCAAATGCCGAGAGCACCATGCCGACGTACCCGAAGACCGGCTTGCGCGAAAAAACCGAAACGACCTCGGTGATCACGCCGAAATAGGGCAGAATCAGCACGTATACTTCGGGATGGCCGAAGAACCAAAAGAGATGCATGTAAAGGACCGCACTGCCGCCGCTCGCGGGATCGAAGAAATGGCCGCCTAGATGCCGGTCGATGAGCAGCATGCACAAGCACGCCGCGAGCGGCGGGAACGCCATCAGAATCAGGAGCGACGTCGCGACCATTTCCCAGGTAAAAATCGGCATGCGCCACATCGTCATACCGGGCGCGCGGTAGAGAAACACCGTGACGATGAAATTCACGGCCGTGAGGATCGTCGAAACGCTGGTCATGAGGATGCCCACCAGCCAGAGGTCCTGCCCGGCTCCGGTCGCGACGGCGATCTCGGAGAGCGGAGCATACGAGGACCAGCCCGAAGCCGCGGCACCTCCGGCCGCCGCCGCGCCCGAGAGCACGGTCAAGCCGCCGATGATGAACAACCACAGCGAGGTCGCGTTCAGGCGGGGAAACGCCATGTCCGGTGCGCCGATTTGCAGCGGAATCAAATAGTTTCCGAGGCCGATGCCGAACGGCGCGACGAACAGAAAAATCATCGCCGTGCCGTGGAGCGTGAAGATTTGGTTGTACGCGTGCGCGCTCACGAGCGAGAGACCCGGCCTGGAGAGCTGAGCGCGGATGATCATCGAGAGCACGCCGCCGAGGCAGAAAAATCCGAACGTCGACGCCATGTACATGATGCCGATCTTCTTGTGATCGGTCGTGGTCAACCAATGCATCAGACGCGCGCCTTTCCGTGGCTGGCGGTCCAGCGACGGTACGTCTCAATCGGAACGACGCGGACCGTGAAGGTCATCAATGTGTGCTCGAGTCCGCAGAACTGCGTGCACGCGCCGCGGAAGATTCCGGTTCGGATCGGGGTGAGATCGAAACGATTGACGATGCCGGGGACTGCGTCGCGTTTGAACAGAAAATCCGAGACCCAAAAGGAATGGTTGACGTCGTCGGTCCGCAGATCGATTTGCGTCGTCTCGTTTTGTGCCAGCACGAGCTCGGGAGGTTGGCCGGGCGTGCCCAGGATCTGGATGCCGGCGTCCGGATAATCGAACCGCCACGACCAACGGAACCCGGTCACGTCGACGGTCGCAAACGGGTGGGCTGCGACCGCGTCGACGGACACCTCGCTTGTGTACGTGACGTAGAACAGAAAGCCTATCAGGGCCAGTGGAATCGCCACCGAGAACATTTCGACGCGCCGGTTGACCGAGAACTGCGGCGGCAGCTCGTCCGAGCGCCGCCGCCACAGCACCAGCGGCGCCAGGATCAGGGCATAGACGACCACGCCGACGACAAGCGAAGCCAGAACGAAGATCGCCCAGTCACCGCGCATCGTTTGACCTTGCACCGTCGCAGGATCGAGCAGTGGCATGGGAGTACCCACCTTTCGCGCGGGTAGGCTACGATAAACGCCGCGTATCCCCTTTCCGGACGTCCGAAAGGAACCGAGCACGTTGTCGAGCATTCGAGTTGCCGCCGGAGTCAATGGCCGCGAGCCGTTCCCGATCCGCGCTCACCCCCTGGTGTTCGGAGTGGTTGTCTTTCTGGCGAGCGAGCTGATGTTCTTTGCGGCGCTCTTCGCGTCGTACTACGAGCTGCGCAGCCAGGGTACATCCTGGCCGCCGCCGGGCGTGCACTTGGATTTGCTCCAGTCGTCAATCGGGACATTCCTGCTCTTCACGTCCAGCGTCGTGATGTTCCTGATGACGCGCGCCATGGATCACAGGAGGATCAAGGCAGCGTACGGTTGGCTGGCAGCGGCGATCCTGTGCGGGATCGCGTTCGTCGCGATCGGCCTCGACGGATACGCCAAGAACACGTTTACGATGGCGTCCAACGCGTACGGCTCGCTCTTCTATACGATGACCGGGTTCCATCTGTTGCACGTCGGCGTCGGCGTCCTTTTGCTGATCGCGTTATTCTTTGGGTTGCGCAGCCCCGCGTTGCGCGCCAACCACCGTGCCGGTGCCGAGGCGATCATGTACTACTGGCACTTCGTGTTCGTCGTGTGGCTCGGTATCTGGGGCTCGATCTATTTCTTACGATGAAGAACGCCGACCGCGCGATTGCCGCCGCCCTGCTGCTCGCAATCGCCGGCAGCGTCGGGTTCATGGTAGCCTACGCGCTTCACGCGACCACCCAGGCGGAGGGACTGGCGCTCGCGATCGCATTGTGCGGGTTCACGCTGGCCGCGCTCGGGTGGGCGCGATGGATCGCCGGCGCAGAGCAAGCCATCGATCGACGCGATACGTATCCGTCGAGCTTTGAAGATCGAGCCGGTGAAACGAGCGAGCTGGAGAAAGACGCAGGCGCGATCACGCGGCACGGAACGCTGGCAAAACTGCTACTTAGCGCGCTCGGCATCTTTGGGCTCGCAACCCTCTTTCCGTTTCGCTCGTGGGGGCCGGCGCCCGGCCGTACCCTCTTGCAGACCAAATGGAAGCCCGGCGACCGCCTGGCGCACGAGGACGGCACGCTCGTGAAGAAGGATGATCTCAACGTCGACTCGGTCGTCACCGTTTTCCCCGAAGGCGCAGTCGGTGACGCATCGTCGCAGACGATGCTCGTTCGTCTGCCCGACGGCCTCGGCGCAAGCGTCGACGGGTACGTCGCGTATTCGAAGGTCTGCACGCACGCCGGTTGTCCGGTCGCAATCTATCGCGCCCAGAGCCATCAACTGCTGTGTCCGTGCCATCAATCCGTCTTCGACGTGGTCGACGCGGGGAAGGTCGTCTCCGGGCCGGCCGATCACGCGCTTCCGCAGTTGCCGATCGAGATCGATGCCGCGGGTTACCTGCGCGCAAAGAGCGACTTCCCTGTGCCCGTCGGCCCGGGCTTCTGGGAGCGCCCTTCGAGCGGATGACCCGATGATCGAGCGGTTCGTACTGTGGCTCGATGACCGGCTGGGGACGGCGCACTTCATCAAGCACGCGTTGCGCAAAGCCTTCCCCGACCATTGGTCGTTCATGCTGGGCGAGATCAATCTCTACTGCTTTTTCGTGCTGCTCGCTACCGGGACGTTTCTCGCGTTCAACTTCGATCCATCGCCGGCGAAGCTGGTTTACCAGGGGCCGTACCGCTTGCTCGACGGCATGACGATGTCGACCGCGTATGCCTCAGCGCTGCACTTGAGCTTCGCCGTGAACGCTGGACTCTTGATACGCCAGATTCACCATTGGGCCGCCCTCGTCTTCGTGGCCGGCATCGTTACGCACATGAGCCGCGTCTTCTTCACCGGAGCGTTTCGCAATCCGCGGGAGTTGAACTGGCTGATCGGCGTGTTGTTGTTCATCCTCGCGATGGCCGAGGGCTTCACCGGCTACTCGCTCCCGGACGATCTGCTCAGCGGCATTGGGCTGCGCATCGCCGACTCGGTGCTGCTCTCGATCCCCGTCGTCGGCACGTGGGGCTCGTTCTTGTTACTCGGCGGCGCTTTCCCCGGTCCGCAGATGGGGCCGCGGCTATTTGCCGCACACGTCTTCTTGCTGCCCGCAATCATCGCCGGCACGATTGCGGTTCACCTGGCGATCCTGTGGCGGCAGAAGCACACCCAATTCCCAGGCCCGGGGCACACCGAAACCAACGTCGTCGGCTCGCGGCTTTTTCCGAACTATGCGGTAAAATCGGCCGCGCTCGGTTGCGGAACCGTTGCGATTCTCGCCGCGCTCGGCGCATTCGTGCAGATCAACCCGATCTGGCTCTACGGCCCGTACGTACCGTATCTGGCGGCGTCGCCGGCGCAGCCCGACTGGTACGTGGGCTGGCTCGACGGTGCGCTGCGCGTCAGTTGGCCCTGGTCGATTCATGTCTTTGGGCATTTGATTCCCTCGCCATTCTTTCCAGGGCTGCTGCTCCCGGGAGTGCTCTTCATCATCCTGTTCGGCTGGCCTTTCATCGAGCGCGTCATCACCAAAGATCGCGCGCCGCACCATCTGCTCGACCGCCCGCATGACGTGCCGTGGCGCACCGGCGTTGGCATCGCGCTCTTCGTTCTCGCGCTGGGCTTGACGCTCGCGGGCAGCGATGACGTGCAAGCGCGCTATCTCCACCTTCCAATCGACGTTCTGACGATCGTCTACCGATGGTTCTGCATCGTCGCGCCAATCGTCGCTTTCTTCGTCGCTCGCGCGGTGTCGAAAAATCTGCGCGCCACCGGCGGCGTGCAGAAGACTCCGCGCGTGCGGTTGCGCCGCAACGAACAGGGCGGGTTCGATGAGGAGCCGATCCCGTGATCGCGGCGTCGCTCGGTGTGGCAGCGATAATCGTCTATCTTATCGCGGTGCGGGCATACGACGTAAGATATCCACGGCGTCGATTCTCCGCGCTGCGCGTTGGCTGCTTCGTGACGGGCGGCGTGGTGATGGGTGCCGCACTACTTCCGCCGGCCGATGCGCTCGCCGACCAATCGTTCGCGGCGCACATGGCTCAACACCTCATCTTGACGGTCGTCGGTCCGCCTCTGTTGCTTTTGGGCGCACCACTGCTGCTATGCGTGGCCTTGCCGCCGGCGCGTGTCGCGCGCGCGATCGCGCACGTTGTGCAGCGCTCGCCAATCCATGCCCTCTTTTCGCCCGTCGTCGCATGGCTATTCTACGTAACGACGCTCTGGGCGGTGCACCTGTCGCCGCTCTATGAAGCCGCGCTGCAACACGAATGGGTCCACGGTCTCGAGCACGCGCTCTTCGTCGTCGCCGCGATGCTGTTTTGGATGCCGGTCGTGCAGGTCGGTTACGCACCGTGGCCGCTTTCGTACGCCGCACGCACCCTATACCTGTTCCTGGCCATCCCGCAGGGGGCGTTTTTGGGTCTCGCGATTTATTCGGCGCGATACGTGCTCTATCCGCACTACGCGCTCGGTAGGCCGCTGGCGCAAGCCTTGCTCGATCAGCAAAACGGCGGCGCAATGATGTGGATGGCGGGCGGACTCGTGCTGCTCGTCGCCTTCATCGCCGCGATCGGCATCTGGGCTACCAACGAACGCGGCGAAGCGCTCGCATCATTGCATCATGACGCCAACGGCATCGATCATGGCGCGAATCCGCCATCCATCCACGCCTTAAAACGCGCCACGTCTTCGCCGGCCCATGGCGCCTGCGGCTCGCTACCCTTCGGAGGCATGGTCTGATTTTCTAATGTCTGGTAGATTTCGGTAGCGAACGCCTTCACGTCATCATACTTAAAGAGGTCGAACTTCTTTAGCATGTGATCGCGATCGAGTTGCGTGAACAGCGGCTTGATATCTGCGGCGAAACCTGGAGATGGTGGCTTGGGCTGATGAGCTGTCATAAATGTTCTCCTACACTCTTATACGTTTGCCGCTCTAACCCGATGACCTGGCTTGGCGCCCCTCAAGCACAAATCGAACCCGCACTATCGCGAGAGCTTACGCAGCGCCGAACCTTTGCGTATTGCGATGTGGTCGGTCTTGTCGCTCTTGATTTCGTACTGCGGCTCGTCCGCGCTGGCGTGCCTCGTATAGCCCTTGAAGGTGACTTCCGAGTTCACGACTTTGATGATCTTCCCGGTGACACGCCCGGCTTCAGAGTTCCAGCTAACGTGATCGCCCAACTTGAAGCGCGGTTTCGGCATATTAATTATCTCCCGTTGTACGACGAAGGGCGGCCGACCTCGCCGCGAGTGTCGAGCCGCGCGAGCAAGAGATGATAGTAGAGCATTCCACGCTGCGGCCCAAGCGCTTCGAGCACGCTCTGGACGTCGAGCGGCGCTGAGCCCGCAACGAGCGCAAGGTTGGCGGCGACGCTCGAGTCGTTCATCGGAAAGACGTCGAGTCTACCCAGCCCACGCAGGAGAACGACCGTAGCCGTC
>JBDTDR010000027.1:0-4852 GCA_039922955.1 Candidatus Tumulicola sp.
CCGATTCGAAGGGCATCTCGCTCTCGCGCACGCGCGGCCGGCGGATCGCCACCGGCGTGCTGCCGTAGGCGATCGTTCGCTGCTCTTCGTAACCGTCTCGGTAGCCCGTCGCGCTCTTGCGCGTAACACCGCGATGCGGCCCAGGAACTCGTCGGCCTCGGCGATCAATGCGGCTTGGATGATCTCACCCACTTTCTCGCGGCAAATCTCTCCAAGGACGGTCATGCGGGCAGCCCGGTCGGGAATAGCAGGCGATGGTACGGCCTGTAAGCGAACTCTCTTCATGGCGTAGTCTTTTTTGAATGTGATGATTTTTAGGAGCTACGCTACTTCTTTGGCCCTCACCCCCGGAGATCGGGGCGACCTCCTTTGAACGACCGAGCCTTTTCTTCCTCAAAGCCGAAGGCTACGGATTGTTATCGAACTCGATGCTAACGATTCGCGCAGCCGGGGCAATCTTTCGAGAGTTGATCTCAGAGTCGATGGTTCGATCGAATGCAGTATCGACCCGAAGTGTCGGTGACCTGAAACAGTCTGCACATCGGCCCATTGAATCGGCTAGACGGTTAGGTTGCAGCGAAAACGCATTGAAAAGCCAACCTTTCGAAAGCGGCATAGAGCTGGTGTTGAAAAGCGAGCGATCGAAGATAACCGTGAACGCGGTTCCCGTGCCGTTGCTGTTTGGAATGAATTGAAATTGCGAGGGCCCTGTATCCAGCCGCTTAAGTACCGGTGGCATATGCGGATTGGCCGGGTTCTTGACGAATTGAACGGCACTGGCGTATGCGGCGCCGCCGCTAGCTGCCACTTTAATAGCGTCCGAGTATGCTGCCCAATTCGTATGGTTCGGATTTGCCTCGGGCGTTGATCCACTACCACTAGTATTGAAAACCACCGTGTATTGGTACTTTGAGAAGTCGAGCTTTCCAGAAACTCGGAACGTCAAGCGCATGAACCCTGGAGCCAAACTGCCGGTCCCTACTACCAAGGGATTCGTCCGTACGGAGCCCCCACAAGCTGCGAGCGTTAACAGGGCAACGGAAAGGTACGCGAGACGAACGCGGCCGAGGCCGAAACTGAGAAACATTAGCGTGACCCCCGCGGAGACCTAGACGAGACCACCCCGCTCCCGGCGCGTGCCTGCGGGGTGGTCAAGCGATCCCGCCACGATGGAATCTTAGTCCGCAAAAACGAGCCAATACTAGCGAACGCGTCTCGCTGCCACCGTGCCGAGCGGAAGGTCGAAACTCCCCGTAAAGACCGCAACCGGCGAACCGCCGGCCGGGTACTTGAAAACCTCGCCACCGTCGAGACCCGCGTCCGCGCAATAGACAACGCCCGCCGCGATCCAGGTCTGCGCGCAGTCGCTGGAACCCGAGAACGATATCGTGCTCTTCAATGTCGCCTTCGTTCCGCTGATGTGGTACCGAAACATCTTGTTCGCTAGCTGATCGAAGACGGTCACGTATTTGCCGTCCCACTGGACGGAGCCGGGGAACTGCACGGTGTTGCTCGTTGTGATGGTTTGGGGCTTGCTGCTGCCCGCCGGGATCTCAACGAGCCCGAAGGTCGAGGCGCTGGTGAAGCCGTCGAAGAAGAGATTACCAAGGTTGTCGTAGCCGTCGAAGTACTCTCGGGCCAACGGCGTGGCGATCAGGGTGCCCGAGCCGCTCGCGCTCTTGTAGATGTCGACGTCGCCCGCAGACGGCCCATCCAAGATCCCGACTGCAAGGTCGCCGAGCTTATTCATGGCGCAGCTCGATGGCATACTACCGTCGGAAACCGAGAGCGTCTTGAGCGGCGTCTGGGGGATCTTGTACTCCGTGATCTGGTTATAGGCCGCGACGATCCAGAAGGTTCTCTTCCCATAGCCAAAGAGGACGTTCGTGCACCCTTGGCCGCCGACGTTAGTGATCGTACCGATCTGGTTATTGCTCGTCGGATGGTCGAAGATGCTGGCGTAGGTACCGTAAAAGTTGATGATGTACTCGTAGTCCGTCGGCTTCGACGCCGGGTTCGCGGTCCGGTTAGGAGCGATCGCCGGGTAACGGGTCAGCCCGCTCAGATTCGGGCGCGCGGCCGTTACCAGCCTGCCGTTCACCGAGGCCGTCCGACCTATGTATTCGCCGTTGAGCGCAGCGCTTGACGGCGCGACCTCCGAGCCGCCGGCGCACGCCGAGCATATCGCAAGCGCAACAAGAGCACCGGCATATTTCACGAAACCAGTCGTAGTCATTACGTTACTCCATTCTAAGTAGAAACGATCGCAGGGTATCTCGACCGGAACCGTGCCGCCCCGCGGGTCGAAGCTGCCCGTAGGATCGCAGTCGGCGAAGCTCCGGCTCACCGAATGATTAGGAGAGCTTCTTTTATCGGGCCAGTGCCGCCGACCTTGTAGCGTCACCCGACGCGAGGTCGCTACTACGATAAGCGACGCGAAGGTAAAAGGGCCTTCACGTCCGCTACGCGCGGGAGCGCACTCACGCTTGGTCTTAGCCCAGGTCAAGCTTATCGCGAGCCCGGGCCGCGCCGCTAGACCGACTCGCGCTTGCAGGCGACGAAAGAAGCACTTCGAACCCACTCGTCATCACTGCGTCAGGAGCGAGGTTTAGGATGCCAACTTTCAACAATCGCGTGCTTGTGCTGATCGCGGGAACACTTTTTGCTACTTCGGCGTGTGGGGGAAACACCACGGTTCCAACCGGAGCAGCGGGGAGCAATTCCGCTTCACAAGCCTCCTACACGTCGCAAGCCTCAGCGCCAGGCGCGGGTTCCATCGTTCCAAACGACACGACCTCGATTTTGAAAAAACTTACGACCGACGTCGAAATCGGCTCGACGGTCGATGGCAAAAACGGCGACATGGGTCCGCGCGCAATCTCGCTCGTCCGATCGACCGTCGGGCTGCTTAAGAAGGGACAGCTGCTCGTTTGCAACTTCCAAAACTCTGCGGGCGCTGCTGGGAAAGGTACCACGATCGAAATACTCAATCCAAAGCCGCTCTCCAAGTCGGTGACCTTTACGCAAAGCAGCAAGCTAGAGGGATGCGACGGCGATGCGGTCACTGAGACAAATGATGTCTACGGCGCGGGAATGCTCAGCGGCCGCGTTTCGCAGTTTGACAAATCCGGTTCGCTCAAGAAGAGTTACAATGCGTACCTCCAGGTTCCATTCGCCGACGCCGATGCGTTCTGCGGTTTCCCTTACGCGCCTGAGGACATCTACATTTCGGATTCCAAGACCGGCTCGATTGTCAAGTTGGACTTCGTTCCTGTTAGCGGCCACACGACATTGACCCAAGTGATAACCGGTTTCGCGGTGAATAAGGGCTCCGGTTGGAGCGTCTTGGGCCCATCTGGAATGCAATACAATAGCCAAAGAACCGGTAGTCTTTGCAACGACACGCTGTATATCGTGGATGGGGTCGATAACACGGTCGTCGCCGTTTCGAACGCCAGCAACCTACTTACGATGGACGAGATCGTCGTGCAACCCGGTGGAAAGAAATTCAAATGCGCTTACCCGAAACAGACGTGCGCGACGCTCGTCTATAGCGGCGCTCCGCTCAATGCGCCCGTAGCTTCAGCGCTTCTACCCAACGGAAACCTCATCGTTGCGAATACCAAAGGTGGAAACAAGCTTGTGGAGCTGACGCCGGCGGGAAAGGTACTTGCCACCAAAACAATCGACAAGAGCACGACTGCTCACGTCTTCGGACTCCTCGCGACCGGTACGAGCGATAGCGACACGGCGTTGTTCTATACCGATATCAAAGCGAACACGCTGCAAGAACTCAAGCAATAGAGAATGCTAAGTAGTTTGTACATGCAGAGATTCGCCGTCGCCGTTATTCTCGGTTGTATTTCCCTACCTTTGGTCGCGCGCGGCGCTGAAAAGGCGCCGTCGGCGGCGAGTCCGTCCGTCCGCTCCGCAATCGTCGCTGCGGTCGAAAAGGATCGCGCGATGTTTGGCGGCCGCACGCCCCTGCCCGCCGTCCTGATCGGCGTTTGGGATGGCAAAGGCGCCGGTTTCGTGCGGGCCTTCGGCTACGCCGACCTTGCGAAGAAGCGGCCGCTGACGCCGGCGGACCATTTTCGCATCGGCAGCAACACCAAAACGTTCGTGGCGAGCGTTATCTTGCAACTGATCGAAGAAAAGAAGCTCAGCCTCGACGACCCCGTCAGCCGCTTCCAGGTGGGCGTCAACATACCCAACGGCGATAAGATTACGGTGCGCGAGCTCTGCAATATGCGTCGCGGCCTCTTTGAGGCTTTCAATACGCCGCAGTTCGCGAAGTTGAACATGACCGTCCCAAAGAACTTCGACCCGCGCACGATCGTCGCATGGGCGGCACGGCAGAAGCCCTACTTTGCGCCCGGTAAAGGTTACCACTACAGCAACACCAACTATTTGCTTCTTGGGCTCATCATCGAGGCGATTACGAAAGACAGCGTGGGCGATCAGATCCGCAAGCGGCTCCTGGAGCCATTCGGATTAACGCAGACCACCTATCCGCAAACGCAAACCATGCCGGACCCGTGGGCACGCGGTTACGGGCTCGACAAGCAGCGTAACTGGGAAGATGTCAGCAACGCGATTCCCGTTGCGTTCATGGGATCGGCCGGCGAAATGATTTCGGATATGACCGACATAAAGCGTTGGATCAAGCTGTACGCGCTCGGAAAGACCGGCGGACCGCCGACCTATCACCCGCTCGCCGAGTGCATCCCGTTCCTCGGGAACGCCGCGTTTGGCCTGGGGATCAACTGCAGCGCGGGCTGGTACGGCTACACCGGGGCACTGCCCGGTTACAACACTGCCGACTACTACTCTCCAGCGACCGACACGACCA
>JBDTDR010000028.1:0-5581 GCA_039922955.1 Candidatus Tumulicola sp.
CAGGCCGAGCCGCAACTCCGCAAAGACGTCGGCCTTCAGGCGCTCGGCTTCGGCTACGGCGCTGGTGAGGTCGGATTCGCTCTCGTCGATGGCCGGCGCCACGATGTAAGCCTGGCGGCCCCGCCCAACGTGTTCGCGGACAAAATCGTAGACGCGCTCCAACCGGCTCGCGCGAACGGCGTACGTGGCGATCGGCGTGCGGCCGGGTGGAAGTTCGTCAATGACCGATAGGTCGAGGTCGGCGTACACGGATTGCGCGAGCGTTCGCGGGATCGGCGTTGCGGTCATGTGCAGCGTGTGCGGCGACACGCCTTTGGCGCGCAGCCGGGCGCGCTGTTCCACGCCGAAACGATGCTGTTCGTCGATGATCGCCAGTCCCAGCCGTTCGAAATCGACGCCCTCGGTGAGCAGCGCGTGCGTTCCGACCGCGAGCCCGGCTTCGCCGCTCGCCAGCTTCCCGATCGCGGCGTTTCGCGCGTGCTGTCCTTGACCGCCGAAAACGGCCTCCACGGCGATGCCCAAGGGCAGCAGCAGCGGCGCAAGTTTGGCAGCGTGCTGCGACGCCAGGATTTCCGTCGGCGCCATCAATGCCGACTGCACGCCGTTGCGCGATGCCAGCACGATCGCGGCCGCTGCCACCAGCGTCTTTCCGCTGCCGACGTCGCCTTGGAGCAGCCGGTTCATCGGAACGTCCCGGGTCATGTCGTCCCAAATCTCCGCGATTGACGTGAACTGCGCGCCCGTGAGCGCAAACGGCAGCGCCGCCGAAAACTCCTCGAGCAGGCCGGGCGGCACGCGCAGCGCTCGCGCGCCGTGATTGCGTTCGCGCTGTGCCCGGCGGAGCTGCGCGGCCGTGGCCAGCGCCAAAAATTCCGCGAAAATAAAGCGTTCGCGAGAGTTTTGCGCCTCTTCGGGCGTGTCCGGGGTGTGAGCCGCGCGGTACGCGTCGCGCAGCGGCAAATAACCTCGCGCCCGGGCGATCGAGGCGGGCAATGGATCGTCGGGAACGAGGCTCAGCAGCCGCGGCAAGTTCTTCTTCACCACCGCCGCGATCTTTCGCGTAGCGAGGCTTTTGCTCGCGGGATAGACCGGGACGAGCTTCCCGCGATACGCTTCGCCCTCGGCCAGGACCGCGTATTGGGCAACGCGCAGCGCCGGGCCCGCGAAGGTCCGCTCGACCCGTCCGCGCACGAACAGCCGCATGCCTTCGCGAAAACGTCCGTAGACGAAACGCCGCTGGCCGATCCACTTGGCGATGAAAACCCCGCCGGAGTCGTCCTGCATGGCGGCCTCGACGATCTCCAGGTGACGCACGCGCCGCTCCTTGATGCCCGTGATGCGGCCCACGGCATTCGCTTCGCCGGCCGATTCGCCCAGTCGCGCGGCGGGCGTCGGGAAACGCAGGTCTTCGTAGCGGAAGGGCAGGTACTCCAGCAGCGCTCGCGCGGTGCCAACGCCGAGTTCGCGAAACAGCGGCGCGGTTTTCGGCCCAACGCCGCCCAGGGCGGCGACGTCCTCATCCATCGGCGGGCGCCTTCGCCGTCGCGCGGCGCAGCGCCGCGTAGCTTTCGCAAACGCGCGGCACCGGCACGTTGTGACGCTCGGCCAGCTCGATGAGGGCTCCGAGAATCGGGTCGAGTTCCAGCTCCCGGCCGCGTTCGCGATCCTGGAGCATCGAGGTTTTCACGTCATCCAAGCGAGCCGCATAGTCGATGCGCGCATCGATGTCAACGTCCGCGACGACGCCCATCGCCTGGCCGACGCGCAGCGCTTCGGCCATCAGCGCGCGCACCTCGGCGCGCGCGTCGGGATTGGCGAGCATCGGCCGTATCGTCAAGCCGCGCAGCGCGCTCACGGGGTTGAGCCCGACGTTATTGACGAGCTTCAGCCACACCGTCGATCGCACGTTCGAATCGGCTTCCGGCGCAAGACCGGCGGCGCGCATCAGGCCGACCACGGCATCCAGCCGCGCGCTGTGCCGCCCGCGCGGGTCGCCCACGACGTATCGCATGCCGCCGCTCTGGGCGATGACGCCCGGCGCCGCAACGCGCCCCGAAACGTGCACCACCCCGCCCAGCACTCGCTCGTCGGGAAATAGGCGTCCGATGGTTCCTTGCGGATCGACGCTGATCAGCGGAGGCTCCCGGACGTACCAGAACGGGACGCCGTTTTGAAAGGTCACGACCGTAGCGCCGGCGGTGCCGGCGTCCGCGAGCTGCGGTAGCAGCGGCGCCCACTGATGCGCCTTAAACGTCAGCACGAGCAGGTCGAACGCGCCCAGGTTCCGCAAATCGTCGCTGGCATCCACGCGCACGCCGAACGACCCGAGATCGCTCTCCACCCGCACGCCGTTACGCCGGATTGCCGCGAGATGTTCGCCGCGGGCGACGACCGCGACCGGTACGCCGGATCGCGCGAGTGCGCCGGCGAGGAATCCGCCGATTGCCCCGGCCCCGACTACGGCGACGCGCATCGATTAGAAACTTGAGGCGACGGGCAGATTTGAACTGCCGAATGGGGCTTTTGCAGAGCCCTGCCTTACCACTTGGCTACGTCGCCGTTAAACGAATTCTTCGCATGGTCCCGTCGTGGAGCGGGTAGTGGGAATCGAACCCACGCGTCGACCTTGGGAAGGTCACAGGCTGCCATTACATCATACCCGCACACTTCTGCGAGCCCTCCGGTTCGAGCAATGTCGGACCCCGTCCTACAAACCGCACCTCTCGCCCAAGCGTTGCGACGACCTTCAAGTAAGCCGGCGCGCACGAGGAGGCATTCCCTCCCGCTCGAAGGCCGTGGTGTGACGTGGGTTTATACCATTCCGGCATGGCTCGTTTTCGCGTCGGCCCTCGTCCTCGCGTCGGCCCTCTCCAGCGGAGGCTTGCTGCTCGTCCGGCGCGTCGTCAAGCAGGGCGAGGAGCTGACGCACAACGACGTCGCCGGGCCGATCATCGGCACCGTCGGGACGATCCTCGCGGTTATTCTCTCGTTCTTGCTCGTCACCGTTTGGCAAGAATACGACGGCGCGGCCGCGACCGTCGCGCAGGAAGCCAGCGCCATTGCCGATCTTTTCCAAATCGCGTCGTATTTTCCGCAACCCGTCGCGCGCGATCTGCACGCCACGCTGCGATCCTACGTCCACGACGTCGTCAACGACGAATGGCCGGCCATGCGCTACGGCGCCACGAGCCGCACCGCCCGGAGTGCCGCGCTTTCGACGTTCAACATCGTCGCGCGTTACCAGCCGACGAAAGCAGCCCAGCAGACGCTGCAGCAGGAGGCGCTCGGAATCGTCTCGACGTTCCAGGACGCGCGCCGTAACCGTTTGTTCGCCAACGAACAGGGGATCCCGATCTTCTTTTGGATCGGCAACCTCGTCCTGGCCGCCATCACGATCGGGTTCTCGTTCATCTTTCGCGTCCGCAGCCAAGCCATTCATCTCTTGATGACGCTCGCGCTGTCGACCGTCATTGCGACGATATTCGTTTTGATCGCCCTGTTCGACTACCCGTTCCGCGGCGACACCCAACTGCCGCCGACCGTTTTCGTGCAGCTCCAGCATTCACTTGCGACCGATCTTACTGAATGAGACTGACCGAGCGCGACAGCACGATCGCGATCGTGGTCAGCGAGATCAGGGATTCGACGAGCATGAGCAGCTTGGCCGGACGGCTCAACGGCATGACGTCGGCGGGGCTGAAGGCGGTCGAGTTCGTGAACGCAAGGTAGAGGTAATCAAAGAATTGCGGCTTCCACTTCGCGTCGATGCACGGCGCGGGCTTGCCGCCGACCAACGACAGCTGCATCTGCGGAAAGAGAAAGTCGGTGTTTCGGAATTCGGCTGCGCTGCTCGCGTGCGCGCGAGCCTCCGGCCCGTCGCCATCGAGTTCCCAGAACCATAAAGCGAAGACCAGGATGTTGGTAAGCCAGATTTGCGTGCCGTGACGCAGCAAAGTGCCGGCCGAATTCAACTCGACCACCCGCGCCGGATGAAAGAAGCCCCCGATCAGCAGCGCCACCGATGCGATGTTGAAGAAGTTCACGATCGCAATCAGTAGGATGCTCCACACGCGCATCCGCCGCGTCTCCTCGTGCCGGCGCGGGGCGAGGATCGAAAGGGGTACGAGCAACGCGAGCACCAACAACGGCGCGATCCAGCCGGGTCCGATCGTAAGTCTCGGCGGAAGCGTGATGTAGAGGATCAGCGCGGCCAGCACGGCCAGCGATGCATGCCAGCGCGGCTCGTGCTCTACGGTAAACTGCTCCGGCGACGTTGGGTCATCCATCGGGTTGTGCGTTCGCCCGGCCGCTCGCGCAACCCGCCCGGACGGACGCGGTATTATGGGACCCATGCCGACAGATTTTCGCGATGAAAAGACGTTTCCGCGCCGCGGGCGCCAGCCTATCGGTGAAGTCCTTTGGCTGCTGCGCCTCGCCGACAAAGGGCGCGCTGCCGCCGCCGGAACGATTCACGATTACGTGTACCCCTGCCCGATGGACGCCGGCGTGATGGAACGCTGGGGCGTTACGGCGGCGGAGTTCGCAACGGCACTCGCGCGACATCCGGTTGACGAGGCGCTCCATGCATGGCTGGTCGAGCGCGTTCCAAGCACCAACGTGCGCGCCGCGAATCGCTGGCTATTAGAGGAAAAGACCGAAAATCTGGACCGACAGGACGCCGAAGAGGGCGTGGCCGGGAGTGGAGGATAACCGTCCGTGGGCAAAACGATCGAGTTTGCGCGTCCCGACGGAGCGATCGCAGCGGGCTATGTAGCCGAGCCCTCGGAATCCGGCGACGCTCCAGGGGTCGTGATATTTGAGGAGTGGTGGGGTCTCAACCAGGAAATCAAGGATACGGCGGATCGCCTTGCCGGTGACGGATTTCGCGCGATCGTTCCAGACCTCTATCGCGGACGCGTGGCCGCGACCGGCGACGAAGCCAACCACTTGATGGAAGGACTCGATTTTTCCGACGCGGTCGCGCAAGACGCGCGCGGCGCCGCGGCCTATCTCAAAGGGCGCGGTGCCAAACGTGTCGGCGTGATGGGGTTCTGCATGGGCGGCGCGTTGACGATGCTCGCCGCAATGCACGACCCCGACTTCGCCTCGGCGGTCGTGTTCTACGGCTATCCGCCGCCGGAGGGCGGCGACCCGGCGGCGATCGCGATCCCCATCATGGGACACTGGGCCCGGCACGACACGTTCTTTACGATGGAGGGCGTCGACGCAATCGAACGCGCGTTCAAAGCCGGGAGCGTCCCGTACGAGTTCCATCGCTACGACGCAAAGCACGCCTTTTGCAACCCCGTCGGCCTAGGAAACTACCACCCCGAGCACGCCGAAACCGCCTGGAAGCGAACCGTCGAGTTCCTCAAACGCACCCTCCACGCGTCATCCTGAGCGAAGCGCCAAAGGCGCGCAGTCGAAGGGCTGAGCGAAGCGCCAAAGGCGCGCAGTCGAAATGGGATGAGAAGGCCGGCCCCCGAAACGGGATAGTTCGAGAACTTCCCTGACGAGCTCTATGGCTCAACGACGCACTCGATGGTGCAAAGGAGACCGGCCCATGACCAAGCATAGCAAA
>JBDTDR010000029.1:0-7959 GCA_039922955.1 Candidatus Tumulicola sp.
CAAGATGCGAGCTTGAACCCGGATACTTTGATCGTCCCCGCGCCCCCCGCCACCCCGTACGTGCGCGTCGTTCCCCTCGGAGGTTGCGGCGAAATCGGCCGCAACATGACCGTCATCGAGACGAACGACGACTTGGTCGTCGTCGACTGCGGTCTCATGTTCCCCGACGACGAGATGTACGGCGTCGACGTCGTGATCAACGACTTCACCTACGTTCGCGAGCGGCGCAAGAAGCTGCGGGCGCTGCTGGTGACCCACGGTCACGAAGATCACATCGGCGGTATTCCATATTTCCTGCGCGAATTTCCGGAGACGCCGATCGTCGGGACGCCGCTGTCGCTCGCGCTCATCAAGGCCAAATCGCGCGAGCAGAAACTCGGCGACGTCGCTTTCGTGGCGGTCAAGCCCGGCGATCGCGTAGCGTATGGAGCCATCGACGCGGAGTTCGTGCACATCAACCACTCGGTTGCGGGAGCCTGCTCGCTCGCGCTGCGCACGCCCGTCGGCACCGTTTTCCATACGGGCGATTTCAAGTTCGATCAAACGCCGATCGATGGAAGGCCGGCCGATTTCGCTCGGATCGCGCGGATCGGCGACGAAGGCGTTCTCTGTATGCTCTCCGACTCGACCAATGCCGAGCGGCCCGGGCACACGCTTTCCGAGCGAATCGTGGGCGAAGCTTTTACGACGATTTTTTCGCGCGCGAAGGGCAGGATTCTGGTCGCATCGTTCGCTTCCAACGTTCCGCGCATCCAGCAAGCCGTGGATCACGCCGTTCGCTTCGGTCGCAAGGTCGCATTTCTCGGTCGTTCGATGCAGAACGTCGTCCACTTTTCGAGCGAACTGGGGCACCTGCGGATTCCGCCCGAGACGGTGATCAAGATCGAGGAGGTCGACAACTTTCCTCCGGAGCGCATCGTCGTCGTGACGACCGGATCCCAGGGTGAGCCGATGAGCGGGCTCGCGCGCATGTCGGTGCGGGACCACAAGAAGTTCCGCATCGTTCCGGGAGACACCGTGGTGATCAGCGCGACTCCGATTCCCGGCAACGAAAAGAGCGTTTACAAGACGATCAACAACCTTTCAAAGCTCGGCGCGATCGTGATTCACGGGACGGACGGACGCTCGCACGTCTCAGGGCACGGGTCGCAAGAGGAGCTGCTGCTGATGCTCAACTTGGTCCGCCCCGAATTCTTTATGCCCGTGCACGGCGAGTACCGCATGCTGATGCAGCACGGACGCCTGGCGGTTCAGACCGGCGTCGAGCCCGGCAACGTGTTCGTCGCCGAGAACGGCGACGTGCTCGAATTCACGTCCGAGTACGGGGACAAGATCGGCAAGACGTACGGCGGGAACGTGTTCGTCGACGGTTCGGGCGTCGGCGACATCGGCGAGGCCGTGCTTCGCGACCGCAAGGCGCTTTCCAACGACGGCATCATGATGGTGGTGGTGGCGATCGACGCCGAAGAAGCGCGCATCAGCGCCGGCCCGGATTTGATCTCCAAAGGCGTCTTTTATCTGCCCGAGGCCGGCGGCGTACTCGACGAACTGCGCGCCGAACTGTTAACCATCATCGAAGAAGTTTCGGTCGAGGGCATGCGCGACGTCAATACGGTCAAGGAACACATCCGCAACGGATTATCCAAAGCCGTCTACGCCCGTACCAAACGCCGCCCCATCGTAATCCCCGTCGTAATGGAAGTCTAACTGTGCGTGTCATCCTGAGCGAAGCGCCGGAACGGCGCGCAGTCGAAGGGCGAAGGGGCGCGTTAGAGCGTTGACCAGACGTCGAGTTTTCGGGCGACGCTTTCGATTACGGCGTCGGTGAACTCCGTCGTCGTGGCGTGGCCGCCGAGATCGGCGGTTGCGATTCCGCCGTGGAGCGATTCGAGCGCGGCTTCGTAAATGGCCCGCGAGGCGTTGGCGGCGCGTTTGTCGTCGATATACGAGAGCACGGCGGCGGCCGCGAGGATCATGGCCAGCGGATTGGCAACGTTTTTCCCTTGCAGGCGCGGCGCGGTGCCGTGCGGCGCCTCCGCCATCACGACCGAAGGTGCGAAGCCTCCCAGCGCGCTCGGCTCGTCGGCGCTTGAGGCGGGATGAAAGGCGAGCAGCACCGATTCGGCGCCGGCGATCGATCCGAAGAGCTGCATGACCATGTCGGAGAGACAGTCGCCGTCGCGATTGAGCGAGGGGATCACGAGCGGATCGTCGCCCGCGTTGGAGAGCAACAGCGCGTAGGTCGCGTCGATTAACTGCGGGTCGTAGGGGACGTCGCCGTGGCGTTGCGCGGCCGCGTCCATTTCCTCTTTGAGCATCCCTTCGTACACCGGGCTCACCGTATATTTTGGCCCGCCGAAGACGACCGCCCCCATCTTCTTGGCATGCACGAAAGCGTACTCGGCCACGTACCGGCAGACGCCGCGCGTAATCGTTTCGGTCCGGTGCGCGACCTCGTCCATGCCGTCGCCCTCGCGCCATTCTTTGGCGCCGTACGCATCGCCGACCGCCATGCGCACGACCGAAATCGGCGCGTGAATGCCGGCGACGGGGCGCACGCGCGGCAGTTTGCGACCCGTGCGCACGATCACTTTTCCGTCGATCCGTTCGCGAAGGATTCGGTTGGGAGAGCCGACGTCGCCTTTTTGCTCGGGCGTGATCGTGGCGGCTTTGAGGCCGAGGCCACGGTTCTTCAACGCCTCGGCGGCATCGAAGACGATCTGATTCTGCGTCGCGCGCCGGTTTTCCAGCGAAAGATCGTAGCTCTCGAAGACGAGTTCGAGATCGATCACGGAACGGTCGAGGACGCGCAGCGCTTCGCGAAGCAACTCTTGTCCGGTCTGGTCGCCCTCCAGGACGACGAGGGTCGGCGTGCTCAAAATGAACTCCTCGTAGATTGCCGAAACGGTAGATTTCATGGCACGCGCGCGCCGAAAGGCGACTGCGAGGACGCGGCTCAACCTCGAGATCGTCGGAATCGCCGCGATCGGATTAGCCGTCCTCTGCGGTATCTCACTCGCAATTCCGCATCATGCCGGCAGTATCGGCGGATGGACCGCCGAGACGCTGCGCCGACTCTTTGGAGGTGCCGCTCCGCTTTTCCCGGTGCTGGTGGCAGTCCTCGGTGCGATCGTCTTCTTGGAGGTCAACGTGCCGCGCATGATTGCCGGGCTGGGCAGCAGCGCGCTCGCGTACTTTCTGATCGTCGAAGCGGCCCTCGGCGCCGGCAGCCCGGGGCGCGGCGGCGCGGTCGGCGCGAACACCTGGTGGGCGCTGCACGCGCTCGTGGGGACGGTCGGCGGTTGGATCGTGCTCGTCGTTTCGGCGCTTTCGCTCACCCTCTGGCTGACGAACGCGAGCCTGAAGCAGCTGATCGGGCGTGTCATCATTTTCGCCGGCGGACTGCGCATGCCGAACGTCCCGAAGATGCCGGGCCTGCGCGTGCGCCTGCCTGAGGGCCACGACTCGCTGCGCGCAGCATTCGCGCTGCCGAAGGACGGCATCCGGCCGCCCTCGACCGCCTTCGACGACACGGCCGTCGAGGTCGAAGTCGAACGCATCCCGCCGGCGCCCTTCCCGGTCGAGTCGCTCCCCCCGATGGTTCGCCCGCCGCGGCCGGTGGAGAAAGGCGACGCGGCGGCGGTGCGCGGGGAGTACGAACCGGCCGAGCCGCTCCCGACGGGACGCACCTATCGGTTGCCCGACCTGGCGATCTTCGATCCTCCGCCCGCGCGAGTGGTCGACGATTCGAATCGCGCGCACCTGCTCGAGGACACGCTGGCAAGCTTCGGCGTCGGGGCGAAAGTGGTTCACATCGAACGGGGGCCCTCGATTACCCGTTACGAGCTCAAGCCCGAACGCGGCATCAAGATCTCGAAGATCGCCTCGCTCGCCGACGATCTCGCGCTCGCGTTGGCGGCGACCAGCGTGCGCATCGAAGCGCCGATCCCGGGAAAATCGGCGGTCGGCATCGAGGTTCCGAATCAAACCATCTCCATCGTCGCGATCCGCGAGATCCTCGACGCGATTCCCAACCGGGGCCAGATACCGCCGCTCTGGATGGCGCTCGGCAAAGACATCACCGGACGGCCGGTCTTCGGCGATCTCTGCAAGATGCCGCACTTGCTCGTGGCCGGCGCCACCGGCGCCGGTAAGTCGGTTTGCCTCAACACGATCATCGCTTCGCTGCTCGTCACGTCCACGCCCGATCAGGTGCAGATGCTCATGATCGATCCTAAACGCGTCGAGCTGACCGTGTACAACGGGATTCCGCACTTGATCAAAGAGGTCATCACCGATCCGCGTCTGGCGGCCGGAGCCCTCTTTGAAATGACCAAAGAGATGGACTCGCGGTACGAACGATTTGCCAAGGCCGGCGTCCGCAAGATCGAAGAGTACAACGCAAAGTATCCCGAAGAAAGCTTGCCGTACGTCGTCATCATCATCGATGAACTGGCCGACCTGATGCTGGTGGCGCCGGCCAAGGTCGAGACCACGATCATGCGCTTGGCGCAGCTCGCGCGGGCGACCGGAATTCATCTGATCGTCGCGACCCAGCGCCCCTCGGTCGACGTCATCACCGGGCTGATCAAGGCAAACATTCCGTCGCGCATTGCGTTTGCCGTAAGCTCGCAGGCCGATTCGCGCGTGGTCCTCGACATGAACGGCGCCGAGCGGTTGCTCGGCCGCGGCGATATGTTGTATCTTCCCATCGACGCGCCCAAACCCGTTCGCGCCCAGGGCGCGCTCATTTCGGGTTCGGAGGTCACGCGGCTAGTGGAGTTTTGGGCGCGGCAGTCTCGGCCGCACAACCTGCTCGACGTTGAGGTGCTTCCGGTCAGCGACGACGAGACCGGCCGGATCGTCGATCCGCTCTGCTTCGACGCCGCCAAGTTCATTATCGAAAGCAACTACGCGTCGACGGCGCAGCTGCAATCGCAGTTCTCAATCGGACATCCGCGCGCCGTGCGCCTGATGAAACAGCTCGAAGATTTCAAAGTCGTCGGCCCGCACGAGGGGACGAAGCCGCGCAAGATCCTGATCGGGTTTGCGGAACTCGAGATGCTTACGGTGCGTCTTGGGAAAGCCGACGGAGGGCAGCAAGACCTCTTTGCGAGCGGCCCTTGAAGGCTCTCGCCACGGCGATCGTCGCGTTCGGGCTGTTTCTCGCGCTCGGTTTCTACGTGACGCGGGCCGGCGAACCGGCAACCTTGGTGGGCTGGGAAGTCGCGCTGGCAAACCACAGCTCGCTGATCGCGTGGTGGCTGACCTGGGGGTGTTACGTTCAAGCGCTGGGGCCGATCGCCATCGTATTGCTCGTCGTAGCCTGGCGCGTGCCGTCGTGGCGCGGGCGAATCATTTTCAGCGTGGTCGCGCTGCTGCTGTGCTGGCAGGGAGCCGATCTCTTTCAGCACTTCTTCATGCGCCCGCGGCGGATCGACTGGGTGGTGCGCCGTGAGACGGCGTTTTCGTACCCGAGCTCGCACGCGACGATCGCTACCGGATTTTATGCCCTCTGGGCGGGGATGCTGTACGTCTCGGATCTGCCGCGTCCGGTGCGAACGGCCGCGCCCGCGTGCCTCCTGCTCTTTGCACTGGCGATTTGCTGGTCGCGCCTGGCGCTCGGGGCTCACTACTTCACCGATATCCTGGGCGGCGCGCTCTTGGCCGTAGCCCTGGTGTCCACCGCGCTGGCCGTCGTCCCGGTAAAGGTCTTTGCGTCCCCTGCGGGGCGCCCGTAACGTAGGCCCGAAGAGACGCAAACCCTCAAACGCACTCAGGAAGGCGCACCGTGGCATACCCCGATCCCAGGCTCGTCGCGATCGAACGGAAGGTCGACTCGGAAACACCGCTTTCCTTTGAAGACGGGCTGGTGCTGTACCGCACGCCCGACATCCACAACCTCGGACGGATCGCGCGCACACGCAAGGAACGCAAGAGCGCGAAGAACGTCTTTTACGTGCTCAACCGGTACGTCAACTCGACCAACGTGTGCTTTGCCGGCTGCACGTTCTGTTCGTTTGCCGCCGACGAGTTCAAAGAGCCCGCGCGCGTCTTTCGGATGACGGCCGAGCAGGTCTTCAACAAAGCGGTCGAGACGGGAACGAATTTCAATCAGCTCCACATCGTCGGCGGGCACGATCCCCGGCAGTTATCGCTCGACTACTGGCTGCCGCTGATGCGCCGCTTTAAAGAAGCGTTGCCGCACGTTCAGCTCTCGCTCTTCACCGCGGCCGAGATCGAGTACATGGCCAAGCGCCATCGGCTGTCGTTCCCTGAAATCGTTTCGACCCTCAAAGACGCCGGGCTCGACAACGTCAACGGCGGTGCCGCCGAAATTCTGGGCGAAGAAACGCGCGCCAAGATCTGCCCGAACAAGGTTT
Source organism: Candidatus Tumulicola sp. (assembly GCA_039922955.1). Classification (GTDB taxonomy): domain Bacteria; phylum Vulcanimicrobiota; class Vulcanimicrobiia; order Vulcanimicrobiales; family Vulcanimicrobiaceae; genus Tumulicola. The sequence continues at coordinate 6,384 of JBDTDR010000029.1, forward strand.
CGAGCGCGAACTGGATCGCGATCCATGAGGAACTGCACCGCCAAGGCGTCGCCAGCAACGCAACGATGCTCTACGGCCATATCGAGACCCTTGAAGATCGCGTCGACCATCTTATCCGGTTGCGCGATTCGCAGGAACGATCGCCCGGTTTCAACGCCTTCATCCCGCTCGCATTTCACCCCGACGGCAACGAGCTGTCGTACTGCGGATGGACGACCGGCCTCGACGATTTGCGAACCTTCGCGGTCGCGCGCCTGATGCTGCACAACTTCGACCACATCAAAGCCTATTGGATGATCCAGGGGCTGAAGATTTGCCAAGTCGCGCTGCACTTCGGTGCTGACGACATGGACGGTACGCATGGCTCGACCGACGAGGAGATGATCTACCATTCGGCCGGAACCCAATCGGGGCAATACGTCGACGACCGCGAGTTCCGCCGCCTGATCGAAGGCGCCGGATACGTTCCGGTGCGCCGCAACTCGACGTATCAACAGTTTGCTTGGGACTGGACGCCGCCGTCGCCGAATCGAGAGCTGGTCGAAGCGTGACGCTGCGGTCCGGCCGAATTCGGTACACCAACGATTTGCCGGTTTATGCGGCATTCGATGCGGGCGCGATCGCGTATCCCGGTACGCTTCACGCCGACGTGCCCTCGCGCTTGAATGCCATGCTGCTTGGCGGCGAACTCGACTTGAGCCCGATCAGCTCGTTCGCCTGGGCACGGCATTGCGACGACTTGGTCCTGTTGCCCGACCTCTGCATCGGCGCGCGCGAGGAGGTGGTTTCCGTGGTCCTCGTCTCGGCGACGCCGCCGGCACTGCTGGACGGCGTTGCGGTGTACGTCACCCACGAGTCGGAGAGCGGGCGTAACCTGCTGCGGGTGCTGTTGGAGCGACGGTACGGGGTCGCGCCGGCATACGTGGTGGAAGCCCGCCCCCTCGAGCGGGCGCGCGCGGGCGATCCGACCCTGTTGATCGGTGACGCCGCAATCGATGCAATCGAAGCCTTCTCGCCGGAGCGCATTTACGACCTCGGCAAACTCTGGCACGAGTGGACCGATCGGCAAACCGTTTTTGCCGTCTGGGCGGCGCGCCGCGACGCCTACGAGAACGACCCGGACGCCATTCGCGCGTGCATGCACGCCCTTACCGACTCGTACACCTGGTCGCGGTCGCACATGGACGACGTCGTCGCTCGCGCCGAACGGCTCGTCCATCGTTCCAACGGGTTCTACGACGCGTACTACGGTAAGCTGAACTTCACGTTTCACAGCGCGGCGCAAAACGGCCTGGCGGCCTTCTGCCGCGAGCTCTACGCCATCGGGGCCATCCCCGCCGTCCCATCGTCGCTTCCGGAGGTCATCGGTGTCCTCTCTTAGCAGCTTGCTGGACCGCGCCGCCACCGGCGGCCGCCTCACGTTCGACGAAGGCGTGCGCCTGTACAACGAGGGCGATCTTCACGACCTCGGCGCCGCCGCGCACGCTCGCCGCATGGCGCTGTATCCCGGCAACGTCGTGACCTACGTCATCGACACGACGATCAACTACACCAACGTCTGCAACGTGCACTGCAC